>NZ_CP027727.1:4734588-5050227 GCF_003851685.1 Pseudomonas sp. R5-89-07 | reverse complement strand
CGAAGAAAATGCCCCTGGGCGTCACCACCCGCGGCAAGCTGGCAGACAGCTCCTTCCCCGGCTTTATCGACCTGGTCAAACGTCAGCTGCGTGAAGACTATCGCGACGAAGACTTGACCGAAGAAGGCCTGCGCATCTTCACCAGCTTTGACCCGATTCTGCAGATGAAGGCCGAGGCGTCGGTCAATGACACCTTCAAACGCCTGACGGGCCGTAAAGGCTCCGATGAAGTAGAGGCCGCCATGGTCGTGACCAACCCGGAAACCGGTGAGGTGCAGGCCATGATCGGCAGCCGTCAGGCCAGTTTCGCCGGGTTCAACCGCGCTCTGGATGCCGTGCGCCCGATCGGCTCGCTGGTCAAGCCGGCGGTTTACCTGACCGCCCTGGAAAAACCGAGCAAGTACACGCTGACCAGTTGGTTGTCGGATGATCCGTTGTCGATCAAAGGTGCCGATGGCCAGGTATGGACGCCAAAGAACTTCGACCGCCGCTCTCACGGCACCGTATTCCTGTATCAAGGGTTGGCGCATTCCTACAACATCTCGACGTCGCGCCTGGGGCTCGAAGTCGGTGTGCCGAATGTCCTGAAGACGCTGGCACGATTGGGGATCGAACGAGAGTTCCCGGCGTTCCCGTCGATGCTGCTGGGTGCGGCGGCGATGAGCCCGATGGAAGTGGCCACCATGTACCAGACCTTGGCCAACGGTGGTTTCAATACGCCGATGCGCGGCATTCGTAGCGTGCTGACGGCCGAGGGCGAACCGCTCAAGCGTTACCCGTTCCAGATCCAGCAGCGTTTCGACGCGGGCTCCATCTACCTGATCCAGAACGCCATGCAGCGCGTGATGCGTGAAGGTACCGGGCGTTCGGTCTACAGCGTGCTGCCGTCGAACCTGACGCTGGCCGGCAAGACCGGCACCAGTAACGACTCGCGCGACAGCTGGTTCGCAGGGTTCGGCCAGGACGTACTGGCCGTGGTATGGCTGGGCCGTGACGACAATGGCAAGACCCCGTTCACCGGTGCGACCGGTGCGCTGCAGGTCTGGACCAGCTTCATGCGCAAGGCTGACCCGTTGCCGCTCAACATGCCGCAGCCGGATAACATCGTGCAGGCCTGGATTGATCCGCACACCGGCCAAGGTTCGGATGCCAACTGCCCGGGCGCGGTGCAGATGCCGTATATTCGTGGCAGCGAGCCACCACCCGGTGCCGCATGCGGGGGCAGCGCCCCGGCGGACGCGGACTCGGTGATGGATTGGGTCAAGGGCTGGATGAATTAAGCAAAGAGGGTTTCAAGTGAACAAGTTGTGGATTCCAGCGATTACCGTTCTGGCTTTGCTCGGCGGTTGCTCCAGCGTGCAGCGCGGCTCGATCCCGGTTGTGGATTCGAGTACGAACGTCTCCAGTAACGACCGTATTTCGGCCAATGGCGGGTTTCGTCAGACGGTGACGAACCGTCCGGCACAGGCCAAGCCTCAGGCAATGCCGCAGGATTCGGGCGTAGTGGTGATGGTGCCGGGCAGTGGGGCTGCAACCGCAGCGCCGATCAGTGCCGAACCCTGGACCCCAGGGCCGAGCACGTCGGGGCCGATCGATTCGACGCCGATGCAAGCGGCGCCGATCAACCAGGGCACCTACACCATGCCATCGACGCCAAGCGGCATCCCTTCGTCGTCCGCTGCTGGCGGCCTGTCGGCGGACGAGCAACTGGATGGCCCGGTATTGGCGCTGCTCACCACCGCCCAGCAACAGCAGGCCGGTGGCGATCTCAATGGCGCTTCGTCGAGCCTTGAGCGCGCCCAACGCGTTGCCCCGCGCGAACCCCAAGTGTTGTATCGCCTGGCGCAGGTACGCATGGCCCAGGGTGATGCGCCGCAAGCCGAGCAGTTCGCGCGTCGCGGTTTGACAATGGCTAATGGTCGTCCGGACCTGCAAGCCAGTCTGTGGGCGTTGATTGGAGATGCGCGTGCCGCGCAGGGCGATGCCGCCGGCGCTGCCCAGGCGCGAGCAAAAGCCAAGGTCAATCTCTGATGGATGCACGTTTTCCGGCAATTGCTGAACAATTGTTGTTGATCGAACGAGAGTTGCGCGTGCAGGGCTGGTGGGACGAGGTGCCCCCCAGCGCTGAAGCGCTCGGCAGCGTCGAGCCGTTTTCGGTCGATACCCTGGATTTCCACCAGTGGCTGCAATGGATTTTCCTGGTGCGCATGAAGCAGATCCTCGAGCAGGACCTGCCTCTGCCCAATGCGTCCGGCATTCTGGAAATGGCCGAGATGGTGTATGCCGACCGTCCTCGCGAGAGCCTTGGCTTGCGTAACGCGCTGAAAAAGTTCGACCAACTGATCGCTGACGCTCGTTAATTGCCTGACTGCCGGGTTTTCCGGCAGTCTTGCGCACATTTCTACCGCTTGACGACATTCAGGCGAGTTTTATCCCTCCTCAAAGGCCTTTCTTCTACGTTCTCATGCGCTTAGTTGGAAAAAAGCGCAATTATTGCTTGACTTGAAGGGCCTGAAACAGAAGAATCCAAAGTCCGCTGTATCGGGACTGCCAGAAGCAGGCCCGCTCAGCAGATCATGAGGCGCACATCCGCGCCGACCTGTAACACCCGCAACGCGTTACCTCGCGCTGGGTGGGAAAAGCCCGCAACACTTGGGACGATCCCAATACTTGCTCAGTCAGTGCTGACGTAGTCGGCGACCACCGTCGCTCATGCTCTGTTGAGAAGTAAACCTATTAAGACCCGTCGGTTTTCAACGGACGGTATTCTGGCGTTTTAGAGGTGAACAACGTGGAGCTTTTATCTGGCGGTGAGATGCTCGTCCGCTTTTTGCGTGACGAAGGCGTCGACTATATCTACGGGTACCCGGGTGGTGCTCTGCTGCATGTCTACGACGCACTGTTCAAGGAACCGGCTGTTACCCACATCCTGGTTCGCCACGAACAGGCCGCGACCCATATGGCTGACGGTTACGCCCGTGCCACCGGTAAAGCCGGCGTGGTACTGGTAACGTCTGGCCCAGGCGCAACCAATGCCATCACCGGCATCGCGACGGCCTATATGGACTCCATTCCGATGGTGATCATTTCCGGCCAGGTTGCCAGCACCATGGTCGGCACCGACGCGTTCCAGGAAACCGACATGATCGGTATCTCCCGGCCGATCGTGAAACACAGTTTCATGATCAAGCACGCGTCGGAAATCCCGGAAGTCATGAAGAAGGCGTTCTACCTCGCACAATCCGGTCGTCCGGGTCCTGTCGTGGTGGATATCCCCAAGGACATGACCAACCCGGCCGAGAAATTCGAATACGTTTTCCCGAAGAAAGCCAAGCTGCGCTCCTACAGCCCGGCCGTGCGTGGGCACTCTGGGCAGATCCGCAAGGCCGCAGAAATGCTCCTGGCGGCCAAGCGCCCGGTGCTGTACTCCGGCGGTGGCGTGATTCTGGGGGGCGGTTCCGCACCGCTGACCGAATTGGCCAAGCTGCTCAACCTGCCGGTCACCAATACCCTGATGGGCCTCGGCGCCTACCCGGGTTCTGACCGTCAGTTCGTCGGCATGCTCGGCATGCACGGCAGCTACACCGCCAACCTGGCCATGCACCACGCCGACGTGATCCTGGCGGTTGGCGCACGGTTCGATGACCGCGTGATCAACGGCGCGAGCAAGTTCTGCCCGAATGCCAAGATCATCCATATCGACATCGACCCGGCGTCCATCTCCAAGACCATCAAGGCCGACGTGCCGATCGTAGGTCCGGTGGAAAGCGTGCTGACCGAAATGGTCGCCGCGCTCAAGGACATCGGCGAAGCGCCGAACAAGGAATCCGTTGCCAGTTGGTGGAAGCAGATCGACGAATGGCGCGGTGATCGCGGCCTGTTCCCTTACGACAAGGGTGACGGCAGCATCATCAAGCCGCAAACCGTGATCGAGACCCTGTGCGAAGTGACCAAGGGCGACGCCTTTGTGACCTCCGACGTGGGCCAGCACCAGATGTTCGCCGCGCAGTACTACAAGTTCGACAAGCCTAACCGCTGGATCAACTCCGGTGGCCTGGGCACGATGGGCTTCGGTTTCCCGGCGGCCATGGGCGTCAAGCTGAGCTTTCCGGATGCCGACGTGGCCTGTGTCACCGGTGAAGGCAGCATCCAGATGAACATCCAGGAGCTGTCGACGTGCCTGCAGTACGGTCTTCCCGTGAAGATCGTCTGCCTGAACAACGGCGTGCTGGGCATGGTTCGTCAGTGGCAGGACATGAGCTACGGTAGCCGTCACTCCCATTCCTACATGGAATCGTTGCCGGATTTCGTCAAATTGGTTGAAGCCTATGGCCACGTCGGCATGCGCATCACCGATTTGAAAGATCTGAAGCCGAAGATGGAAGAGGCGTTCGCCATGAAGGACCGCCTGGTGTTCATCGATATTCAGGTGGATACCAGCGAGCACGTCTACCCGATGCAGATCAAAGACGGCTCTATGCGCGACATGTGGCTGAACAAGACGGAGCGTACTTAATCATGCGGCACATTATCTCCCTGCTTCTGGAGAACGAACCCGGCGCTCTGTCTCGTGTTGTCGGCCTGTTTTCGCAACGCAACTACAACATCGAAAGCCTGACCGTGGCCCCGACCGAAGACCCGACCCTGTCGCGCCTGACGTTGACCACCGTGGGCCACGATGAGGTGATCGAGCAGATCACCAAGAACCTCAACAAGCTGATCGAAGTGGTCAAGCTGGTCGACCTGTCGGAAAGTGCTCACATCGAGCGCGAGCTGATGCTGGTCAAGGTCAAGGCCACAGGCGCCCAGCGTGCCGAGATCAAGCGCACTACCGATATTTATCGCGGGCAGATCGTCGATGTGAGCGCCAGCGTTTATACCGTGCAACTGACCGGTACGAGCGACAAGCTGGACAGCTTCATCCAGTCGATCGGGACGGCCTCGATTCTGGAAACCGTACGCAGTGGTGTCACCGGGATTGCCCGTGGCGACAAAGTACTCAGCATCTAACCCAATTAGCGAATGGCCTTACGGCCTGGATATATAGAGGAACCTCATGAAAGTTTATTACGATAAAGATTGTGACCTGTCGATCATCCAGGGCAAGAAAGTCGCCATCATCGGTTACGGTTCCCAGGGCCACGCTCAAGCGTGCAACCTGAAAGATTCCGGCGTTGACGTTACCGTTGGCCTGCGCAAAGGCTCGGCTACCGTTGCCAAGGCAGAAGCCCACGGCCTGAAAGTGACTGACGTTGCTTCCGCTGTTGCGGCTGCCGACCTGGTCATGATCCTGACCCCGGACGAGTTCCAGTCCGCGCTGTACAAGAACGAAATCGAGCCGAACATCAAGAAGGGCGCCACCCTGGCCTTCTCCCACGGCTTCGCGATTCACTACAACCAGGTTGTGCCACGTGCTGACCTCGATGTGATCATGATCGCGCCGAAGGCTCCGGGCCACACCGTGCGTTCCGAGTTCGTCAAGGGTGGCGGTATCCCGGACCTGATCGCTATCTATCAGGACGCTTCGGGCAACGCCAAGAACGTTGCGCTGTCCTACGCGGCCGGTGTTGGCGGCGGCCGTACCGGTATCATCGAAACCACCTTCAAGGACGAGACTGAAACCGACCTGTTCGGCGAACAAGCCGTACTGTGCGGCGGTACCGTTGAACTGGTAAAAGCCGGTTTCGAAACCCTGGTTGAAGCTGGCTACGCGCCAGAAATGGCCTACTTCGAATGCCTGCACGAACTGAAGCTGATCGTTGACCTCATGTACGAAGGCGGTATCGCCAACATGAACTACTCGATCTCCAACAACGCCGAGTACGGTGAGTACGTGACTGGCCCGGAAGTGATCAACGCCGAGTCCCGTCAGGCTATGCGCAACGCCCTGAAACGCATTCAGGACGGCGAGTACGCCAAAATGTTCATCAGCGAGGGCGCTACCGGCTACCCTTCGATGACCGCCAAGCGTCGTAACAACGCCGCTCACGGTATCGAAGTCATCGGCGAGCAACTGCGCTCCATGATGCCGTGGATCGGTGCCAACAAGATCGTCGACAAAGCCAAGAACTAAGTCGTACGTATCAAGGGAAAACGCGGCTTCGGCCGCGTTTTTTCGTTTGGGCAAGCCGGTTCTGGTATAAAGCTGCATCGTTTGCCGGCGAACACTCGCGGCAAGTATCTGTCGAATTTTTTTCACACCGTTGCAAGGTAAAGTCCATGAGCGAACGTCCCGAAGAGCCAAACCAGGCTTCTGACGCCGAAAGCCTGCTACCGATCGATGAACATGTCGAAGAAGGGCATGACGCGGAAGGCCGCAAGGTCCGGCATCGTGGCATCTATCTGCTGCCCAACCTGTTCACCACGGCGAACCTGTTTGCCGGCTTCTATTCCATCATCAACTCGATGAGTGCCCAGAGCGCGCTGGCGGCAGGGGATGCCGCGAGTGCCAGCAAGTACTTTGGTTTTGCGGCCATCGCCATCTTCGTCGCCATGGTGCTTGATGGCCTGGATGGTCGTGTCGCGCGCATGACCAATACCCAAAGTGCCTTCGGTGCCGAGTACGACTCGCTGTCGGACATGGTTGCCTTTGGTGTTGCCCCTGCGTTGCTGGCGTTCGCCTGGGCGCTGGGTGATATGGGTAAGGTCGGCTGGATGGTGGCCTTCATCTATGTGGCGGGCGCAGCGTTGCGCCTGGCGCGCTTCAACACTCAGGTAGGCACTGCCGACAAGCGCTACTTCATTGGCCTGGCCAGCCCGGCGGCTGCTGGCGTGGTGGCGGGAATCGTCTGGGCGTTCAGTGACTACGGCATCCAGGGTTCGAAGATGTCGTTCCTGGTGGCGTTGATGGTTGCGGCGGCCGGCATGCTGATGGTCAGCAACATCAAGTACAACAGCTTCAAGGAGCTCGACCTGAAGGGCCGTGTACCGTTCGTGGCGATTCTTGTTGTGGTGCTGGTGTTTGCGGTGGTGTTCAGTGACCCGCCGAGAATTCTATTGCTGGCCTTCCTGGTCTACGCTGCTTCCGGGCCGATTCAGTATCTGCTGCATCTGCGCCGGGACAAAACGTTGCCTTAATGTAATTTCCCTCATACTCCGCAGTCTATTGGTGCACCTGTCCTCCAATGCTGCGGAGTTGCCATGTTAATCAAATTGCCCAAAGCGTCCGATTGCCACGAGTCGGATGTCACGCCTGAATCCTTCTATCTCTCTCGCCGCAGCTTGCTCGGTGGTGCGCTTGCCGGTATTGCCGCCAGCAGCCTGCCACGTTGGGCCAGTGCCGAAGAGGCGGCACGTTATGCCGATGTCGAGCCGGGCAAGGCGCCCAGCTGGTTTGCGCAAAAGTTACCAGGCACGAAGTGGCAGGCAGTTACGGTCAAGGATGAGGCCATCACGCCGTTCAAGGATGCGACCCACTACAACAACTTCTATGAGTTCGGCACAGACAAGGGCGATCCGGCGGCAAACGCGGGTTCACTCAAGACTGAGCCCTGGAGTGTTGTGATTGATGGTGAGGTCGGCAAGCCTGGGCGCTACGCCCTGGAAGACTTCATGAAGCCCTACGAGTTGGAAGAACGCATCTACCGTCTGCGTTGCGTCGAGGCGTGGTCGATGGTTATCCCCTGGATTGGTTTTCCTATTTCCGCCTTGCTCAAGCAGGTTGAACCTACCTCCAAAGCAAAATTCATCCGCTTCGAGACGCTGCAGGATCCGAAGAGCATGCCGGGTCAGCGCTCCAGCTTTGGCCTGATCGACTGGCCTTATATAGAAGGGCTGCGTCTGGACGAGGCGATGAATCCATTGGCGATCCTCGCCGTAGGTATGTACGGGCGAGAGCTGCCTAACCAGAACGGTGCGCCCTTGCGTTTGGTGGTGCCTTGGAAGTATGGCTTCAAGAGCGTGAAGTCGATTGTGCGGATCAGCCTTGTGAGCGAGCAGCCTAAAACGACCTGGCAAAGCATCGCTGCCGATGAGTACGGATTTTATGCGAACGTGAACCCTACGGTTGATCATCCGCGTTGGACACAGGCGCGTGAGCGTCGGTTGCCGAGCGGCCTTTTCAGTCCGAACGTGCGTGAGACGCAGATGTTCAATGGCTATTCGGATGAGGTTGCTTCTCTCTATACAGGTCTCGACCTGAAGAAGAACTACTGATGCGGTATTCGGCCTGGCGCATCGGCGTCTTTATTGCAGCTGCCGTATGGCCGTTGTTCTGGCTATATGAGGCCTGGAGTTTTGCCCTGGGGCCCGACCCGGGCAAAGTGCTGGTTGATCGCCTAGGGCTGGGCACCTTGATTCTTTTGTTGGTCACGCTCGCGATGACGCCGCTGCAGAAGTTGAGCGGTTGGGCGGGGTGGATAGCGGTGCGTCGTCAGCTGGGGTTGTGGTGCTTTGCCTATGTGGTACTGCATCTGGCGGCTTATTGCGTATTCGTCCTCGGGCTTGACTGGTCGCAGCTGGGTGTGGAATTGCGTAAGCGCCCGTACATAATTGTCGGTGCGTTGGGGTTTTTGTCTCTACTGGTTTTGGCTGTGACCTCCAATCGTTACAGCCAGCGTCGGCTGGGCAGTCGCTGGAAGAAATTGCATCGCTTGGTGTACGTGATTCTGGGGCTCGGTTTGCTGCACATGCTGTGGATAGTCCGGGCTGACCTTAAGGAGTGGGCTATCTATGCTTCTATAGGTGCGCTACTGCTGATTTTGCGTGTGCCGCCGGTGATGCGTCGGATCCCGCGTCTTATTACTAAAAAAGCGCCCTCAGCAACAAAAGCGTAATTAACCCTTGACGGCAGATTCTGGAAGCCTATAATTCGCCCCACTTCCGGCGCAGTCGAAACGGAAAACTCCTTGGTAAACAATGAGTTAAGTAGGTTTCAGCAGCAGGGTGCTTCAGTTCATCGAAGCCAAAAGGAAGTTGAAAAAGAGGTGTTGACAGCAGCGTGTAACGCTGTAAAATTCGCCTCCCGCTTACGAGAGATCGCAAGCGCAAGTGGTTGAAGTTGTTGAAGAAATCTTCGAAAACTTCTGAAAATAACCACTTGACAGTAAATGAGGCTGCTGTAGAATGCGCGCCTCGGTTGAGACGAAAGATCTTAACCAACCGCTCTTTAACAACTGAATCAAGCAATTCGTGTGGGTGCTTGTGGAGTCAGACTGATAGTCAACAAGATTATCAGCATCACAAGTTACTCCGCGAGAAATCAAAGATGTAACCAACGATTGCTGAGCCAAGTTTAGGGTTTCTTAAAAACCCAAAGATGTTTGAACTGAAGAGTTTGATCATGGCTCAGATTGAACGCTGGCGGCAGGCCTAACACATGCAAGTCGAGCGGTAGAGAGAAGCTTGCTTCTCTTGAGAGCGGCGGACGGGTGAGTAATGCCTAGGAATCTGCCTGGTAGTGGGGGATAACGTTCGGAAACGGACGCTAATACCGCATACGTCCTACGGGAGAAAGCAGGGGACCTTCGGGCCTTGCGCTATCAGATGAGCCTAGGTCGGATTAGCTAGTTGGTGAGGTAATGGCTCACCAAGGCGACGATCCGTAACTGGTCTGAGAGGATGATCAGTCACACTGGAACTGAGACACGGTCCAGACTCCTACGGGAGGCAGCAGTGGGGAATATTGGACAATGGGCGAAAGCCTGATCCAGCCATGCCGCGTGTGTGAAGAAGGTCTTCGGATTGTAAAGCACTTTAAGTTGGGAGGAAGGGCAGTTACCTAATACGTGATTGTTTTGACGTTACCGACAGAATAAGCACCGGCTAACTCTGTGCCAGCAGCCGCGGTAATACAGAGGGTGCAAGCGTTAATCGGAATTACTGGGCGTAAAGCGCGCGTAGGTGGTTTGTTAAGTTGGATGTGAAATCCCCGGGCTCAACCTGGGAACTGCATTCAAAACTGACTGACTAGAGTGTGGTAGAGGGTGGTGGAATTTCCTGTGTAGCGGTGAAATGCGTAGATATAGGAAGGAACACCAGTGGCGAAGGCGACCACCTGGACCAACACTGACACTGAGGTGCGAAAGCGTGGGGAGCAAACAGGATTAGATACCCTGGTAGTCCACGCCGTAAACGATGTCAACTAGCCGTTGGGAGCCTTGAGCTCTTAGTGGCGCAGCTAACGCATTAAGTTGACCGCCTGGGGAGTACGGCCGCAAGGTTAAAACTCAAATGAATTGACGGGGGCCCGCACAAGCGGTGGAGCATGTGGTTTAATTCGAAGCAACGCGAAGAACCTTACCAGGCCTTGACATCCAATGAACTTTCCAGAGATGGATTGGTGCCTTCGGGAACATTGAGACAGGTGCTGCATGGCTGTCGTCAGCTCGTGTCGTGAGATGTTGGGTTAAGTCCCGTAACGAGCGCAACCCTTGTCCTTAGTTACCAGCACGTCATGGTGGGCACTCTAAGGAGACTGCCGGTGACAAACCGGAGGAAGGTGGGGATGACGTCAAGTCATCATGGCCCTTACGGCCTGGGCTACACACGTGCTACAATGGTCGGTACAGAGGGTTGCCAAGCCGCGAGGTGGAGCTAATCCCACAAAACCGATCGTAGTCCGGATCGCAGTCTGCAACTCGACTGCGTGAAGTCGGAATCGCTAGTAATCGCGAATCAGAATGTCGCGGTGAATACGTTCCCGGGCCTTGTACACACCGCCCGTCACACCATGGGAGTGGGTTGCACCAGAAGTAGCTAGTCTAACCTTCGGGAGGACGGTTACCACGGTGTGATTCATGACTGGGGTGAAGTCGTAACAAGGTAGCCGTAGGGGAACCTGCGGCTGGATCACCTCCTTAATCGACGACATCAGCTGCTCCATAAGTTCCCACACGAATTGCTTGATTCATTGAAGAAGACGAAAGAAGCAGCCCGAAATTGGGTCTGTAGCTCAGTTGGTTAGAGCGCACCCCTGATAAGGGTGAGGTCGGCAGTTCGAATCTGCCCAGACCCACCAATTTTGTGTGGGAAACGCCTGTAGAAATACGGGGCCATAGCTCAGCTGGGAGAGCGCCTGCCTTGCACGCAGGAGGTCAACGGTTCGATCCCGTTTGGCTCCACCACTACTGCTTCTGTCGGTATAAAGCTTAGAAATGAGCATTCCATCGTTGTGATGGTGAATGTTGATTTCTAGTCTTTGACTAGTTCGTTCTTTAAAAATTTGGGTATGTGATAGAAAGATAGACTGAACGTTACTTTCACTGGTAACGGATCAGGCTAAGGTAAAATTTGTGAGTTCTCTTAACTGAGAAATTCGAATTTTCGGCGAATGTTGTCTTCACAGTATAACCAGATTGCTTGGGGTTATATGGTCAAGTGAAGAAGCGCATACGGTGGATGCCTTGGCAGTCAGAGGCGATGAAAGACGTGGTAGCCTGCGAAAAGCTTCGGGGAGTCGGCAAACAGACTTTGATCCGGAGATGTCTGAATGGGGGAACCCAGCCATCATAAGATGGTTACCTTACACTGAATACATAGGTGTATGGAGCGAACCAGGGGAACTGAAACATCTAAGTACCCTGAGGAAAAGAAATCAACCGAGATTCCCTTAGTAGTGGCGAGCGAACGGGGACTAGCCCTTAAGTGGCTTTGAGATTAGCGGAACGCTCTGGAAAGTGCGGCCATAGTGGGTGATAGCCCTGTACGCGAAAATCTCTTAGTCATGAAATCGAGTAGGACGGAGCACGAGAAACTTTGTCTGAATATGGGGGGACCATCCTCCAAGGCTAAATACTACTGACTGACCGATAGTGAACTAGTACCGTGAGGGAAAGGCGAAAAGAACCCCGGAGAGGGGAGTGAAATAGATCCTGAAACCGTATGCGTACAAGCAGTGGGAGCCCACTTTGTTGGGTGACTGCGTACCTTTTGTATAATGGGTCAGCGACTTATTTTCAGTGGCGAGCTTAACCGAATAGGGGAGGCGTAGCGAAAGCGAGTCTTAATAGGGCGTCTAGTCGCTGGGAATAGACCCGAAACCGGGCGATCTATCCATGGGCAGGTTGAAGGTTGGGTAACACTAACTGGAGGACCGAACCGACTACCGTTGAAAAGTTAGCGGATGACCTGTGGATCGGAGTGAAAGGCTAATCAAGCTCGGAGATAGCTGGTTCTCCTCGAAAGCTATTTAGGTAGCGCCTCATGTATCACTGTAGGGGGTAGAGCACTGTTTCGGCTAGGGGGTCATCCCGACTTACCAAACCGATGCAAACTCCGAATACCTACAAGTGCCGAGCATGGGAGACACACGGCGGGTGCTAACGTCCGTCGTGAAAAGGGAAACAACCCAGACCGTCAGCTAAGGTCCCAAAGTTATGGTTAAGTGGGAAACGATGTGGGAAGGCTTAGACAGCTAGGAGGTTGGCTTAGAAGCAGCCACCCTTTAAAGAAAGCGTAATAGCTCACTAGTCGAGTCGGCCTGCGCGGAAGATGTAACGGGGCTCAAACCATACACCGAAGCTACGGGTATCACGTAAGTGATGCGGTAGAGGAGCGTTCTGTAAGCCTGTGAAGGTGAGTTGAGAAGCTTGCTGGAGGTATCAGAAGTGCGAATGCTGACATGAGTAACGACAATGGGTGTGAAAAACACCCACGCCGAAAGACCAAGGTTTCCTGCGCAACGTTAATCGACGCAGGGTTAGTCGGTCCCTAAGGCGAGGCTGAAAAGCGTAGTCGATGGAAAACAGGTTAATATTCCTGTACTTCTGGTTATTGCGATGGAGGGACGGAGAAGGCTAGGCCAGCTTGGCGTTGGTTGTCCAAGTTTAAGGTGGTAGGCTGGAATCTTAGGTAAATCCGGGATTCTAAGGCCGAGAGCTGATGACGAGTCATCTTTTAGATGACGAAGTGGTTGATGCCATGCTTCCAAGAAAAGCTTCTAAGCTTCAGGTAACCAGGAACCGTACCCCAAACCGACACAGGTGGTTGGGTAGAGAATACCAAGGCGCTTGAGAGAACTCGGGTGAAGGAACTAGGCAAAATGGCACCGTAACTTCGGGAGAAGGTGCGCCGGTGAGGGTGAAGGACTTGCTCCGTAAGCTCATGCCGGTCGAAGATACCAGGCCGCTGCGACTGTTTATTAAAAACACAGCACTCTGCAAACACGAAAGTGGACGTATAGGGTGTGACGCCTGCCCGGTGCCGGAAGGTTAATTGATGGGGTTAGCTAACGCGAAGCTCTTGATCGAAGCCCCGGTAAACGGCGGCCGTAACTATAACGGTCCTAAGGTAGCGAAATTCCTTGTCGGGTAAGTTCCGACCTGCACGAATGGCGTAACGATGGCGGCGCTGTCTCCACCCGAGACTCAGTGAAATTGAAATCGCTGTGAAGATGCAGTGTATCCGCGGCTAGACGGAAAGACCCCGTGAACCTTTACTATAGCTTTGCACTGGACTTTGAATTTGCTTGTGTAGGATAGGTGGGAGGCTTTGAAGCGTGGACGCCAGTCTGCGTGGAGCCAACCTTGAAATACCACCCTGGCAACTTTGAGGTTCTAACTCAGGTCCGTTATCCGGATCGAGGACAGTGTATGGTGGGTAGTTTGACTGGGGCGGTCTCCTCCTAAAGAGTAACGGAGGAGTACGAAGGTGCGCTCAGACCGGTCGGAAATCGGTCGTAGAGTATAAAGGCAAAAGCGCGCTTGACTGCGAGACAGACACGTCGAGCAGGTACGAAAGTAGGTCTTAGTGATCCGGTGGTTCTGTATGGAAGGGCCATCGCTCAACGGATAAAAGGTACTCCGGGGATAACAGGCTGATACCGCCCAAGAGTTCATATCGACGGCGGTGTTTGGCACCTCGATGTCGGCTCATCACATCCTGGGGCTGAAGCCGGTCCCAAGGGTATGGCTGTTCGCCATTTAAAGTGGTACGCGAGCTGGGTTTAGAACGTCGTGAGACAGTTCGGTCCCTATCTGCCGTGGACGTTTGAGATTTGAGAGGGGCTGCTCCTAGTACGAGAGGACCGGAGTGGACGAACCTCTGGTGTTCCGGTTGTCACGCCAGTGGCATTGCCGGGTAGCTATGTTCGGAATAGATAACCGCTGAAAGCATCTAAGCGGGAAACTAGCCTCAAGATGAGATCTCACTGGAACCTTGAGTTCCCTGAAGGGCCGTCGAAGACTACGACGTTGATAGGTTGGGTGTGTAAGCGCTGTGAGGCGTTGAGCTAACCAATACTAATTGCCCGTGAGGCTTGACCATATAACACCCAAGCAATTTGCGTCGAAAGGCCAGATTGCGGTGTGTGAAGACGCAATGAACCGAAAGTTCGACGCTCGCAAAACACCGACTTCTATTACATACCCAATTTGCTGAAGCGAGGCCAGCTGGTCACGACTCAGTACCCGAATTTCTTGACGACCATAGAGCATTGGAACCACCTGATCCCATCCCGAACTCAGCAGTGAAACGATGCATCGCCGATGGTAGTGTGGGGTTTCCCCATGTGAGAGTAGGTCATCGTCAAGATTAAATTCCAGAACCCCAATTGCGAAAGCAGTTGGGGTTTTGTTTTGGGCGGTCGAAAAGTGTCTGGACGCTCATTGCAGTGGTCTTCAGTGCTAAAGTCCATGCCTCGATTTTTGCTTTTCCAAGGAAACCGTTATGCCGGGTGCGACGTCCCTCAGCGCTGGATTCATGGTGGTTCACGGTAACCGCCTGGACGAGTTGCGCAGCCTGGTCGTGAGCTGGATGCGTCGCTATCCCCTGGCGCCTCTGGAAAATGAAATCGCCCTGGTCCAAAGCAACGGCATCGCCCAATGGCTCAAGCTTGCCCTGGCCGAAGACCCGCAAGAGGATGATATGGGCGGCTGTGGCATCGCAGCGGCAATCGATGTGCAACTGCCCGGCAGCTTCATGTGGCAGCTCTATCGCATGGTGTTGGGGCGTGACGAAATCCCCTCCAAGTCTCTCCTTGATAAGGCCCCGTTGACCTGGCGCCTCATGCGTCTGCTCCCCGAGCTTATCGACCAACCCCACTTCGAGCCGCTGCAACGCTTCCTGACCCACGACACCGACCTGCGCAAACGCTACCAGCTCGCCGAGCGCCTGGCCGACTTGTTCGACCAATACCAGGTGTACCGCGCCGATTGGCTGGAAGACTGGGCAGCGGGCCGTCATCAGTTACGCAACGGACGCGGCGAAGCCAAACCGCTTAACCCCGCCAACTGTTGGCAGGCCGAGTTATGGCGCGCATTGCTGCTCGACGTAGGTGCACAGGGCATGGCCCAGAGTCGCGCGGGCGTTCACCAGCGCTTTATCGAACGCATCAACACGCTCGAGCAAGCGCCTCCTGGCTTGCCTTCCCGCGTGATCGTCTTTGGCATTTCATCGCTGCCCGCCCAAGCGCTCGAAGCCCTGGCGGGCCTGGCCCGTTTCAGCCAAGTTCTGCTGTGCGTGCACAACCCTTGCCGCCATCATTGGTCGGACATCGTGGCCGACAAGGACCTGCTGCGTAACGAATACAAGCGCCAAGCGCGCAAAGCGGGCATGCCGGTCACCATCGATCCACAAACGTTGCACCAGCACGCCCACCCCCTGCTCGCCGCCTGGGGCAAGCAGGGCCGTGACTACATCAGCCTGCTGGACAGTTACGACGACCCCAACAGCTACCGCGCCGCCTTCCGTGATGGTCGTATCGACCTGTTCAGCGACAGCCAGCCCACCACGCTGCTCAACCAGCTTCAGGACGATATTCTCGAACTGCGCCCACTCGATGAGACCCGCGAGCGCTGGCCGGCGGTCGACTTGCAGAATGACTCATCCATTCGCTTCCACATCGCCCACAGCGCCCAGCGCGAAGTAGAGATTCTCCACGACCAATTACTCCAGCGCTTCAGCGCCGACCCCACATTGCGCCCTCGGGACATCATCGTTATGGTCCCCGATGTCGACAGCTATGCACCCCACATTCGCGCGGTTTTCGGCCAGCTGGAAAGAAATGACCCACGCTTCATTCCGTTTACCCTGACAGACCAGGGCCAACGCGGCCGCGACCCGCTGTTGATCGCCGTGGAGCACCTGCTCAAACTCCCCGACAGCCGCTTCCCTGTCAGTGAGATTCTCGACTTGCTCGACGTTCCCGCCCTGCGCGAACGTTTCGCCATCCATGAGCGCGACCTGCCGACGCTGCACCGCTGGATTGAAGGCGCCGGCATCCGCTGGGGGCTCAATGCCGAACAGCGCGCCGGCTTGGGGCTACCCACGGAACTGGAGCAGAACAGCTGGCGTTTCGGCCTGCGGCGCATGCTGCTGGGTTACGCCGTCGGCACCGGTGTCGCATGCGATGGCATTGAGCCCTACGACGAGATCGGTGGGCTTGATGCCGCACTGATTGGCCCACTGGTCGCCTTGCTTGATGCGTTAAACGACGCGCATCACGCCCTGTCACAACCAGCGCCTCCACAGGCGTGGGGCGAACGCCTGCAACGCTTGATGCAGCTGTTTTTCCTGCCCAGCAGCGAGCACGATGACTACCTGTTGGGCCAACTCGAGCAATTGAGAGAGACCTGGCTGGAAACCTGCGAGTCCGTCGGCCTGCAAGACGAATTACCGCTGACTGTGGTCCGCGAGGCTTGGTTAGCCGGGCTTGACCAGGGCCGCCTGTCCCAGCGTTTCCTCGCGGGAGCGGTCAACTTTTGCACCCTGATGCCCATGCGTGCGATCCCGTTCAAGCTGGTCTGCCTGCTCGGCATGAACGACGGCGACTACCCGCGCGCCCAACCCCCGCTGGACTTCGACCTGATGGGCAGCGATTACCGTCCCGGCGACCGTTCCCGCCGTGAAGATGATCGCTACCTGCTGCTCGAAGCTCTGCTTTCCGCGCGCGACCAGCTCTATATCAGTTGGGTCGGCCGCAGCATCCGCGACAACAGCGATCGCCCGGCCTCGGTGCTGATCGGCCAATTGCGCGACCATCTCGCCAGCGGCTGGCATAACGCCCAAAGCGAGCACCCCCTGATCGAAGCGATGACCCAGGAACACCCGCTCCAGCCTTTCAGCGCTCGCTACTTCCATGAAGGCGACCCGCTGTTCAGTTACGCCCGCGAATGGCAGTTGCTGCACCAAGCCCCCGCCGCAGTGACACAGGAGCACGCGTTGGCGCCGCACCACCAGGAAGATCCCCTGAGCCTCGGCCAGTTGCAGGATTTTCTGCGCAACCCGGTAAAACATTTCTTCAGCCAACGTCTGAAAGTCTTCTTCGAAGCCGCCGAAGTCCCGCTGGCCGACGAAGAACCTTTTGTCCTCGACGCGCTGCAACGCTACAACCTCAGCGACAGTCTGCTGAACGCGGCACTGACCCGGCCCGACCAGTTCGACCAGGCCCTCAACGCCCAAGCCCTGCGCCTGCAGGGCAGTGGCCTGCTGCCTATGGTCGGTTTCGGCGAATGCCTGCGTAACGAGCTGATCGAGCCGTTGCCGGATCTGCTGCAGCGCTACCAACACCTCCTGGCGCTCTGGCCAACCCCGCATACCGGCGCGGAACCTATCAGTTTTGAATATCAGGGCATCCAACTCGAAGGCTGGATCAGCGGCCTGCATCGCCGCAGTGATGGCGGATTGTTAAGCGTTACCACCATCCCTAACAGCATCGGCTCGATCAAGACGCGCAAGTGGCACCGTCTGATTCGCCCTTGGGTCAATCACGTGGTCGCCTGTGCCTGCGGCGTGCCGTTGAGTACCGGTTTGGTGGCGAGTGACGACACCCTGCTGCTGGCCCCCCTCGACACATCCGCCGCTCGGAGCATCCTCGGAGACTTGCTGCTCGCCTGGCACACCGGCATGAGCCAACCGCTGCCCGTCGCCGTCAAAACCGCCTTTGCCTGGCTCGGCCAAACCGACCCGGCCAAAGCCCAGGCCGCTGCCTGCAAGGCCTACGAGGGCGACGGTATGACCACCGACGGCGAACGCCGCGAAACGCCCGCGCTCACTCGCCAATTCCCCGACTACGCCGCGCTGGTTGCCAGCGAAGAATTCGAAGGCTGGTGCGAAACCCTGTATCGCCCGCTGATCAACGCCCCATGGCGTTCACTGTCCAGCGAAGGGGCCGACGCATGAATGGCAAACCCTTGGCCTTGGCCTTCCCGCTCAAAGGCAGCCAGCTGATTGAAGCCAGCGCGGGCACCGGCAAGACCTTTACTATTTCGGCCTTGTACCTGCGCCTGGTCCTCGGCAACGGCGGTGATGAGTCCGGCTTCGGCCGCGAATTGCTACCGCCGCAAATCCTGGTGGTGACCTTTACCGAGGCGGCCACCAAGGAATTGCGTGAACGTATCCGTATTCGCCTGGCGGAAGCCGCGCGCTTCTTCCGGGGCGAAATCGAGCAGCCCGACGCCTTGATCGCCGACCTGCGCGGCCAATACCTCGAGGAACAGTGGCCCGCCTGCGCCAATCGGCTGGACATCGCCGCGCAATGGATGGACGAGGCCGCAGTCTCGACGATCCACAGTTGGTGCCAGCGCATGCTGCGCGAACACGCCTTCGACAGCGGCAGCTTGTTTACCCAGACCCTGGAAACCGATCACAGCGACCTGCTCGGTGAGGTGCTGCGCGACTATTGGCGTCTGTTCTGCTACCCGATGCACGATGACGCGCTCAACTGGGTGCGCAACCACTGGGGCGGCCCGGCCGCGCTGATGCCACGGGTGCGCGCACTGTTCGGCAGTGAGCGGCCCGCCGAAGACAGCCGCGAGCCGGCTGAAATGATCACCGCCTGCCTGCAAGAGCGCCGCGAGGCCTTGGCCAGCATCAAGGCACCATGGCAGCAGTGGGCCGCAGAGCTGCGTGATCTCTGCCTGCAAGCTGTTGCTGCCAAGGCGGTCGACGGTCGTAAAATGCAGGCGCGTTACTTCGAGCCCTGGTTCGAAAAAATCAGTGCCTGGGCCGCGGACGAAACCCTGGAGCAACTGGACATCGGCACCGGTTTCACCCGTCTGACCCCCGAAGGCATGGCCGAAGCCTGGAAAGGCGAGCCGCCGCAGCATCCCGGCATCGATGCCATGGCCGGTCTCAAAGCTGCCCTTGACGCCTTGCCAACCCCGGACGCTGCCGTGTTGCAACACGCCGCCGCCTGGGTGGGCAAGCGCTTCGAAGAGGAGAAGCGGCGCCGCGCTGAAATGGGTTTCGACGACATGCTGATCCGCCTCAACGCCGCGCTGCAGGCCGACGGCGGCGAGCGCCTCGCCAGTGTGATCCGCGATCAATTCCCGGTGGCCTTGATCGATGAATTCCAGGACACCGACCCGGTGCAATACAGCATCTTCGACAGCATTTACCGCATCGAAGAAAACCACCTGGACAGCGGCCTGTTCCTGATCGGCGACCCCAAACAGGCGATCTACGCTTTCCGCGGCGCGGATATCTACACCTACCTGCGTGCCCGGCAATTCACCACCGGTCGTCATCACACCCTGGGCACCAACTTCCGCTCCAGCCATGCGATGGTCGAGGCGGTGAACCATGTGTTCCAACGCGCGGAAACAGGCCGAGGCGCATTCCTGTTCCGTGAACCCGACGGCCATAACCCGGTGCCGTTTCACCCGGTGCTGTCCCAAGGCCGTAGAGAACAGCTGCAGGTCGACGGCCAAACGCTAGCGGCGATGAACTTATGGCACCTGCCCACCGACCAGCCGATTTCCAATGCGGTGTATCGCCAGCAACTGGCCGCCGCTTGCGCCACGCAGATCGTCGCGTTGCTCAATGGCGGTCAGCAAAGTAGCGCGGGTTTTGTAAAAGACAGTACCTTCAAAGGGGTGCTGCCGTCAGACATCGCCATCCTCGTGCGAGATGGCAAGGAAGCCCAGGCCGTGCGCGCCGAACTGGCGGCGCGAGGCGTGCGCAGTGTGTACCTGTCAGATAAGGACTCGGTCTTCGCCGCCCAGGAGGCCCACGATCTGCTGGCCTGGCTCAAGGCTTGCGCGGAGCCGGACGTGGAACGCCCGCTGCGCGCGGCCCTGGCCTGTGTCACCTTGAACCTGTCACTGGCGGAACTGGAACGTCTGAATCAGGACGAACTGGCGTGGGAAAGCCGCGTGATGCAGTTTCGTGGCTACCGCGCGATCTGGCGCACCCAAGGCGTACTGCCAATGCTGCGCCGCCTGCTGCATGACTTCCAGCTGCCGCAAACCCTGATCGCCCGCAGCGACGGCGAGCGTGTGCTCACCAACCTGTTGCACCTGAGCGAACTGCTGCAACAGGCCGCGTCCGAACTGGACGGCGAACAGGCGTTGATTCGCCATCTTGCCGAGCACTTGGCGCTGTCGGGGCAGGCCGGCGAAGAGCAGATCCTGCGCCTGGAAAGTGATGAGCAACTGGTCAAGGTGGTGACGATCCACAAATCCAAGGGCCTCGAATACGATCTGGTGTTCCTGCCCTTCATCTGTTCGGCCAAACCCGTGGACGGCAGCCGCTTGCCACTGCATTACCACGACCAGCAGGGCAAATCCCAGGTGAGCCTGCGGCCCACCGCTGAGTTGATCGCCCAGGCTGACGATGAGCGCCTGGCCGAAGACCTGCGCTTGCTTTATGTGGCACTGACCCGCGCCAAGCATGCCTGCTGGCTGGGCATCGCCGATCTCAAGCGGGGTAACAGCAGCAGCTCGGTGCTGCACCTCTCGGCGCTGGGTTATTTGCTTGGCGCCGGTGCGTCGCTGGGTGAGTCCGCCGGCCTGGCACGCTGGTTGATGGATCTGCAGGAGGGTTGTCCGGCGATCAGCTATGCTCACGTGCCGCAAGCGCAAGACATCGTCTTCCATCCGCCGCGCAATGAAGCCACTTTGCTGGCCCCGCTGCTGCCCAAGCGCAAGGCCGCGGAGAACTGGTGGATCGCCTCCTACAGCGCGTTGCGCATTGGCGACAGCATGAGCGCGGTAAATCTCGAAGCGCCTGAGAGCCCGCAGGCCCAGAAACTGTTCGATGACGAGCGCCTGGACCCCGACGCACCACGGGAAGTGGCAGCGTCTGGCGGTGATATTCATCGATTCCCACGCGGTCCGAATCCAGGGACCTTCCTTCACGGCTTGCTGGAGTGGGCCGGTGAGGAAGGTTTCAACGTGAGCCCCGAGGCCATCGAAAAAGCCGTCGGAGCCCGTTGCAACCGCCGCAATTGGGAAGGCTGGATCGTTACCCTCAGCGCTTGGCTTGGCCACTTGTTGCAAACGCCACTGCCGCTGTATGACGGTCGGGTCAGCCTCAGCACCCTGCAGCAGTATCAGATCGAGATGGAATTCTGGTTCGCCAGCCATAAGGTCGACGTACTGGCCCTCGACAAACTGGTGTGCCAGTACACCCACAACGGCGTTTCCCGCGTGGCAGCCGAACCGGTGCTGCTCAACGGCATGTTCAAGGGCTTTATCGACCTGACCTTCGAGCACGACGGCCGCTATTACGTGGCTGACTACAAATCCAACTGGCTAGGCCCCGACGATTCGGCCTACACCCTGGATGCCATGGAACAATCGATCCTCGAGCATCGGTATGACCTGCAATACGTGCTTTACCTGCTGGCACTGCATCGTCAGCTCAAGGCGCGCCTGCCTGACTACGACTATGAACGCCACATCGGCGGTGCCCTTTACCTGTTCCTGCGCGGCACGCAATCGGTGAGTCAGGGCGCGTATTTCACCCGGCCGCCGCGAGAGCTGATCGAAGGGCTGGACCTGTTGTTCCAGGGCAAGCCTATCCCGCCCAAAGCCGAGCCTGCCTGGGAACAAGGAGTGCTGCTATGAGCCTGTCGCCGCTACTGCTGGAGGAACTGACGCCCCTCAGCCGCGCCGCCGACCTGGTGCACCTGCTGGAGCGTTGGGTCGAACGTGGCTGGCTGCGGGCGCTGGACAAAGCGTTCGTGGGCTTCTTGCATGAGCTTGATCCAGAGGCCGATCCCCTAGTGCTACTGGCGGCGGCATTGACCAGCCACCAATTGGGTCACGGCCATGTGTGCCTCGACCTGTTCGAAACCCTCAAGGCGCCGGACTTTGCCTTGTCGTTGCCGCCCGAAGGTGACCTGCAAACCGGTGCGATGCTGTTGCCGTCGCAATTGCTCGAAGGTCTGGACGGCGCCCACTGGTGCCATACGCTGGCCTCCAGCCGCTTGGTTGCGCTGGCGGTCGATGGCAGTGAGTCGGCCCAAAGCCGTCCGTTGGTGCTGTCCGGAAAGCGTCTCTATCTGCGCCGCTATTGGGCTTACGAACGGCGCATCGACAGCGCCTTGCGTCGGCGCCTGGCCAGCCACGAAAGCGTCGCCGCCGACTTGCCGCAGCGCCTGAACGGTTTGTTCGATCAACCGGCGCCCGAGGGCGTGATCGACTGGCAAAAACTCGCCTGTGCCCTGGCCACCCGTGGCGCATTCAGCATCGTCACGGGTGGCCCCGGCACCGGCAAGACCACCACCGTGGTTCGCCTGCTCGCGCTGTTGCAGGCGCCGGCCGTGGAAACCGGCAATCCCTTGCGTATCCGCCTGGCCGCGCCCACCGGTAAAGCCGCCGCACGTCTTACCGAGTCCATCAGCCAGCAAGTGCTGTCGCTGAAAGTGCCCGACACTGTGCGCGAAAAAATCCCGACCCAGGTCACCACGGTTCATCGCTTGTTGGGCAGTCGCCCGGGCACTCGGCACTTCCGTCATCACGTCGGCAACCCTTTACCGCTGGATGTGCTGGTAGTGGACGAAGCGTCAATGATCGACCTGGAAATGATGGCCAACCTGCTCGACGCCTTGCCGCCCCATGCTCGCCTGGTGCTGCTGGGGGACAAGGACCAACTCGCCTCGGTAGAGGCGGGCGCCGTGCTGGGCGACTTGTGCCGCGATGCCGAGGCCGGTTGGTACAGCCCGGCCACTCGTCAATGGCTACAAGCGGTCAGCGGCGAAGACCTCGGCAACAGCGGCTTGCAAGAGGATCTCGATGGCAGCCATCCCCTGGCCCAGCAGGTGGTGATGCTGCGCTACTCCCGTCGTTTCGGCGAGGGCAGCGGCATCGGCCAACTGGCGCGTTGGGTGAACCAGCAGAACGCTGAAGAAGCGCGCAAGCTGCTGGCCGCGCGCAGTCATGACGACCTGTTCTGCCTCAGCCTCAAGGGCGAGCACGATCATGCGCTTGAGCGCCTGGTACTGGATGGGCAGGGCGACGGCGCCCAGGGCTATCGCTATTACTTGAACCTGTTGCAGTCGGCGCGTCCTGCAGTGGCGACCCCGCGTGACGACCACGCCTGGACCCACTGGGCGCAACAACTGCTGCAGGCCTTCGACGCGTTCCAGCTGCTCTGCGCAGTACGCAAAGGCCCTTGGGGAGTCGAAGGGCTGAACCTGCGCATCACCGCCGCCTTGCGCAAGGTGCGGCTGATCGAGGGCGATGAGCAGTGGTATGAAGGCCGCCCGGTGTTGATGACCCGTAACGACTACGGCCTCGGCCTGATGAACGGTGACATCGGCATCGCCTTGAAGCTGCCCGAAAGCGACGGTGGCCCCCAGGTGCTGCGCGTGGCCTTCCCGCGAAATGACGGTCAGGGCGGTGTGCGCTTCGTGCTGCCCAGCCGGCTCAACGACGTGGAAACGGTCTATGCCATGACCGTGCACAAATCCCAGGGGTCGGAATTCACGCACACCGCGCTGATCCTGCCGGACGCGTTGAACCCGGTACTGACCAAGGAGCTTATCTACACCGGTATCACACGCGCCAAACGCTGGTTCAGCCTGATCGAACCGCGTGCCGGGGTATTCGAGGAAGCCGTACGGCGCAGGGTCAAACGCTTGAGCGGGCTGATGCTTGAGCTGGACGCCACACCCGAAGAAACTGACTGAACGGTCATGTAATATTTTTGATTCAGTTGTCAGACTTTTCTGAAAAAATAGGCGGTCCCGCGAAAGGCTCGCTTCGTGGGGGCTTCCGCCGCTGTGCTATCGTTGCGGCATCACTTTGAAATTTCTTGAGAGAATCGCTGCATGAACGTGGCCGTCTCGCTCACCGAGCGTAGTTTGAGCTGGAGGCGCCTGTTACAGGTGGTGGTGCTATGCCTGCTCACTCCGCAGGCGTGGGCGCAAACGCCCAGCCCGGCTGAGCAGCGCGCCCAGGCGGTCACTCAAGTCGTGCTCGGTATCCTCAGCTATGCCCGTTGGCCGGTGGAGCCTGCGCAATTGCGCCTGTGTATCGTCGGGCCCACCCAATACACCGACGATCTGATCAAAGGCACCACCCAGGCGACCGGCCGTCCGGTGGTCGTGCGGCGCCTGCTGGCGAACAACCCCGATATCGTCAGTGCCTGCGATGCCGTTTACATCGGCAAACTCAGCGCTGACGAACGCACCGCGTTGTTTGCCTCATTGATGGGGCACCCGGTGCTCAGCATCAGCGAAGGCGGTGACCATTGCACCGTGGGTAGCCTGTTCTGCCTGCGGGTGAGTGATGCGCAGGTGTCGTTCGAGGTGAACCTGGACTCCGTCGCCCGCAGCGGCGTACGCATTCACCCCAGCGTGCTGCAACTGTCGCGCCGTCGAGCGCCGGCGCCGTGAGGCCTTTTAAAGCGCGGCCGACCCTGGGCTCGGTCATCGGCAGAGGACACTTGATCCTGGCCCTCGTGGCAGTGACCCTGGCCAGTGTGTCCCTGACCCTGCTCGGCGTGCTGGCACTGCGGGTGTACGCCGAACATAACCTGCACTTGATCGCACGCTCGATCAACTACACGGTGGAAGCGGCAGTGGTGTTTGACGACAGTGCTGCAGCCACTGAAGCCCTTAGCCTGATCGCCTCCACCGAAGAAGTCGCCCAGGCCGAAGTCTTTGACGCGAGCGGCAAACTGCTTGCGCAATGGGTGCGGCCGAACACGGGCATGTTGTCACGGGTTGAGCTTGAGCTGGCGCATGCTTTGCTCGAACAGCCCATCAGCCAGCCGATTCTTCATCAAGGGCAAACGGTCGGCAGCATTCACCTGACCGGTCATGGTGGCAGCCTGTTGCGCTTCCTGCTCAGTGGCCTGGCAGGCATTGTGATCTGCACCGCGCTCAGCGCCTGGATAGCCCTGCACCTGGCACGGCGTCTGTTGAAGGGGATCACCGGGCCGCTGCAAAGCCTCGCCGCCGTGGCCCACGCCGCACGCAGTGAGCGCGATTTCGACCGCCGCGTACCGCCTGCGAAGATCGCCGAACTCGACAGCCTTGGCAGCGACTTCAACGCCCTGCTTGGCGAGATGGAAGCCTGGCAGAGTCACCTGCAAAGCGAAAACGAAACCCTTGCCCACCAGGCCAGCCACGACAGCCTCACCGGCCTGCCCAACCGTGCGTTCTTCGAAGGCCGCTTGATTCGGGCCTTGCGCAGCGCCGCCAAGACCAACGAGCGGGTGGCGGTGCTGTTTCTCGACAGCGATCGGTTCAAAGACATCAATGACAATTTCGGCCACGCCGCCGGCGATGCCGTGCTGATGGCCGTTGCAGACCGTGTGCGGGCACAACTGCGCGAAGATGACTTGGTGGCACGCCTGGGCGGCGATGAGTTCGCCGTCCTGCTCGCGCCGCTGCACAAAGCCGAAGATGCGCAACGCATCGCCGACAAGATCATTGCCAGCATGGACAAGCCGATCCCGCTGCCCGGCAACACCCAGGTCGTGACCTCCCTCAGTATCGGCATCGCCATTTATCCCGAGCATGGCGCCACGCCAGGCACCTTGCTCAATGCCGCCGACGCGGCGATGTACCAGGCCAAACGGCTGTCCTCGGGCAGCCAGCAAACGGCGGAGTCGGAGCACCCTGTCGTCAATGTCCAACACAGGAGTTAATCCCTTGTTCTCTAATCTACGCGTTCTATTCATCACCTTGCTCGTCGCCTGCCTCGCCCTCGGCGGCTGCCAGACCCCACCGCCCAAAGGCCTCACCCCGGCGCAAGTGGCAGTGCTCAAGCAGCAGGGCTTCGAGCTGACGGACGAAGGTTGGGCCTTCGGCCTGTCTGGCAAAGTGCTGTTTGGCAGCGACGTCGAAACCCTCAACAAGCCCAGCACCGACATCGTCGAACGCATCGGCAAAGCCCTGGTGGGCGCGGGCATCCAACGCGTGCGCGTCGACGGTCACACCGACGCATCAGGCAAAGAAACCTACAACCAATCCTTGTCCCTGCGCCGCGCCAAAAGCGTGGGCAAGGTGCTGACCAGCGTGGGCATGAAAGAAGAAAACATCCAACTGCGCGGCCTGGGCAGCAGCGAGCCGGTGGCGGCGAATACAACCACGGCGGGTCGCACCGAGAATCGTCGCGTATCGATTGTTGTCATCGCGGACTAAGGCATTTCACCTTTTCCAATCTGAAATGCATTCCAAATGTGGGAGGGGGCTTGCCCCCGATAGCGGTGTAACAGTCAGCGATTTTTTAACTGACAGACCGCCATCGGGAGCAAGCCCCCTCTCACATTTCCACTTGTGCGGTGCTATCAATCGGCGAACCGCATCTCCCGCGTCTGCCCCATCAACAAGCCCTGGTTCTGTTCCGTCACTTCCCGAATGTAATCCCACAACAACGTAATCCGCTTCAACTTGCGCAAATCCTCCCGACAATACATCCAGAACTGCCGCGTAATCGCTATCTGTTCCCCCAGCACCGGCAGCAAGCGCGGGTCCTGCGCCGCCAGGAAGCACGGCAATATCGCCATCGACCGCCCTTGCTGCACCGCGACGTACTGTGCGATCACACTGGTGCTGCGCAGGCTGGCGCTTGCCCCGGGCACTACGTTCGCCAGGTACAGCAGCTCCGAGCTGAACGCCAGGTCATCCACATAGCTGATAAACGGATGCTCGGCCAAATCCGCCGAGCGTTGGATGGGCGCGTGTTGGTCCAGATAATCCTGGGTCGCGTACAGCTGCAGTTTGTAATCGCACAGTTTGCAGCACACATAGGGCCCGTGTTCCGGGCGTTCCAGGGCGATGACGATGTCGGCTTCGCGCTTGGACAGGCTGATGAAGTGCGGCAGTGGCAGGATGTCCACCGAGATCGCAGGGTAAGTATCGACAAAGTGACTCAATTGCGGGGTGACGAAAAAACTGCCGAAGCCTTCGGTGCAGCCCATGCGCACGTGCCCGGACAGTGCCACGCCGGAGCCGGAGACCTGCTCGCATGCCATGTGCAAGGTGCTTTCGATGGATTCGGCATAGCCCAGTAAACGCTGGCCCTCGGTGGTGAGCACAAAACCGTTGGTCCGGGATTTTTCGAACAGCAGGGTGCCGAGCGACACCTCCAACGAGCTGATGCGCCGCGACACGGTGGTGTAGTCCACTGCCAGGCGCTTGGCGGCCACGCTGGCCTTGCGGGTGCGGGCCACTTCGAGGAAAAACTTCAGGTCATCCCAATTCAGGGAGCCCAGTGAGGTGATGTTTTTTTGCATATTGGACCGGCTTTTATGTGCGTTCTTATTAGAGATTTGCACATCTATACTCCAAAAACAGTCCGAACGCCTCATCCTCAAGGCGATTCACCGCCTTGGTTCTCTGCATAATTATAAAAGTTGGAGACCCCATGAACGCATCTGCCGATATTTCCGTTAAACAGGTCAAGTTGTTGATCAACGGTGAATGGGTCGAGTCCAGGACCACCCAGTGGCAAGACATCGTCAACCCGGCCACCCAGCAAGTGCTGGCCAAAGTCCCGTTCGCCACGGCCGATGAAGTCAACGCTGCCATCGACGCCGCCCAGCAAGCCTTCCAAACCTGGAAACTCACCCCGATCGGCGCGCGCATGCGCATCATGCTCAAGCTGCAAGCCTTGATCCGCGAGCACTCCAAGCGCATCGCCGCGGTGCTTAGCGCCGAGCAGGGCAAGACCATTGCCGACGCCGAGGGCGATATTTTCCGTGGGCTTGAAGTGGTGGAACATGCCTGCTCCATCGGCACCCTGCAAATGGGCGAGTTCGCCGAGAACGTCGCCGGTGGCGTCGACACCTACACCCTGCGCCAGCCCATCGGCGTATGCGCCGGTATCACGCCGTTCAATTTCCCGGCGATGATTCCCCTGTGGATGTTCCCGATGGCCATCGCGTGCGGGAATACCTTCGTCCTGAAGCCGTCTGAGCAAGACCCGCTGTCGACCATGCTGCTGGTGGAGCTGGCGCTGGAAGCCGGTGTCCCCGCTGGCGTGCTTAACGTTGTGCACGGTGGCAAGGACGTGGTGGATGCGCTGTGCACCCACAAAGACATCAAGGCCGTGTCCTTCGTCGGCTCGACCGCCGTGGGCACCCACGTCTATGACCTGGCCGGTAAACACGGCAAGCGCGTGCAGTCGATGATGGGCGCCAAGAACCACGCAGTAGTGCTGCCGGATGCCAACCGCGAGCACACCCTCAACGCTCTGGTCGGTGCCGGGTTCGGCGCGGCGGGCCAGCGTTGCATGGCCACCTCGGTGGTGGTGCTGGTGGGCGCGGCCAAGCAGTGGCTGCCGGATCTCAAGGCGCTGGCGCAGAAACTCAAGGTCAACGCCGGCAGCGAAGCGGGCACCGATGTCGGCCCGGTGATTTCCAAGCGTGCCAAGGCGCGCATCCTGGAGCTGATCGAAAGTGGCGTGAAAGAAGGCGCGAAGCTGGAGTTGGACGGCCGCGATATCAAGGTGCCGGGTTTCGAGCAAGGCAACTTCGTCGGCCCGACGCTGTTTTCCGGTGTGACCACCGATATGCAGATCTACACCCAGGAAATCTTCGGCCCGGTGCTGGTGGTGCTGGAAGTCGACACCCTCGATCAAGCCATCGCGCTGGTCAACGCCAACCCGTTTGGCAACGGCACCGGCCTGTTCACCCAGAGCGGGGCGGCGGCGCGTAAGTTCCAGAGCGAAATCGATGTGGGCCAGGTGGGCATCAACATCCCGATCCCGGTGCCGGTGCCGTTCTTCAGCTTCACCGGTTCGCGCGGTTCCAAGCTTGGCGACCTGGGCCCGTACGGCAAGCAAGTGGTGCAGTTCTACACCCAGACCAAAACGGTCACCAGCCGCTGGTTCGATGACGACACGGTCAACGATGGCGTCAACACCACCATCAACCTGCGCTGAGTCCGGGAGGCAACCATGAACATTGCATTTATCGGCCTGGGCAACATGGGCGCGCCCATGGCCCGCAACCTGATCAAGGCCGGGCACGCGCTGAACCTGTTCGACCTGAACCAGACCGTGCTCAAGGAGCTGGCCGAATTGGGCGGGCGCATCAGCGCCTCACCGCGTGACGCGGCCCAGGGCGCTGAGCTGGTGATCACCATGCTGCCGGCCGCGGCGCATGTACGTAGCGTGTGGCTGAATGAAGACGGTGTGCTTGCCGGCATCGGCGAAGGCATCCCGGCTGTGGATTGCAGCACCATCGACCCGCAGACCGCCCGTGATGTCGCGGCGGCTGCGGCCAGGCAAGGCGTGGTGATGGCCGACGCGCCGGTCTCCGGCGGCACCGGCGGGGCGCAAGCCGGGACGCTGACCTTCATGGTCGGCGCCACGCCCGAACTGTTCGCCACCTTGCAACCGGTGCTGGCGCAGATGGGCCGCAATATCGTGCACTGCGGCGATGTCGGCACCGGGCAAATCGCCAAGATCTGCAACAACCTGCTGCTGGGCATCAGCATGGTCGGCGTCAGTGAAGCCATGGCCCTGGGCGATGCGCTGGGTATCGACACAAAGGTGCTGGCCGGAATCATCAACAGCTCCACCGGGCGCTGCTGGAGTTCGGACACCTACAATCCGTGGCCGGGCGTGATTGAAACTGCGCCGTCGTCGCGTGGCTATACCGGTGGTTTTGGCGCCGACCTGATGCTCAAGGACCTTGGGCTGGCCACTGAAGCGGCGCGCCAGGCACACCAACCGGTGATCCTCGGGGCAGTGGCGCAGCAGTTGTACCAGTCAATGAGCCAGCGTGGGGAAGGCGGCAAGGACTTCTCGGCGATCATCAACAGCTATCGCAAACCCGCATAAACACTGTGGCGGGGGAGCTTGCTCCCTCGCCACAACGGGTTGCTCAAGCAAACACAAAATACTTGCGCACCGTCTCCACCACCTCCCACGTCCCTTTCATCCCCGGCTCCACCACAAAGATATCCCCAGCCCGCAGATGGATCGGCGCCATGCCTTCGGGTGTGATCACGCAGTAGCCTTCCTGGAAATGGCAGTACTCCCACTTCACGTATTCCACGTACCACTTGCCCGGCGTGCAGATCCAGGTGCCCATGATCTTGCTGCCGTCTTCGCTGGTGTAGGCGTTGAGGTTGACGGTATGGGGGTCGCCTTCGAGCTTTTCCCATTTGCAGGCATCCAGGACCGGCAAGGGGTGGGTATCGCGCAGTACGGTGATGGGCTGGGACATGATGACTCCGAGGCAAGGAAACAGAAGTCGAACCCTATAGCGCCGAGCTGTTTGCCAGTGGTCTGAACTCGACATCCGGATGCCCAGAAGCGCAGCAGCATGCGATCCCCCAGACACAATGCAGTCAAATGTGGGAGGGGGCTTGCCCCCGATAGCGGTGGTTCAGTTAACCAACCCGTGACTGACACACCGCCATCGGGGGCAAGCCCCCTCCCACCTGAGTCATCGTGAGCATTTCCGAGCGTCAAGCAGCTCTTTTCTCGCAGTAAGTGCGAAAGATTTCCCGCTTCACGGCAGAATTCGCAAGAAAATTCACAGCGGGCCCTCGTATCATTCACTCCAGTGACAGCCGAGAGCCTTGAAATGAATCCAATAAAAACGTGGTGGGATATCAGCCCGCCCTTGAGCGTGGCGACCCCGACCTGGCCGGGCGATACGCCGTTCCAGGAAGAGCGCGTGTGGCAGTTTGGTCCCGAGTGCCCGGTGAATGTGGGGCGCGTGACCCTGTCGCCGCACACCGGCGCCCACGTGGATGCGCCGTTGCATTACAGCGCCGACGGCGCCCCGATTGGCGAGGTGTCGCTGGACGTGTACATGGGCCCGTGCCGGGTGTTGCACTGCCTGGGCAGTGGCGCCCTGGTGCAACCGCATCAGCTCGAAGGACGTGTGGATAACCTGCCCGAACGGGTTCTGCTGCGCACTTATCCACAAGCGCCATTGACGCACTGGGATTCGAACTTCACCGCCATCGCGCCGCAAACCATCGAGCTGCTCGCCGGCCTCGGTGTGCGGTTGATCGGTATCGATACGCCGTCCCTGGACCCCCAGGAGTCCAAGACCATGGATTCGCACAATGCCGTGGCGCGCCATGGCATGGCGATTCTCGAAGGCATCGTGCTCGACGACGTACCGGAGGGCGACTATGAACTGATCGCGCTGCCGCTGCGTTTTGCCAACCTGGATGCCAGCCCGGTCCGCGCAATCCTGCGCCCGCTTTTGGAGCCCTCGCGATGAGCCAATGTCCTTTCTCTTCAGAATATAAGCCTGCCGACGGCCAGTCTCAGGAAGAATGGCACAACGCTGAACTGAATTTTTCCGAGTCCATGAGCTACGGCGACTACCTGGACCTGGGCAAAGTGCTCAGCGCCCAGCACCCACTGTCGCCGGACCACAACGAAATGCTGTTCATCATCCAGCACCAGACCTCGGAGCTGTGGATGAAGCTGATGCTGCACGAACTCAAGGCAGCCCGTGAGCACGTGCGCCTGGGCGAGTTGCCGCCAGCGTTCAAGATGCTGGCGCGGGTCTCCAGGATCTTCGACCAACTGGTGCACGCCTGGGCGGTGCTGGCGACCATGACACCCTCGGAATACATGGCGATCCGCCCGTTCCTCGGGCAATCGTCGGGGTTCCAGTCGTTCCAGTATCGAGAGATTGAATTCATCCTCGGCAACAAAAGCCCGGCGCTGTTGCGGCCCCATGCGCATCGCCCCGAGTTGTTGCAGCAGCTGCAGGTGGCGATTGCCACGCCGTCGCTGTATGACGAGGCGATCAACCTGATGCTCAAGGCGGGCCTGGCGATCGATCCCAAGCGCGCCGAACGCGACCCAACGGCCGCCACGGTGCACGATGACTCCGTAGAGGCCGCGTGGCGTGAGGTGTACCGCGACCCGAGCCGGTATTGGGATTTGTATCAATTGGCCGAGAAGTTCATCGACCTGGAGGACTCGTTCCGCCAGTGGCGCTTCCGGCATGTGACCACGGTGGAGCGCATTATCGGCTTCCAACCAGGCACTGGCGGCACCGAAGGCGTAGGCTATTTGCGCAAGATGCTCGACACGGTGCTGTTCCCCGAACTGTGGCGAGTACGTTCCACCCTCTAACCAAGAAAGCCCCGGATCACCGGGGCTTTTCATATGCAATGCAATCCAATGTGGGAGGGGCAAGCCCCCTCCCACATAGGTTACTGCGCTGTCACGACCTGCGTGTTTCGGACCCGCAACCGGTAGGCAACGTAGATAACCCCCACCCACACCGGCATCGCATACACCGACTCGCGTATCCCCGGGATCGCCAGCATCACGCTGACGATCATCAGCATGAACGCCAGGCACAGGTAATTGCTGAACGGGAACCAGAAGGTCTTGAACGACGGCGTCACGCCTTGCTCGCCCATGGCCTTGCGGAACTTGATGTGGGTGATGCTGATCAGCGCCCAGTTGATCATCAGCGAGGCAACCACCAGGGCGAACAGCAGCTCAAGTGCACTCTGCGGCGCGACGTAGTTGACCACCACGCACAGCAGGGTCACTGCCGCCGAAATCGCCAGCGCCCGCAGCGGCACGCCTTGCTTGTTGAGCTTCATCAGCGCCTTGGGCGCATCGCCTTGCTCGGCCAGGCCGAACAGCATGCGGCTGTTGCAGTACACGCCGCTGTTGTACACCGACAGCGCCGCGGTCAGCACCACGAAGTTGAGGATGTGTGCCGCGGTGTCATTGCCGATCAACGAGAAGATCTGCACGAACGGGCTGCCGCTGTAGGCATCGCCCGACGCGCCGAGGGTTTGCAGCAGTTGATCCCACGGGTACAGCGACAGCAGCACGGTGAGGGCGCCGACGTAGAAGATCAGGATGCGGTAAACCACCTGATTGATCGCTTTCGGGATCACCTTGCGCGGTTCGCTGGCCTCGGCGGCGGTGATGCCCACCAGCTCCAGGCCGCCGAACGAGAACATGATGAACGCCATCGACATCAGCAGCCCCATGCCGCCGTTCGGGAAGAAACCACCGTGGCTCCACAGGTTGCTGATCGACGCCTGCGGGCCGCCGGTACCGCTGAACAGCAGGTAGCAGCCGAGCACGATCATGCCGACGATCGCCACCACTTTGATGATCGCGAACCAGAACTCGGCTTCGCCGAAGAACTTCACGTTCAAGGTGTTGATCAGGTTCACGGCGACGAAGAACACCAGTGCGCTGACCCAGGTCGGGATTTCGGGCCACCAGAACTGGATGTACTTGCCCACGGCCGTCAGTTCGGCCATGCCCACCAGCACGTAGAGCACCCAGTAGTTCCAGCCCGCGAGAAAGCCCGCGTAACCGCCCCAGTATTTATGCGCAAAGTGGCTGAAGGAACCGGCCACCGGTTCTTCGACGATCATCTCGCCGAGCTGGCGCATGATCAGGAAGGCGATGAAGCCGGCAATCGCGTAGCCCAGGATCATCGACGGCCCCGCCGACTTCAGCACCCCGGCCGAGCCGAGGAACAATCCCGTACCAATCGCCCCTCCCAAGGCGATCAGCTGAATATGCCGGTTCTTCAGGCCACGTTTGAGGCCCACCGGGTTAACCATGTCATCCGCCATTAACGTTCCCTTCTACTTGTTTTTCTTAAGGGTGAGTGCAGGCCGCATCAGCCCCTCAGAAGTGCTGAGGGTCAGATATTACTCTGCGTAAACTTTTCGTAATACAGTTGAACGCTATCAAGTGCCTGATCCGCCAGCCATTGTTGGATCGATTCGACCATGGGCGGCGGGCCGCAGACGTACATATCCGCCGATCTGTCCCGCAGTTCGGCCAGGTCGAAATGCTCGGTGAGGTAGCCGCGCTTGCCCGTCCACTGCGCCGAGGCGTCGCTGAGCACTTCGGTGTAGCGAAAATCGGCGATCTTCGATGCGTAGCCGCTGATGCGTGCGGCTTCGCACAGGTCCTGCTCGGTGCGTACGCCATAGTAAAGGTGCACGGGCTGATCGCAGCCGTTGGCGGCCAGTTCATCGAGCATGCCCAGCAAGGCCGACAACCCGGTGCCGCCGGCGACCAGTACCAGCGGCTGGGTGACGTGCCGCAGGTAGAAAGCCCCCAGCGGCGCCTCCAATACCACCTCATCCCCGACCTGGCAGCGCTCGCGCAAGTAGTTGCTCATCACCCCGTCGGGCAACAGGCGCACCAGAAACTGCAGGTAATTGCCCGGCAGGTTGGCGAAGGAGTAGGAGCGCCAACTGTCGATGCCGGGCACGGACAGCCGCGCATACTGGCCCGGCAGGAAATCCAGCGACGCCTCCACCTGCACTTGCAGGATCGCGGTACTGGCTGACACCAATTGCACTTCACTCACCGTGCCGCGTACGTGCACCGGCCCCGGCACGTTGCACAGGCTCGAATCAAAATCGAAGTAGAAGGTTGCGTCGGACTTCACTCGCGTCTGGCAACTGAGCATTTTGCGCTGTTGCAGGTCGAGGCTCGACAGCGCTTCCTCGTCGACATCGTCCTGAGTGTAATCGCCGGATTCGCAGCGGCCCTGACAGGTGCCGCACACGCCTTCGCGACAGTCCAGCGGGATCTTGATGCCGTTGCGCAAGGCTGCGTCCAGCAGGATCTCATGGGCGCCCACCGGGAAGAACAGGGTCTTGCCATCGGCAAAACTGAAGGCCACTTTGTGATTCATCCACAGTACTCCGTGGGTTAAGTGTGATCTCCTGTAGGAGCGAGCTTGCTCGCGAAGAACGCAAGATCACCTCGTGCATCCAGCATGCCCGCGTCATCGTTGACGTTTTTCGCGAGCAAGCTCGCTCCTACAGGGAGGAACCTGTTTGATCAAAGGTGATAAAAATCCAGCACCGAATTGATGGTGTCGTTGAGCAATAACGCGTGCTTGCGGGTGATCAGCCAGCTGTCGCCATGGGGCTTGAGGCGATAGGTAGCCTGCCCGTAGAACTGCTCCGAGGTGGCCAGCCGATAGAACAGCGTGTGCCAATTCAACCGTACCTCCAGCCCGCCATCCGCCAGCTCGCCAATGCGCACGTTGTTGATCAGGTGCAAGGTGCGTGGCATCGGCGTGGCCGACGCCGCCTTGCCGGTACGCAGGCGAAATACCCGGTCCTCCAGCCCCGAGCGGTTGGCGTAATAGATCAGCGACATCTCGCGCTTGGGGTCCTGGGTGTAGACATGTTCGGAGTCCCATTGCGGCAGGTGGAATTCACTCTGCGGGTCGAACAGCTGCACATAGGCATCCCAGTCCTGGGCGTCGCACAGTTCGGATTTGCGGTAGAAGAATTGCTCGATCTGGTACTGCAACTGGGCATTCATCACTTCACCTCCCGCAGTTTCAGCGCTTGCTGGTCCAGGCCGTCGAGCAGGAACTGCTGCCAGTTGCGGTGCTGGTTGACGTAGAGGCCTTCGTGGGTGAATTCGGTGCCGGTCATGGCGGGCTGGATGCCAATGGCTTCGCTGTTGGGCGTCGGCCCGGTTTCCCAGCGATGGCTGCCGCGCGAGATATCGCTCCAGCGCTCCAGGCGGCCCTGGAAACCCCGTTGGGCCTCGCGAAATTCCACCAGGTCATCCGGCGTGCCCATGCCCGACACATTGAAGAAATCCTCGAACTGGCGAATGCGGTTTTCGCGGTCGGCCTCGGACTCGTTCTTCACCCCCAGGCACTGGCTGATGATCTCGGTCTTGTTCCACGCCAGCGGGCGGATGATGCGCAGTTGGGAGCTGATCTGGTCGAGAAAGAACAGGCTCGGGTAGATATTCAGGTTGCGCAGGCGGTGCATCATCCATTCGGCTTTCTGCTGGCCGTGTTCCGCCACCAGGCGCGGCATGATGGTGGCGTAGCCGGAGCGCACGCTGGGGTTGGGCATGTCGCTGAACAACAGGCTGTGGCCGTTCTTGAAGGCGAACCAGCCGTCATCGGTGTTGGCATCGCCGGCGCCGAGCTTGCTGTAGTCCAGGGTGCTGCCAGCACTGGAGCCATTTTCGGTATTCACCTGCTGGCGATGCTGCACCGTGGCCACGTAGTTGTAGTGCACGGTGCTGACGTGATAACCGTCCAGGCCGTTTTCGTTCTGCAGCTTCCAGTTGCCGTCGTAGGTGTAGGCGGACTTGCCCGGCAGCACCTCCAACTCACCGGTGGCGGACTGGGCCACCATCATGTCGAAGAACACTTTGGCATCGCCCAGGAAGTCTTCCAGGCTGTCGGTGCCGTTCACGTCGAGGCTGATAAACACAAAGCCCTTGTAGCTGTCGATGCGCGCCTTTTTCAGGCCGCGCGTGGCCTTGTCGAAACCTTCCGGGTATTCCCCCGGCGCCTTGACCTTCACCAGCCGGCCGTCGCTCTTGTAGCACCAGGCGTGGAACGGGCAGGTGAACGTGGACTGGTTGCCCTTGCCTACGCGAGTAAGGGTGGTGCCGCGATGCTGGCAGGCATTGATCAGCGCATTGAGCCGACCTTCGCCGTCGCGGGTGATGATCATCGGCTGGCGCCCGGCGCGCAGGGTCACGAAGTCGTGGTTATTGGCCAGCTCGCTTTCGTGACAGGCGTAGATCCAGTTCTTCTCGAAGATCAGTTCCATTTCCAGGTCGAACAGTTCGGGCTCGGTGAACATGTCGCGGGCGATGCGGAACACCTCATCGGCCGGGCGAAAGTCCAGGCAACTTTCGATAAAGGTTTTCCACTGCTCGACGTTTCTTGCACCACTCATGGGAGGCACCTTTTTTGGTCAGGGCTAATCGGTGGTCCATTAGAGGCAGTGGGGCAGGGCGCGGGCTATCCGCTTAATCGGGGAAGATGGGCCGCAAAGTTGGGCAGCAAATACCCACTGCGGTGCGGTGGGCGAAGGTGATGCGCTACTGTGATGGGCGGTAAGGGTCAAAAACAGCCGTGAGTTATCCACATAGTCGGCCTTTGCTATCCGCCCAGTGACGACCGCGCTGGCGTGGCGTGGAACTTGCTGTCGAACACTGACGACGCGCCGCCAGAGCGCGCAAACGCCTAACCGCCGTGGGTGCACCCCGATGAGTAGCCAGACACGTGATATCCGTATTCAACGCTTCGACCTGGAGGGCGCCTGCAGCTGGATGTCCGGCATCTGCGGGCCCCATCGTTTGGCGACGGCCACGCCTGAACGCTTGCGTTTTCACCACAGCGCCAACGTGTTCAAGTCCCGCGCCACCACCCTGGGCGTGATCGAATATGGCACCGACGTGACCATCGACATCGAAGACGCCGAACACTTCAGCAGCTACAGCCTGAGCCTGCCGCTGATCGGCGAGCAGGAGCTGAGCAAGAACGGCGAGCGCCTGAGTTCCAACCGTGACCAGGGCGTGATCATCGCCCCCAACGAGCATCAGGTGCTGGCGATTTCCGGTGACTGCCGCAAGTTGCAGGTGGTTATCACACGCGCCGCCATGAGCGAGTCGCTGGAAGGCTTGCTGCAACGGCCGATCGAGGCGCCGCTGCGCTTCGAACCGGTGATGGACGCAGTGGACGGCGCCCCGGCCTCGTGGTGGCGCATGGCGCGCTACTTCATTGCCGAGTTCGAGCGCAGCAGCGAGCTGTACGAGCAAGCGGCCTTCACCCGAGACCTGGAAAGCTCACTGATCAAGGGCCTGATCCTGGCGCAGCCGAACAACTACTCCGAAGAACTGCGCGACGTGCTGGGCGTGAAGCTGCCGCACTACCTGATCCGTGCGCGCCAGTACCTGCATGACAACGCGCGCGAGGCGGTGCACCTGGAAGACCTGGAGGCGGTGGCCGGCGTGTCGCGTTTCAAGCTGTTCGATGCGTTTCGCAAATACTTCGCGCTGTCGCCCATGGCGTATCTGAAAAAGCATCGGCTGGGGGCGGTGCGTCAGGAAATCCTCGAGCATGGCGACACGCGGACCATCTCCGAGATTGCCTTGGGCTGGGGCTTTACCCACTTGGGGCGGTTCTCGGCGGAGTACCGCAAACTGTTCGATGAATCCCCCAGCCAGACCCTGCAACGCAAGCGCCTGCGCAGTCTCTAAAAACCATGGAGATCCAATGTGGGAGGGGGCTTGCCCCCGATGGCGGCATGTCAGTAAACAAATCACTGACTGACCCACTGCTATCGGGGGCAAGCCCCCTCTCACATTTGAACTGTGGTGTCTGGAGGGTTTCAGATCAGTTCTTCGACCAGTTGCAAGCAATGCCGCAGCCCCGGCGACTGGTCATTCACCCGTCGGCTGAGAATGATCGGCGAGGTCGCGGTGGCTTCTACTATCGGTGTGTAACCAATATCCGCCCGGTGCAGCACCTGCACCGAAGCCGGCACCAACGTCACGCCCATGCCTGCGCCCACCAGGCCGATAGCGGTCTGCAGCTCGTTGGTCCATTGCGCCACTTGAAGACTCAGGCCGTGGGCGTCGAACAACGCGATCACATGGTCGGCATAGCTGGGCCGCGGGTTGCCGGGGTAGAGCACAAACGGCTCGGCGGCCAACTGCGCAAGGCTCGCGGGCGCGCCCAGCAACGGATGACCGCTGGGCAATACGGCCACCAGTCGATCTTCCACCAGTACACGCTGGACGATAGCCGGGTCGTCGATGCGGATTCGCCCGAAGCCCACGTCGATGCGCCCGGCCTTGAGGGCTTCGACCTGCTGCAAGGTGGTCATCTCCGACAAGCCCAACTCCAGCTCCAGCGACTCATGGCTGCGCAGCTGGCGAATCAGTTCCGGCAGCACGCCGTACAAGGTCGACGGCGCAAAGCCGATGCCCAGCCAGGTCTTCTGGCCCAGGCCGATGCGCCGGGTGTTGTCGCACACCTTGCCCAGCTGTTCGAGCAGCACGCTGGCGTGCTCATAGAAAAACCGCCCGGCCTCGGTGAGTCGCAGCGGTCGGCCGCGTTCGAGCAGCACCACGCCCAATTCATCTTCCAATTGCTGGATCTGCCGACTCAACGGCGGTTGGGCGATGTGCAGGCGCTCGGCGGCACGGGTGAAGTTGAGGGTTTCCCCCAGCATCTGGAAATAGCGCAGGTGACGCAGTTCCATGTTGGCTCCTTTAATACCTTGAAGGTATTGAATCAGACCAATTCTATATTGGAACCCGTCAACCCTGCAGCACAGAATCGGCGCAAACCTATAAAGAACCCAACGGGTATTGCCATGCCGATTTGCCCCATCGAGTCGATAGAAACCGTCATCGTCGATCTGCCCACCATTCGCCCGCACAAGCTGGCGATGCACACCCTGCAGAAGCAGACCCTGGTGATCATCCGCCTGCGTTGCGCCGACGGCATCGAAGGCATTGGCGAGTCCACCACCATCGGTGGTCTGAGCTATGGCAACGAGAGCCCCGAAAGCATCAAGACCAACATCGACCAGCACTTTGCGCCGCTGCTGATCGGCCAGGACGCGAGCAATGTCAATGCGGCCATGTTGCGCCTGGAGCGCAGCATTCGCGGCAACACCTTCGCCAAGTCGGGTATCGAAAGTGCCTTGCTCGACGCCCTCGGCAAGCGCCTGAATCTGCCGGTGAGCGAACTGCTCGGCGGCCGTGTGCGCGATGCGTTGCCGGTGGCCTGGACCCTGGCCAGCGGCAACACCGCACAAGACATTGCCGAAGCCGAGAAGATGCTGGAGCTGCGCCGCCACCGCATCTTCAAGCTGAAGATCGGCGCGGGCGAAGTCGGCCGCGACCTGGCCCATGTGGTCGCGATCAAGCAGGCGCTGGGTGAGCGCGCCAGTGTGAGGGTCGACGTCAACCAGGCCTGGGACGAAGCCGTGGCGCTGCGCGCCTGCAAGGTACTGGGTGATCACGGTATCGACTTGATCGAGCAGCCGATCTCGCGCAATAACCGAGGCGGCATGGCGCGGCTGAACCTGTCGAGCCCGGCGCCGATCATGGCCGATGAATCCATTGAATGCGTCGAAGATGCCTTCAACCTGGCCCGCGAAGGCGCGGCCTCGGTGTTCGCCCTCAAGATCGCCAAGAACGGCGGCCCACGGGCGGTACTGCGTACGGCGGCGATTGCCGAGGCGGCGGGCATCGGCCTTTACGGCGGCACCATGCTCGAAGGCGGCATCGGCACCCTGGCCTCGGCTCACGCGTTCCTCACGCTGAACCAGTTGGCGTGGGGCACCGAGTTGTTCGGCCCGTTGCTGCTCACCGAAGACATCCTCACCGAGCCGCCGCTGTATCGCGATTTCCAGCTGCATGTCTCCACCGCGCCGGGCCTGGGCCTGGCAATCGATGAAGAGCGCCTGGCGTTCTTGCGTCGTGACAAACACTAAGAGGCGCCTGCCATGTTGTTCCACGTAAAGATGACCGTGAACCTGCCGCTCGACATGCCAGCCGAGCGCGCCGCTGGCCTCAAGGCCGAAGAAAAAGCGCTCGCGCAGCGCCTGCAACACGAAGGCAAATGGCGCCACCTGTGGCGCATCGCCGGGCACTACGCCAACTACAGCGTGTTCGATGTCGATAGCGTGCAAGACCTGCACGACACGCTGATGCAACTGCCCTTGTTTCCCTATATGGCCATCGAAGTGAACCCGCTGTGCCGGCACCCGTCGTCGATCCATGATGACGACCGCTGAGTCTGTATCGCACCCAATAATTACAAGATGAGGATTGCACCATGTCCATCCGACTATCCCAGACGGCCCACGCCCAGCAGTTTCTCGAAGAAGCCAGCGGTAACCTCAATGACGGCGGCAACCCGCGCACCAAGGCACTGATCTACCGGATCCTGCGCGACACCGTGAACATCATCGAAGACCTGGAAGTGACCCCGCAAGAGTTCTGGAAGGCGGTCAACTACCTCAACGAGCTAGGCAAAAACCAGGAAGCCGGCTTGCTCGCCGCCGGGTTGGGCCTGGAGCATTACCTGGACCTGCTGATGGACGCCGCTGACATCGAAGCCGGCAAATTCGGTGGCACTCCGCGCACCATCGAAGGCCCGCTGTATGTGGCTGGTGCGCCGCTGTCCACATACGAAGCACGGCTGGACGATGGCAAGGACGATGCCGTGCCGCTGTTCATGCGCGGGCAGGTGCGCGACACCGATGGCAAGCCGTTGGCCGGGGCGATTGTCGATGTGTGGCAGGCCAATACCGGCGGCACCTATTCCTGGTTTGATCCCAGCCAGTCGGAATTCAACCTGCGCCGACGCATCGAGACCGACGCCCAGGGCAACTATCGTTTTCGCAGCATCGTGCCGTCCGGCTACGGCTGCCCGCCGACGGGGCCGACCCAGCAGTTGCTCGACCAGTTGGGGCGCCACGGGCAGCGTCCGGCGCACATTCACTTCTTCATCTCGGCGCCGGGCCATCGGCATTTGACCACCCAGATCAACCTGTCGGACGACCCGTACCTGCATGATGATTTTGCCTACGCCACCCGCGACGAATTGATCGCCGAGATTCGCTTCAGCGACGATCCGCAACTGGCGCGGGAGTTCGGCGTGGAAGGGAGGTTTGCACAGATTGATTTCGACTTTGAACTGCAGGTAGCCGCTGCCCCGGTAGAGCAACAACGCCTGCAGCGCGTACGCGCCCTCGAGGACTGAACGCGGTCAAAAAAATGTGGGAGGGGGCAAGCCCCCTCCCACATTTGAACGGTGGTGTTGCGGGTTATTTGCGAATGACCAGGTCCAGCACCTCATCCCGATCCTTGATCTTCTGCAACACAATCTCCGAACGTATATCCATCACCCCCGCCGTGCGGTTCAGGTGATTCACGATAAAGTCCGAAAAATGCTTGAGGTTGCGCGCCTGTACCCGCAGCACATAGTTGCTGGCGCCGGTGATCACATAGGCGCTGGCCACTTCCGGCCAACCCTGCACTTTCTTGATGAACGTCTCATGCCAGTCTTCCACATCCTGGCGCAATGACAGGTGCACGATGGCCTCCAGCTCGATGCCCAACTGCTCGGCGTTGAGCACCGCCCGATAGCCGCTGATCACGCCTTCGCTCTCCAGCAGGCGTAAACGGCGCAGGCAGGCGGAGGGCGACAGCGCGACTTTTTCCGCCAGTTCCTGGTTGCTGATACGGCCATCCTGTTGCAGGAAATGCAGGAGGCGCAGGTCGGTGGCGTCAAGAATCATGGTTAGAATAAATCCGCGTGTTTAGTGGCTAAATTCGAATTTCCTACGGCTTAAATAGCCGGTTGCCCACCAGTTTGCACGAAAATTCTCTAAAACTTCGTTCATTATTTGGTCCATATTCCTCATAAAAACCAGGACCGCTCATGACCACCCGAAGCCATTGCCAAACCCTCGACACCCAAGACCCGCTGGCGCCATTGCGCAGCGAATTTGCCTTGCCCGAGGGCGTGATCTACCTCGATGGCAATTCCCTGGGCGCGCGCCCGGTTGCGGCGTTGCAACGGGCACAACAGGTGATCGAGCAGGAGTGGGGCAATGGCTTGATTCGCAGCTGGAACAGCGCCGGCTGGGCAGAGCTGTCCCAGCGCCTGGGCAATCGCCTGGCGCCGCTGATCGGTGCACGGGAAGGCGAAGTGGTCATCACCGATACCACCTCCATCAACCTGTTCAAGGTGCTCAGCGCCGCGCTGACCGTACAGCGCCAACGCCAGCCTTCGCGCAAGGTGATCGTCAGCGAAGCGAGCAACTTCCCCACCGACCTGTACATCGCCGAGGGCCTCGCCGAGCTGCTGCAACAGGGTTACTCCCTGCGCCTGGTCAACAGCCCGGACGAGCTGCCCCAAGCCATCGACCAGGACGTGGCGGTGGTGATGCTTACCCACGTCAACTACAAGACCGGCTACCTGTATGACATGCGCGCACTCACCGCCTTGAGCCATGAATGCGGCGCGCTGAGCATCTGGGACCTGGCGCATTCGGCGGGCGCGGTACCCATCGACCTGCACGCGGCCGGGGTGGATTACGCGATTGGCTGCACCTACAAGTACCTCAATGGCGGCCCCGGCTCCCAGGCGTTCGTGTGGGTCAACCCGGCATTGGTGGACCTGGTCCGCCAGCCGCTGTCGGGCTGGTTCGGGCACACCCGCCAGTTCGCGATGGAATCCAACTATGCGCCGAGTGCCGGCATCGCCCGCTACCTGTGCGGCACCCAGCCGATCACCTCGCTGGCCATGGTGGAATGCGGCCTGGAGATTTTCGAACGCACCGATATGAGCCATCTGCGCAGCAAGTCGCTGGCTTTGACCGACCTGTTTATCGCCTTGGTCGAAACCCGCTGTGCGGCCCATGGCCTTGTGCTGATCACACCCCGTGAGCATGCCCGGCGCGGCAGCCATGTGAGCTTCGAACACCCCCAGGGCTATGCCGTGATCCAGGCCCTGATCGCCCGTGGCGTGATCGGCGACTATCGCGAGCCGCGCATCATGCGATTCGGTTTCACCCCGCTGTACACCAGCTTCACCGAAGTGTGGGACGCCGTGGAAATCCTCGGTGACATTCTCGACAACAACACCTGGGACCAGCCGCAGTTCAAGATTCGCCATAGCGTTACCTGAAAACAACGCCGATCAAAATGTGGGAGGGGGCTTGCCCCCGATGGCGGCGTATCAGTAGCCACATCAGTGACTGGCACACTGCTATCGGGGGCAAGCCCCCTCCCACAGGGATCTGTGACAACCGCTAAATAGTGCAACCACAATAATAAAAGGGGCACATCACGTGACCACGCCAGACAACGGCTTTGCAGAAATTACCCACCGCGAACTGGGCCTCCGGCGCCAGCTCACTTCCGGGCAGATGAGCATGATCGCCATCGGCGGCGCCATTGGCACCGGGCTGTTCATGGGCAGCGCCTACGCGATTGGCTACGCCGGCCCCAGCGTGTTGCTGAGCTACGCCATCGGTGCGCTGATCACCTTGATCCTGATGGGGTGCCTGGCCGAGATGACGGTGGCCCATTCCACCTCCGGCTCTTTTGGCGCCTACGCCGAGTTCTACATCAGCCCGCTGGCCGGGTTCCTGGTGCGGTATGCCTACTGGGCGGCGATCGTGTTGGCCGTGGGGGCCGAGGTGACGGCGGTGGCGATGTACATGAAGTACTGGTTCGCCAACGTGCCGGAATGGGTGTGGATCGTGTCGTTTTCCAGCGTGCTGATTCTGCTCAACGCGATCAGCGTGAAGACCTTCGGCAACTTCGAGTACTGGTTCTCCACCATCAAGATCAGCGCCATTGTCGGCTTCATTATCCTGGCGGTGTACGTGGTGTTCGGTTCGGGCAACCCGGATTACGGCGTGCAGAACTACACCGCCCATGACGGGTTTTTCCCCCATGGGTTGAGCGGTATGTGGATGGCGGTGATCGTGTCGATCTTCAGTTATTTGAGTGTGGAGATGATCGCAGTGGCGGCCGGTGAAGCGGCCGACCCGGAACAGGCGGTGAAGAAAGCCTTTCGCGCAACCATCGTGCGCCTGGTGGTGTTCTACCTGCTGACCCTGGCGCTGATGCTCGCCATCGTGCCGTGGAACCAGGCCGGTCAGGCCCAGAGCCCGTTCGTCACGGTGATGCAGACCATCGGCATTCCCGGCGCCACCGGGGTGATGAACTTCGTGATCCTGATCGCCGCGCTGTCGGCGATGAACAGTCAGCTCTACATCACCACGCGCATGATGTTCAGCCTGTCGCGCGCAGGTTTTGCGCCCAGGTCCATGGGCGCGTTGAGCAAGAGCGGCATCCCGCTGAATGCGTTGCTGCTGTCCAGCTCCGGTATCGCGTTGGCGACCCTGCTCAACGTGGTGTACCCGGAAAGCTCGTTCACGCTGATGATGGCAATCTCGATGTTCGGCGCAATCTTCACCTGGTTCATGATCTTCCTCACCCACCTGTTTTTCCGGCGCTACCGCAGGCGCCATGGCGGGCCGAGGCTGTCCTTCGAGCTGCGCCTGTTTCCCTACAGCACGCTGCTGGGGCTGGTGCTGATGGGCGCGGTGATGATCACCACGTATTTTACCGAAGCGTTCAGGATGACCCTGGTGTTTGGCGTGCCGTTCCTGCTGATCCTCAGCGCGGTGTACTACGGGTTTTTCCGCAAGGGCAGGGCCAAGGTGTCGAACAAGGCCCTGGCATAACCGGGCAGTTGGTCGAACGATCGCGCGCAGAGCAGCAGTTGGCGACAGGCCCAGTCTTCCTTGAGGGGCTGGGCCTTGATGCAACCTTGCTGCGGCCAGCGGTCCAGGGCGGCCTGGGGCACGATGCCCAGGCCCGCACCGCGGGCGACCATGCGGATCACCCCGTCGAAACCTTCGGCGCGAATGCGCGTTTGCAGACGAAACCCCGCATGCAGTGCCTGCTCCTCAAGGTAAACCGCCAGCGCACTGCTGGCGGCGAGGCCCACATAGTCGTGTTGCAGGCTGTCGATGAAACTCACCGTGCTGCTCGCCAGCGAATGCCCCAACGGCATGATCAGCACCAGCGGGTCGTCGTGAAAGGGCAGGGTCTGCAAGCCGGAGGTGTCAACCGCATCGGAGATGATGCCCAGGTCGGCCGTACCCTGGCGCAGCGCCTGGGTGATACGCAGGCTGGGCAACTCCTGCAGGTCGATATCCAGGTTGGGGTGCTCGCACAGAAAGTCGGCCAAGCGTTCCGGCAGGTATTCGCTGAGGGCGGTGGTATTGCACAGCAAGCGCACCTGGCCTTTGACGCCGTTGGCGTACTCCGCCAGGTCGTGTTGCAGATGCTCGGCCTGTTGCAACAGCAGGCGGGCGTGGCGGCCCAGGGCTTTGCCGGCCGGTGTCGGGGTGACGCCACGCCGGCCACGCTCGAGCAACTCGATGCCCAGTGACGCCTCCATCGCCCGAATGCGGGCGCTGGCGGCGGCCAGGGATAAATGGCTGCGGGCGGCGCCGGCGGTGATGTTGCCGGTGTCGAGTATGTTCAGGTAGAGGCGCAGGTCGGTCAGGTCAAAGTGCATGCTCAGGTTGTCCTCAGCCTCATTCAAAACAAGAGGCTGCCTCAGTATATGGTGAATTTCCAGCGGCTCAGCAACATCGCACAATCGGGTCATGACTACTTTCCTGACGTTCTACCAAACCCTCGGTCCAGCCCTGACTCTGCTGGTGATGGGCACCTTCCTGCTGGCCGGCACCGTCAAGGGCGTGATCGGCCTGGGCCTGCCCACCGTGGCCATGGGCATGCTCGGCCTGGCTATGTTGCCGGCGCAGGCTGCGGCATTGCTGATCATTCCTTCGACGGTCACCAACCTCTGGCAACTGGCGCTGGGTGGTCACTTGAGTGCCTTGCTCAAGCGGTTGTGGCCGATGTTCGTGCTGATTGCCCTCGGCACCGGGCTGGGCACGCTGTGGCTGGGCATGGACGCTGGGCCGTGGGTGGTCCGCGCGCTGGGCGGGGCGCTGTTGGTGTATGCGCTGAGTGGTTTGTTCTTGCCCACCTTCAAGGTCGCGCCCCGAACCGAGCGCTGGCTGGGCCCGCTGTGTGGGTTGATCACCGGCCTCATCACTTCGGCCACCGGCGTGTTCGTGATTCCTGCGGTGCCGTACCTGCAAGCATTAGGCTTGAGTCGCGATCAACTGGTGCAGGCGCTGGGGCTGTCGTTCAGCGTGTCGACCCTGGCGTTGGCCGCCGGGCTGGCCTGGCGCGGTGCGCTCGGCGGCGGTGAGGTCGGTGCGTCGTTGTTGGCACTGGTGCCGGCATTGCTGGGCATGTGGCTGGGCCAGGCGCTACGCCAGCGCATCAGCGTGCTGTGGTTCAAGCGGGTTTTTTTCACGGGCATGGCTCTGCTGGGCGCTCATTTGTTGCTGGTTGGTTAATAATGAGCGCTGATTCGTGAGCCGATGAGAAGGACTGCCCATGAGAGCCCGATCCGATGAACTGCAGATTTTCGTCAGTGTGATTGAATGCGGCTCGATTTCCGCTGCCGCCGAGCAGGTCGGGCAAACGCCGTCGGCGGTCAGCCGCAGCTTGTCGCGCCTGGAAGCCAAGCTCGACACCACCCTGATCAACCGCACCACGCGACGCATGGACCTGACCGAGGAGGGCCGTTACTTCTTCGAGCAGGCCAAGGTGATCCTGGCGCAGATGGAAGCGCTGGAGGAGCGTCTGTCGTCACGCCAGAAAAAACCCGCCGGACGGCTGCGCATCAATGCGGCGGTGCCGTTCATGCTGCACGGGATCATGCCCTACATCGGCGAGTTTCGTAGCCTCTACCCGGACATCCAGCTGGAGCTGAACAGCGACGACCTGATCATCGACCTGTTGGAGCAAAGCACCGACATTGCCATCCGTATCGGCACCCTGGCCGACTCCACCCTGCATGCCCGCGCGCTGGGCAGCACGCCGCTGCACATCCTGGCCAGCGCCGACTACCTCAAGCAGCGCGGCACGCCGAGCACCGTCGCCGAACTGGCCGAGCATACGTTGCTGGGGTTCACCCAGACCGACTCCCTCAACCATTGGCCGCTGCGCCATGTGGAAGGCGACCGCTGGCTGATCCAGCCGGACATTGCCGCCTCCAGCGGTGAAACCCTGCGCCACCTGGCCCTTGAGGGGCAGGGCATTTGCTGCCTATCAAACTTCATGACCCATGAAGACATCGAGGTCGGGCGCCTGGTACCGCTGCTGGAAACGTTCAATAGCGGCTATCGCCAGCCGATCCATGCGGTGTACTACCGCAACTCGCAACTGGCATTGCGTATCCAGTGCTTCCTGGATTTTATCCAGGCCAAGCTGGCGCGTTATGCCCTTTGATTCGTGACTGCCACGCAAGAGTGAATTGGCCGACACGGGCTTATTCGGCCGCATAGGCTGCTGGATACTGGGCCCATCACTTACCCAGTCAGGAGCACTCTCCATGCATGTATTCGTTACCGGCGCAGCCGGTTTTATCGGCGGCTCCATCGCCACCGGTCTGGCCAAGGCCGGGCACACCGTCACCGGCTTGGTGCGCAGCGCCGAGCAAGCCACTGAAATGACTGCGCTCGGTATAATCCCGGTGATCGGCACCCTGGATGACGCCGCCGTATTGACCGAACAGGCGCAGCACGCCGATGCGGTGATCAATGCCGCCAGCAGCGACCACCGTGCTGCCGTTGAAACCCTGCTGGCCGCCTTGAAAGGCTCCAACAAGGTGTTTCTGCACACCAGCGGTTCAAGCATCGTCGGCGATGCGTCGGGCGGTAAGGCCAGTGATGTCATTTACTTTGAAGACAATCTGCCGCAGCCGACCGTCGACAAGGCCGCTCGCGTGGCGATCGATGACCTGGTCCTGGCCGCGGCCAAGGACGGGGTGAATTCGGCGGTGATCTGTAACACCCTGATCTACGGTCACAGCCTGGGCGTGAAGCGTGACAGCGTGCAATTGCCGCGCTTGCTCAAGCAGGCCCGCAAAAGTGGCGTGGTACGCCATGTGGGGCCGGGGCAGAACATCTGGTCCAACGTGCATATCGAAGACGTGGTCGCGTTGTATCAGCTGGCGCTGACGAAGAATGTGCCGGGCACGTTCTACTTCGTGGAAAGCAGCGAAGCTGCGTTCATCGACATGACCACCGCCATCGCGCAGGCGCTTGGCCTGGGCGAACCGCAGGACTGGCCACTGGCCGAGGCGGAGGCCGAGTGGGGTTATGAAATGGCCAACTATGGCCTGGGCTCCAACAGCCGGGTGCGCGGCAAGCAGGCCCGTGAACTGCTGGGCTGGGCGCCGAAGCGTACGTCGGTGGTTGAGTGGATTCGCAACGAGATGGTGTGATGTTCGGGTGATACCGAGGTGCGGCCATCGGGGTGTAGAACCGTAGACATCGTTTACATCTGAAACCGGGGACATCGTTTACACATTTGAGGCCTGGACGCGGGTCATACCTCGCCCAAGCCTCCCCAGGGGATAATCACACAGGTACAAATCCCAAACATCATCTTCAACTTCTTTGAGTCCTATCCTTTCCCCAGATAGTGCCTCGCTGACAAATAACAACTTGCCGTTCCATTTGATCGATCCGTCCTGTCTGACGCTGCGAACCCTCATTTCTGCGGGATACTCCACATCGGGCAAACAGCCTGGGTAAAGTCGGGTAGACGGCACATATAGGTCTCCCGGACGTTTCATGCCGAGGGCTTCATGAGGGCGTACGTAATTGAACTCATGCCTGAAATGCTCCAGCAAAAGCTGCTGCTCGACTAAGTTTTTCCCTATGGGCAGCTCAAGTTTCAAACTACGGTGCATTCGCTCATGGCGACCATTCTGGGCGGGTCTTCCTGGCATGGTGCGCTCCGGATAGATGCCCAGACGAATCCACCAAACTGCCAATGTGGACATTCTTGCCAGACCCGGAGAGGCGAACGGAACCCCGTTGTCCGAACGGATAACTTCCGGCATGCCGTACTCCTGAAAAAGCCTTTCAAATGCTTGTTTTACTGGCTGGGTCTTGATCTGGGGATGGGCCCTGCACGCCAGAATCATCCGGGACGCGTGGTCTGTAACGGTCAAAGGGAAGCACATCTGCGCGTCAAGCATCTTGAATTGCCCTTTGTAATCAGCGCACCAAGTCTTGTTAGGTTCGTTGGCCTCTCGCATTTCTGCCTGGGAAATACTGTGCCGGCGCTTGAAACGTCGTTTGTTGACGAGCCCAAGTCGTTCAAGCCACTGGCCCGCTGTACTTGGAGAAGGCCAGGCGACGGAAGGATCTTCAAGCCGTAATAGTTCGAGAAGCTTCTTAGGCCCCCATTTATCGTGGGCCTCCTTCATCGCCACCACACGAGCCAAGATCTCGTCGTCGGTTTTATTTGGGCTGTTGTGAGGTCGTCGGGACAGCTCGGATAAGGACTTTAAATCGCCGTTGTGCCGGGCAATCCATTTGTCGACCGTAGGCCGACTAACGTCAAAGCGACGTGCCAACTGGCTTTTGGTGTAGTTGCCAGAAAGCCAGTCGGCAACCAGTCTGATTCGTTGATTCATCGGAGACTCTTGGTTCCAGGGCATGATCAGTTACCTCCTGATCATGCGTATTAACCTGTAAACCATGTCCCCGGTTAGAAATGTAAACGATGTCCCCGGTTTGTACCGGGGCAAGCCCCCTCCCACACTTGACGGTGTTCCAACTCTGGAATGCATTCAATGTGGGAGGGGGCTTGCCCCCGATTGAGACGACCGAAGTCCTCGAGGCTAGCCCCACCTCGCTCAATTCCGTACCATTCCCCGCCTCATCCCCGCAATTCCCGGTATTCCATGAACCTCACCCGTCTGCGCGCCGACGCCCTGGCCGGCCTCACCACGTCATTTGCCTTGCTGCCCGAATGCATCGCCTTCGCCCTGGTGGCCCATCTCAACCCGTTGATGGGGCTCTACGGCGCGTTCATCATCTGCACCCTCACTGCGCTGTTCGGTGGTCGCCCCGGTATGGTCTCCGGAGCGGCCGGTTCGATGGCTGTGGTGATCGTGGCGCTGGTGGTGCAGCACGGCATGGAGTATTTGCTGGCGACGGTGCTGCTGGGCGGATTGATCATGGTCGCTTTCGGCCTGTTGCGCCTGGGCAAGCTGGTGCGCATGGTGCCGCACCCGGTGATGCTGGGGTTCGTCAACGGCCTGGCGATTATCATTGCGCTGGCGCAGCTGGAGCACTTCAAGAGCGGTGACACCTGGCTCAGCGGTACGCCGCTGTACGTGATGGCCGGGCTGGTTGCGGCCACCATGGCCATTGTCTACCTGCTGCCGCGCCTGACTCGCGCCGTGCCGCCTGCCCTGGTAGCGATCCTCGGCGTGGGCCTGGCGGTGTACCTGCTCGGCCTGCCCACCCGTACCCTTGGCGACATGGCACACATCGCCGGCGGCCTGCCGACCTTCGCGCTGCCGCAGATCCCCTGGACCTTCGAAACCCTGGGCATCATTGCGCCCTATGCGTTCCTGATGGCCATGGTCGGCCTGCTGGAAACCCTGCTGACCCTCAACCTTACCGATGAAATTACCGAAACCCGTGGCTACCCCGACCGCGAAAGCGTGGCCCTGGGCGCTGCGAACATGGTCTCGGGCCTGTTCGGCGGCATGGGCGGTTGCGCGATGATCGGGCAAACCGTGATCAACCTCAGTTCCGGCGGGCGTGGACGGTTCTCCGGGGTGTTCGCCGGGGTGATGATCCTGTTGTTCATTCTGTTTCTGTCGCCGCTGATCGAGCGGATTCCGCTGGCGGCGCTGGTGGGGGTGATGTTCGTGGTGTCCCAGCAGACCTTTGCCTGGGCGTCGTTGCGGGTGATCAACAAGGTGCCGCTCAATGACGTGCTGGTGATCATGGCGGTGACGGTGATCACTGTGTTCACTGACCTTGCGACCGCTGTGCTCTGCGGCATCGTGATTGCGGCGCTGAACTTCGCCTGGCAACAGGCGCGTGAGCTGTATGCCGATGAACACCTGGAAGCCGACGGCAGCAAGCTCTACCGTCTGCACGGCACCTTGTTCTTTGCCTCGACCACGCCGTTCCTGAATCAATTCGACCCGGCCAACGACCCGGCCCAGGTGACGCTCGATTGTCGTCACCTGAGCTTCGTCGACTATTCAGCGATTGCCGCGCTGATGACCTTGCGCGAGCGCTACAGCAAGGCGGGCAAACATCTGCGCGTGCTGCATTTGTCGGAGCGCTGCAAGAAGCTGCTCAAGCGTGCAAAGGTGCATCACGATTGATCGGGTGCGGTGGCAGGCCACCGTGTTACGGCCCGACCAGGTCTTCCAGTTCCTGGGCGCGGGTCTGGGTCATGTCCAGCACGCAGCCGGAGCCGTTGACCTGATCGATGGTGCCGCCGGTGGCACTGCCGGCAAAGGCGCAATTGGCGTCACGGTACTTGATCCACAGGCGCTGCAGATCCTGCAATTGGTCCCTGCGGTTGCCTTCCTGGGCGGCCAGCGCGGTCTTGTAAGCCTTGTTCAGCCGGGCGTCCTGCACCTTGGCCTCCTTGACGTTGCAACCGACCATCTCTGCGGTGGTGTTGGCGCCGTCCATGCATTTTGTCAGCGCCGGGTTATCGGCGGCGGCCGCAGTGCCGCACACGGCAAGAAACAGGGCGCCGGCGGCGAGTGTCGTGCGAATCATCTGTGTTTTTCCTGGCATCGATGGATGTGCAGTGTATGACTCAACCGCGCTCGTTGAGTTTCCAGCCTTGTTCTCGGACGTCATGTAAGAACACCCCCTGAATTTTCATCTGGCTGCGTCGGGCATATCCCATCGCGACAGTGCTTATCCGTGGGCGAAAATTATTTTCATGAGGTTTGAAAATCCTCCTCGGTAATGATTTATGAGTTTCACAACCTATTCGACGTGACCCTTTCCGAGGAGTACCGCATGGCCGCATCACCGGGCTTCGGGCTGTTGGCATACGCTGCCATCGCCATCATCGCTTTGATCGTGCTGATCGCACGTTACCGACTCAACCCGTTTATCGTCATCACCCTGGTGTCCATTGGCCTGGCGCTGATGGCCGGGATGCCAGCGGACACCATCATGGGCTCCTACGAAGCCGGGGTTGGCAAGACCCTGGGGCATATCGCCCTGGTCGTGGCGCTGGGCACCATGCTCGGCAAGATGATGGCCGAGTCCGGTGGCGCGGAGCAGGTGGCGCGTACGTTGATCAACCGTTTCGGCGAGCGCAACGCCCACTGGGCGATGGTCTGCATCGCGTTTCTGGTGGGGCTGCCGCTGTTTTTCGAGGTGGGCTTTGTCTTGCTGGTGCCGATCGCTTTCACCGTGGCACGGCGCGTGGGCGTGTCGATCCTGATGGTCGGCCTGCCGATGGTGGCCGGCCTGTCGGTGGTGCATGCGTTGGTACCGCCGCACCCGGCGGCGATGATGGCGGTGCTGGCGTATAACGCCTCGGTCGGGCAGACCGTGCTGTATGCAATCCTGATCGGTATTCCGACGGCGATTATCGCCGGCCCGGTCTACGCCAAGTTCATCGTGCCGCGTATCCACCTGCCGGCGGAAAACCCGCTGGAACGCCAGTTCATCGAGCGCGAACCACGGACCCGTCTGCCGAGCTTCGCACTGACCATGGCCACCATCCTGTTGCCGGTGGTGCTGATGATGATCGGCGGCTGGGCCAACGTGATTTCCACGCCGGGCACCGGTTTCAACCAATTCCTGTTATTCATCGGCAACTCGGTGATCGCGCTGCTGGTGGCGACCCTGGTGAGTTTCTGGACCTTGGGCCTGGCCCAGGGCTTCAACCGTGAGTCAATCCTCAAGTTCACCAATGAATGCCTGGCGCCTACGGCGAGCATCACCCTGCTGGTGGGCGCGGGCGGCGGCTTGAATCGCATTCTGGTGGATGCCGGTGTCACCCATGAAATTCTCGGCCTGGCCAACGCGTTCCAGCTATCGCCGCTGGTGATGGGTTGGTTGTTCGCCGCGCTGATGCGTATCGCCACGGGCTCGGCCACGGTGGCGATGACCACGGCGTCGGGTGTGGTCGCGCCGGTTGCCCTGGGGATGGGTTATCCACACCCTGAATTGCTGGTACTGGCGACGGGTGCGGGTTCGGTGATCTTTTCCCACGTCAACGACGGCGGCTTCTGGCTGATCAAGGAATACTTCAATATGACGGTGATCCAGACCTTCAAGACCTGGACCGTGCTGGAAACCCTGATTTCGGTGGTTGCCTTCGGTCTCACTTATGGTCTGTCCTGTCTCTTGTAACCGGAGCCCCCATGGACATCCTCTACCAGATCCGCGCCCGCCAGGATTCCTTCAGCGCCGGCGAAGGGCGCATCGCCAAGCTGATGCTCGATGACGTGGGCTTTGCCGCGTCGGCCAGTCTGGAAGAGCTGTCGCAACGGGCCGAGGTCAGCACGGCCACCTTGTCGCGTTTTGCCCGCAGTGTCGGTTGCCGCGATTTGCGTGACCTGCGCCTGCAACTGGCCCAGGCCAGCGGGGTGGGCAGCCGCTTCCTGGACCCGGCGGGGTTGCCGGAACAGTCGGCGTTTCATCGGCAGATACTCGGCGATATCGAAGCGACGTTGCGCCAGCACCTGTCGGGCTTCAATCAGCACAGCTTCGCCGACGCCGTCAGCCTGCTCGGCAAGGCCCGCATGATTCACGCGTTTGGCATGGGCGGCCCGTCGAGCCTGTGCAGCGATGAACTGCAGGTGCGCCTGGTGCGCCTGGGCTATCCGATTGCGGCCTGCCATGACCCAGTGATGATGCGCGTGACCGCCGCGACCCTCGGGCCGGAACAGGCGCTGATTGTCTGCTCGCTGACGGGTCTTACCCCTGAACTTCTGGACGTGGTGACGCTGGCGCGCAACTACGGCGCGCGCATTATCGCCATCACCCTGGCGGATTCGCCCCTGGCCGGGCTGGCGGATGTGCTGCTGCCGCTGCAACCGGCGGAAACCAGCTTTATCTACAAACCCACGGCTGCGCGCTACGGCATGTTGCTGGCCATTGACCTGCTGGCCACCGAGCTGGCACTGGCCAAGCCTGACGCCAACCAGGAACGCCTACGCCGGATCAAACTGGCCTTGGACGACTACCGCGGCGGCCCCGACAGCCTGCCGCTTGGAGACTGAAATGAAGTACGACACGCTGATTCGCCAGGCGCTGATCATTGATGGCAGCAACAGCCCTGGGTACCTCGCGGATGTGGGCGTGCGCAACGGGCGTATCGAGACGATCGGCGACCTGTCCACGGCGGTGGCGGAGCATGTGATCGACGCCGCTGGCCGCGTCCTGGCGCCGGGCTTTATCGATGTGCACACCCACGACGACACGGTGGTGATCCGCCATCCGCAGATGCTGCCCAAGCTCAGCCAGGGCGTGACCACGGTGATTGTCGGCAACTGTGGCATCAGCGCATCGCCTGTCAGCCTGCGCGGCGATCCGCCGGACCCGATGAACCTGCTGGGCAACGCCGAAGCGTTTGCCTACCCGCGTTTTGTCGATTATCGCGCCGCCGTGGAACGCGCCCACCCTGCGGTCAATGTCGCTGCACTGATCGGCCACACGGCACTGCGCAGCAACCATATGGACGACCTGCACCGCACCGCTTGCGCAGATGAAATCGCGGCCATGCGGGTGCAGCTGCAGGAGAGCCTTGACGCCGGCGCCCTCGGTTTATCCACAGGCCTGGCCTACGCCAGCGCCTTCAATGCAGAGACCGATGAGGTGTTGCAACTGAGCGAAGAACTGACGGCTTACGGCGCGGTGTACACCACCCACTTGCGCAGTGAATTCGAACCAGTGCTGGACGCGATGGACGAAGCGTTCCAGATCGGCCGGCATGCCAGGGCGCCCGTGATTATTTCCCACCTCAAGTGCGCGGGTGCGGGTAACTGGGGGCGCAGCCCGCAGCTGTTGGCGGCGCTGGAAGCCGCGGCGAAAACCCATCCGGTGGGGTGTGATTGCTATCCCTACGCGGCCAGTTCTTCGACCCTGGACCTCAAGCAGGTCACCGACGCGTTTCGCATCACCATCACCTGGTCCACGCCACAGCCTGAAATGGGCGGGCGTGACCTGCAGGACATTGCTGGCGAGTGGGGCGTTTCGCTGATGGACGCCGCCCGCCGCCTGCAACCGGCGGGGGCGGTGTACTACGGAATGGATGAAGCGGACGTGCGACGTATTCTCGCGCACCCGCTGTCGATGGTGGGCTCCGACGGTTTGCCCGAAGACCCGTTTCCGCACCCGCGGTTGTGGGGCGCGTTCCCTCGGGTGCTGGGACATTTCAGCCGTGATGTCGGCTTGTTCCCGTTGCACACGGCGGTGCACAAGATGACCGGGCTCTCGGCGGCGCGCTTCGGCCTCACTGAACGCGGGCAGATTCGTGAAGGGCACTGGGCCGACCTGGTGTTGTTCGACCCGCTGCGCGTGCGCGACGTGGCGGATTTTATAGAGCCGCAGCGTGCCGCCGAAGGGATCGAAGGGGTGTGGGTCAACGGGGTGTTGAGCTACCGCGAAGGGCAGGTGACGGGCCAGCGGCCGGGTCGATTCCTGGCGCGTAGTGGGGATTTGCGGCGGGGGTTTTCAACTCTATAGTGGGCGCTCTCAAACATGGAGCGCGCGCGATGCACTTAGGAAAAGTCACCCCTGTCCTGCGGATTTTCGACGAGGCCAAGGCATTGGAGTTCTACGTCGACTTCCTGGGGTTCAAGGTCGATTGGCAGCATCGCTTCGAGGCCAATTTCCCGTTGTACCTGCAGGTGTCGCTGGGTGAGTGCGTGCTGCATTTGTCCGAGCACCATGGCGATGCGTCGCCGGGCGCAGCGGTGCGGATCCAGGCGCAAGGGGTGGACGCGTACCAGCAGCAGTTGCAGGCCAGGGATTACCGTTATGCCAAGCCTGGCGTTGAGCAAACACCTTGGGGCTCGCGGGAGATGAGTATCAAGGACCCGTTTGGAAATCGGCTGGTGTTTGTTGAGGAGGGCGAGGGCTGAGAGCCGTAACGCGGGCAATAAAAAACCGCCTCGGTTAATGCCGAGGCGGCTTCTTTGGTTCTTACACCCGGAAATGACTGACCATCTGCTGCAACTGGCTCCCCAGCCTCGCCAGTTCCACACTCGACTTGGCCGTCTCGTCACTCGCCGTAGCGGTCTGCTCAGACACATCGCGCACGTTCACGATGCTGCGGCTGATCTCTTCGGCCACGGCGCTCTGCTCTTCGGCGGCGGCGGCGATCTGCTGGTTCATCGACTGGATGTTCGACACTGTGCGGGTGATGTTTTCCAGTGATACGCCAGCCTTGCGGGTCAACTCGACGCTGCTGTCGGTGAGGCTGCGGCTGTTGTTCATCACATTGGCCACTTGCTGGGTGCCGTTCTGCAAACCGGCCACCAGGCCTTCGATTTCTTCGGTGGATTTCTGCGTACGCTGGGCCAGGCCACGCACTTCGTCGGCAACCACGGCGAACCCACGTCCGGCTTCACCGGCGCGCGCCGCTTCAATCGCGGCGTTGAGGGCCAGCAGGTTGGTCTGTTCGGCCACGGCCTTGATCACATCCATGACGCTGCCGATCTTGTTGCTCTCCTGTTGCAGGTGCGCCATGGCGTCGGTGGAGCGTGCCACTTCAGCGGCCAGGCGTTCGATCTGGGCGATGGCCTCGGCCACCACTTTGTCGCCCGCACGGGCCTGCCCATCGGCATCGGCTGCGGCCAGGGAAGCCTGTTCGGCGTTGCGCGCCACTTCCTGCACGGTGGCGGTCATCTCATGCATCGCCGTGGCGACCTGGTCTGTCTCGATCTTCTGGCTGTTGACGCCGGCGCTGGTCTGCTCGGTGACCGCCGACAGCTCTTCGGCGGCGCTGGCGATCTGGGTCACACCATCACGGATCCCGCTGATCAGTTCACGCAAGGTGGTGCCCATGCGTTGGATGCCTTGTTGCAGCACACCCAGCTCATCACGGCGGGTGACCTGGATGTTGTGGCTCAGGTCTCCGGAGGCAATGCGTTCGACCACGGCCAGGGTGTCTTGCAGCGGACGGGTGATCTGGCGAGTGATCACCAGCGCCGCGATGATGCCGACCAACAGCGCCAGCAAGGTACTGATCAATTGCAGGCTACGGGCCTGGGCGCTTTCGGCGTCGCGGCGTTCCAACTGGATGTCGTACAGCTTGTCGCTGATGGTGACGATATCGGTGCCTTGGGTGGTCATCTCGGCACGGGCTGTGACGATATTAGCGTTGGCCGCCTTGTAGCTCTGCACGGCGCTGCGATAGGCGCCGAGTGCGGTGTCCAGCGAAGCCAGCGCGGTTTGCTGGCTGCTGCCGAAGACGGCGTTGAGGCTTTTCAGCACGGTGATGGTTTTTTCGATTTGTGCAGCGGCGCGGGCTTCATTTTCTGCGTTGACGTTGTTGGTGTAACCACGCACTTCGTAGCGCGCCAGCAGGAACTCTTGCTTGGCGTTGGCCACGGCCTGGAATTGTGCGAAACGCTCCGGGCTTTCCGGCATCTGCTGCACGTTGGTGTCCAGTGCGTTGATTTGTGCGTTGGCGACGTCGGCTTTATCGCCCATCACCTGTCGCGCAGCGTTACCGTTGCGATAGGCCTCGCGCATTTTGTTCAGCGATTGCTGATACGCGTTGATGACGGCTTTCTGTTCATTGAGCAGCTTGAGGTTTTCCGGGCTCTTGAAGCTATCCAGCAGTTTTTGTTGCTGGGCGGCGAAGGCATCAAGGCTGGTCTGTACGTTCTGCGCCACGGCTTCATCACCGTTGGCCAGCATATATTGCAGGCGCACGATGCGCAGTTTGGTCAGTGAGGCGTTGAGCTGGGTGATATCGCTCATCCAGTTGCTGCGGTCGATCAAACCGCCCAGGCTGGTCCAGCCGGTCAGGGCCAGGATCGAGGTGAGGACCAGCACCAGGCCGAAGCCAAGGCCGAGTTTGAGGTTGACGCTGATGTTGCCGAACCAGCTATTCATTGAATGCTCCGCAAGAATGAGGGGGGGCTGGGCGGTTATTGATTTTGGAGCCAGCTGCAGGGTGTGGAGTTGTATCGGCAGCTGGGCGTGAATCTGAAACGACTTTTTTGTTTGGGGCTTCATTGCTCAGAAAAGCCCTGCGAGCCATTCGCAGGCAGGGCGTGTCAGGCGATCAGTAAGGTTCGAGCGGCGTCAGCTTGACCACGTTAATCAGATCGTCGATCAGCTCTTCCAGGCTTTCATACCTGTTGTTCTGGATCGATGTCCAACGGTCAATATGGAACAGGCCGTTATCGTCAATCTGGATCGGAGTATTCTTCACTTGGTCGTCCAATGAACGATGCCAGAGTTTTATTTCTGAGGGGGATGACTGATGTATCAGAAACTCACCCTTGTGTTTGATCCGGCTTGTGTCCAGCGCAGAGGGTGCGCGCTGGCCGGCGATGCTGACGTCCAGCTTGAAATCACTGCGTGATGCGTACGTGAGTTGCTCTCCGATAGCTTTGGGTTTGACTCGCCAATAACCCGTATGCAATTCCCGGCCAAGACCTGGCGCTGCGTCCTCAATATCCAAGCTGACCGCATCCTGTAGCTGGGCGACACCGGGTATTTTCATATACGTGTCGGTGTGAGAGTTCCCCATGAACGCGACCCATTTGTGCGGACCTTGCGCGGCCTGGTCGGCCTCGATCACTTTGTGGGCGTGGAAGTTGAATAGGCGGGTGCGCGCTATTTTTGACTCTTCCATGCCTTTGAGATAGTAGCTGGCGCTGCAATCCAAAGCGCGTATGCGTATGCCCAGTTTGTTGGCGGCCTCCAGCACGTTGGTGTAATTATCAGGCCCCGAATACTCCCGCATGTGCCCTCTGTTCTGGCTGATGAGGAAGTTTTTCAGGTTGTCGGGCATGCGCCCGGTGCGGTTGAAAAGATCCAGGTCAGCTTGATGCAGGTCGGTTTGCAAGTGTTCCACGTACAAGGTTTTGACCTTTTGCTGTTTCAGGTCGGTAAGGTGTTCGATCAGCCATCTTTTGCTGCTCTGGTGCGCATGGGTCTCACCGATTATCAGGCCGTTACCTCGCTTGTAGACGGCCTTCAAAAAGTCCTTGAGCTTGCCGGAAGGGCCCAATGTTGGCAGCGCGGCGCGGACTCTCGAGGTGTAATGGGTGAAAAAGTCCCTGGTTGCACCGTCCAGTCGTACGCGGTTATTTACGAAGGCTATTTGTGCTCGTTGCTCCGGGGAACCGATCGGTGCCCCGTACCGACTGTCCGCCCCATGCTGCCTCCCTTCCACACGCCTGAACGGATCCAGATGCTGCTCATCGAGATCAAACTGACTGAAGTGCGGTTCCACGGCTGGCGGCTGAAGTGTCCTCGACGTACCCGGCTGCGGCGCGGCGCGGTAGCTGGACGGCACCGTCAATTTGAAATCGGCTTTGGCGGCAAGATCTCCCGGTATTGAGCCCGGCAAGTCCTTGGCGATCGCGGCGGGCTGGCCGATGGCGATGTCTTCGATGCGGATGCTGACGGTCTTTTGCAAGTCCGCCAGCCCCGGCACCTTGTTGTAGGTGTTCACGCGTTGCTGATCGGTAAGGACTACCCAGCGTTCTGTGGGGGCGGCTTTAATGTCGGCCTCAAGGACTTTGCTTGAATAGAAGTTGCGTACGAAATTGGGCTGGGGCACCCAGGTGCGGTTATCGCCCAGGCTCAAAAGGTTATCCATGTCGTAGGAGCTGCTGGCGTCAAGGCCGTGCAGATTGACACCGTGTTCACGAGCTTCACGCATCAAGGCCCGATAGGAGTAGGGCGCGTCCTTGGCAAAGCCCAGGCTTTCATCCATAAGCTTGAGGTGCTTATCGATGTGTTTTGAGAGCTTGACGGTGTTGTGCTTGGTCAGCTTGAGTTTGAAAACGTCCCGTGGCAGAAACTCGATGTATAACCGCTTGACCCCCAGGTCGGCGAGCTGCTTCATGTTCTGGATCAAAAACTGCTTGCTGGCAATGGATGGGGCTATTTCACCGAGGATTATGCCGTTGGCTTCGCTGAACGCCTTGGTCAGAATCTGTGCGTGAGTGTCTGTGTCGGCGAAGTCCAGAACATCGACGCGCGGTGGTTCAACCGGCCGGTTGCTGAAGAAATCTTGCGCATCTGCCTTCAACTGTTCGACCTGTTTGAAGTGCATTCTGCGCTGCGGTTCCAGGGCTGCGGCGCTGTTTTGCAACTGCGCTTTTTCGAAACCCGCAGCGGCATAAGAAGCCAGATCGCGCTGCTGTTGAGCAAAACGTGGGTCCAGCACGGCTTCAAAATCGCGCCATTCGCCCGGCGGTATTTCGTAGCGGGCCAGTGGGTGCAGTTCTTCCGGAAGTTTTTTATAGGGGCGGCCACCGCCGGGCACGGCGAAACGCACCCAACGCCCTTCATTGTCGGGGCTGACCAGCCTCGAGGTGGACAATAGCTGGTCACTGGCGGCGTCGTAACGGTACAGCAGATAGCGCCCCATCGAGTTAGGTTGCCGTGTGGTCCAGAGCGACTGGCCCTCGAACATCACCGGTTGCATGCCGGCCAGGGTGGGCGACTCGGGCTCCAGTTGCTTGATCAATCTGGCGGCCTGCTCATTCACCGTGTTGCGTAGTAGTAAACGGGGGGCCTTTTTGATGATATTGGCGGCTGTCAGCGCGGGGCGCAGGTCGGTCAGCAGCCCGCCGGCACTGTTGAGCAGGTAGCTGAATAAATGTTGCAAGGCTTCGCTGTGGTCGCCCTGGTTATAGGCGTGCAAGGCGAGCATGGCATCCTTGAACGCCAGCAACAGGCCGGTGCTCAGGCTCAGTATCGGGAACGGAGCCGTGACGACGGCGGTGACGAGCTCGATACAGGTCCACAAAATATCGGTGATCATCTTCGTGCGATTGACCGTGGTGGCATGCACGTCGTCGATCTTGCGTTGCAGCTTCATGTTGTACAGCGACTGACGCAGGTCGGTCAGCGGAGCAATGTGTTCGAGGCTGTCATAACGCGGGGTACTGGACGTGGTTTTATCCAGCGTTTGAGGCAGTTGCTCCCTGGCCTGCGCCAGCCATTGCCGAATGCGCGGCTGCGAAGCTTTTGCCGTTTTAAGCACAAGGTAGTCGAGCATCCCCTCGGTGTGCTTCAGCAGGAAGTTGAACAGTCGCGCTTCACGCCAGGCGATATTGTCCGGCGCATTGGGCGTGTAGAGCAGGCTAGGCTTGCCTTCATGGCTGAACACATACAGGTCCATCAGCCATTCGCCGTCAACCAGCAGGCGATGGATAGGGTAGCGCTGCCGGGTGGCGGTGTCGCTGTCACCCATGCCCTTGATACTGGATTGCAACCAGTCCAGATCGACACTGGCCAGATGGCCTTGCAGCTGGCTTCCCAGCGCGCCATAGAGCATCTGCAGTTGAGTGATAGCCAGGGTTGCATCGCGCCGGTTCCGGTAGCCGAGGCTGCTGGTGCTCAACAATTTTGCGCGCACTTCGTCAGCGTAGCGTTGGCCGATCCAGACGCCGGTCACCGAGCGTGCGACGATTTGCGGTGTCAGCGCAGACAAGTCGATGTCCGCAGGGCCCGTAAAGGTGGCCGAGGTGGAAAACTTGTTGTTGATAAACCCAATGCCATCCTCATAACCGTCCCGGTACAACTGGGTATAAGTCATCGGCGGGGTGGTGAACCGTTCGAACAGAGCCTTTGGGGAGTGCACACGTATATCGTCCGGGTCGACGTCGTTGGCGGGGCGGCCCAGCAGGCGGTTGATGCTGAGCTTGGCCTGAGCCTTCAGGTAGGTCTTGAACGTCGGGAAACTCGCCGCCGAGAAGGACAGCGCGTCATGCGCGCGGGTAGCGCCGTCGATGTCCTCGGCGAGGCTGGCCAACCGTGTGCGTTGCGCATCGGTCGCTGAGTGATACCAGGTCGGGCTGGCCAGCAGGTAGTCGTCGAGTTGAGTGGAAAGGAAGTGGCCTGTCATCGACTTCAGGCATTCAGCGTGCGTGCAGGAGGGCCCGAGCACCACCTTCAGATGCTCCTTGTCCAGGGGCTTGAAGCTCAAGCCCGTCAGGGTCTTTCTCATGCTCGGGCGAAAGCGCAAGGCCACGCGCCCCACCAGGTAGTTCCCCATGGTTGGCGTGGCTGAAACCGGGTCGTCCTCGCTCCATTTGAGTACAAAGGCCTGGCAGTCGAACGCCCGGTTGAAGCCAAAGAATTGTTGCGTATTGGGTGCGCCCGGCGCGCAGAGCAGTATGCGTTCGGTTTGCCCTTCGTCATCGATATGGCGCAGCAGCCACAAATCATTGAGCTGGGCGCCATGGAATGACAGGGTAACGGCACTCAGGTTGCTAGTCTGGCCGCCACGCAGGTCTTGAATAAGTTGGTAATCGTCTTTGCTGATGTGGTTCTGCAACATGGCGACATAGGCCAGGGCGTTGATTCGCAGGTCCAGCATACGGCCGATGGCCTGCTTGAGTTGAGGCGAGCTGTGAATGTGTTGCTGCACTTCCCGAAAGCGCAGGCGTGGCTGCAGGCGGGCGAGCAGTTGGACCAGATAACCAGGGGTCAGCTCCGAATACTCTTCAGGCAGGGTATCGCCGTTGTAGGTGATGCGGGTATGGCTCAGGAAGTCCGAACCCGCCACCTCGTCGTCGGTGTGCAGGCCACGCAGTGCGAGTTGGACCAGGCTGCTCTGTTGCTCATAGTCGCCAACCCCGGCCACGGTCCGACGGGTGCTGACTTGCACGTGTTCGGGGTCAAGGTCGTTTATTTCAAGATCCTCGGCCAAGTGCTCAAGCACTTGGTAGCGCGCCAGGGCTTCGGGGCTGGCGGCGGGGCCGAACGATTCGAGCAGGTCCGTGCGTGCGCGGTTGTAGGCGCCCAGGTGTTGGGCGACCGAGGTGCGTTCGGCGACGGTGGCGCTGCGATACCAGTCGGGTGCGCTGAGCAACAGGTGGCGGTCCAGCAAGACCTGGGCGCGAAGTTCCAGGCGGGCGCTGAGGTCCGGTGCGGCGGCGGTGATGGCGCGTTCCAGGTCGGCCGACAGCTGGCGGGCGCTGTGGGTTGGATTGTCTTCCAGGGACAAGGCCCAATCGATATCCAGGCTGCGCTTGTCGAGCAGGGCATCGTAGGCGTGTTCGAACACGGGCTCGCCCTCAATCGGCAGCAGGACCAACGGCCAGATCGCTCCCGTTGCCAGGGATTGATAGCGCCGGGGCAGTAAGTCGGCAAATTCTTCCCTGCCCAAAGGGCTATCCAGGCTCTGGCGCAGGCGATCGTTCAGGTCGGCCAGGCTGGTAAAACTGTCCAGGCCTCGACGTGGGGTAAACAGCAGGACGCCGCCCACGGCTTCGGTGCTGGTTAATGTGCTGATCACGGGGGTATTTTTTTCAACGATCACAAACGCACCGGCCAGCTCCACGGTTTTTTCGCGGTAATCGAAGGTCAAGGCATAGAGGCCTGGGCGCAGGTCCGGGCGCAGGCCGATGGCATTGACCCAGCCGGCTTCATTCGGGTGTAGCAGGCGATCCCGCTGACCGAGACTGGCTTCCTTCTCCAGGGCCAGTTGCCCGGCTTGGGCGGTGAGGTAGGTGCGGCGCCCTTTGCCGTCGGCCACCGACGTCTGGTCGAGGGTTTGCAGGCGTTTATTCAGGTTGGCTTTCAAATCGGCCAGCAATTGCAGGCCTGCGGCGCTTTTCAGATCGGCATCCGGCACGGCTTTATAGAGCGCGCGGCAACTGTCGAGAAAGGTCTGGTTGTGTGACTTCAACGCGGTGTCGAAGGCCTCCAGCGCGACCAGCTCGGGTGGCGGGTCGGGCTCGGCGAAGTCTTCAGTCTCCAGCAACTGGTGGCCGATCTGGTGGAGGTCGCTGCGAAGGTGTTCGAAGCGGGGGTGTGTGGCAGTGCTCATCGGTACAGTCTCCAGGGTGACGTATGAGCCGTGAGCATGGGATGGCGATGATGGGGCAAGGCTTTAGATAGTTATGGGCGCGCGTTCGCTGAAATGGCCAAGACAGGGCGGGGCTCATCAAGCGTCGGACTTGTGTGCTAGTCTGCTGGCCCTTTTAGTTCTGGGCGGTCAGAAAAATCCTGCTGTGCTGGGGTTTTTCAGCGTCGCCCTACAGCGGAGCCTCTTCATGTCCGAAGTTAATCTGTCCACCGACGAAACCCGCGTCAGCTACGGTATCGGCCGTCAGTTGGGCGACCAACTGCGTGACAACCCGCCACCGGGTGTGAGCCTGGACGCAATCCTGGCCGGCCTGACCGACGCGTTCGGCGGCAAGCCAAGCCGTGTTGACCAAGAGCAAATGGCTGCCAGCTTCAAGGTGATCCGCGAAGTCATGCAAGCTGAAGCGGCCGCGAAGGCTGAAGCCGCTGCGGGCGCCGGCCTGGCATTCCTGGCTGAAAACGCCAAGCGTGACGGCATTACCACCCTGGCTTCCGGCCTGCAGTTTGAAGTACTGACTGCCGGTGATGGCGCCAAGCCGACCCGTGAAGACCAAGTGCGCACTCACTACCACGGCACCCTGATCGACGGCACTGTATTCGACAGCTCCTACGAGCGTGGCCAGCCTGCGGAATTCCCGGTCGGCGGCGTCATTGCCGGCTGGACCGAAGCGTTGCAACTGATGAATGCCGGCAGCAAATGGCGCCTCTACGTGCCGAGCGAACTGGCTTACGGCGCTCAGGGCGTTGGCAGCATCCCGCCGCATAGCGTTCTGGTGTTCGACGTCGAGCTGCTCGACGTTCTGTAAGATTGGCTGTTGAACACCTGTAGGAGCGAGCTTGCTCGCGAAAAACGTCAACGATGACGCGGGCATCCTGGATGAACGCGTTGTTTATGCGGTCTTCGCGAGCAAGCTCGCTCCTACAAGGTATTGCAGGGTGGTTCATGGGTGGAACTTGCCACTGAGTTCCGTCGCCGGGCGCAACGCTCGGGCGTAGCAGAATAGAAACAAGTTACGCACCACTTCCTTCAGCACGCCGGGCTCACTTGAGCTCAGGCCATTCACATCCAGGTCACCCTGGTCCTGCAGTTCATTCAGCGCTTCTTCTTCCAGCACAGCACATACTTCGCCGGTTTCCCGATGCAGGATCCGCAGGTAGGGGTGTGGGCGGTCCAGCCAGGCGTCTATCAAATAAGTCATGGTCGTTCTCCTTGATGGGTTTCAATGAGAATAATTCTTATTCGTAGAATAGCAAGCGCCTATTGGCGGTTTCCGAGCTTTTCTGGGTGGCGATTGCGATGGGTCAACGAAGAGGGCGAAACGCCATCCCACGGCGGGCGTGGGATGGATGCGACAAAATCAGACTTTACGCACGAACTCGGACTTAAGTTTCATCGGGCCGATGCCGTCGATCTTGCAATCGATATCGTGGTCGCCGTCGCACAGGCGGATGTTCTTGACCTTGGTGCCGACCTTGACCACCAACGAAGTCCCTTTGACCTTGAGGTCCTTGATTACGGTGATGGTGTCGCCGTCCTGCAGGACGTTGCCCACAGAGTCTTTCTTCACGGTTTCATCGCTGCTCACGTCGGCTTCGCCATTGGCGGACCATTCATGGGCGCATTCCGGGCAGACCAACTGGGCCCCGTCTTCGTAGGTGTATTCGGAATTGCATTTCGGGCAGGGTGGCAACGTGCTCACTAAAGCTCCTTGAGAGTCAGGATGACTAAAAGTCGCACATTATATAGGGTTTTTTTGTCTTGCAGACTGTATGAAATTCAAATGTGGGAGGGGGCTTGCTCCCGATGGCGGTGCAGCAGCCAACTTCTCCATTGGCTGACACTCTGCTATCGGGAGCAAGCCCCCTCCCACATTGTCCTGCGGCGCTGGTGCTTTAGTGTGTACGGGCGACCGCAAACTCACTCAGCTCGACCAGGGCATCCCGGTACTCGCTGGCGGGCAGGGCTTGCAGGCACTGGATCGCACGGGCCACGTAGTCACGTGCCAGTTGTGCGGTGTACTCCAGGGAACCGGAGGCTTCGACGGCGGCGCGGATGGCCTCCAGATCTTCGATGCCGCCTTTCTGGATCGCCTTGCGCACCAGGGCAGCCTGTTCCGGCGTGCCTTCGCGCATGGTGTAGATCAGCGGCAAGGTCGGCTTGCCCTCGGCCAGGTCGTCACCGACGTTCTTGCCCAGGGTCTCGGCGTCGCCACGGTAGTCGAGCAGGTCGTCCACCAGTTGGAACGCCACGCCCAGGTGGTCGCCAAAGGTGCGCAGGGCTTCGGCCTGTTCGGCGCTCGCCCCACACAGCGCAGCGGCGCTGTGGGTGGAGGCTTCGAAGAGCATCGCGGTTTTGCCGCGAATCACTTCCATGTAGGTTTCTTCGGTGGTGCTGGCGTCGCGCACCTTCGACAGCTGCAACACTTCGCCTTCGGCGATGATGCGCGTGGCCTGGGACAGAATCTTCATCACCGGCATCGAGCCCAGCTCGACCATCATTTCGAACGAGCGCGAATACAGGAAGTCGCCCACCAGCACGCTCGGGGCGTTGCCCCACATGGCATTGGCGGTCTCGCGGCCACGGCGCATGCCGGACATGTCGACCACGTCGTCGTGCAGCAGGGTGGCGGTGTGCAGGAATTCGATGGTGGCCGCCAGCAGGCGCAGGTCATCGCCTTCGCGGCCCAGGGCCTTGCCGCACAGCAACACCAATAAAGGACGCAGGCGTTTGCCGCCGGCCGACGTAATGTAGTCGCCAATTTTGGAGACCAGCGGCACTTTAGACGTCAGCTGCTGCTTGATGATGCCGTCGACGGCGGTAAAATCGTCCGCGACCGCGCGGTAGAAAGCTTGGGGTTGCATCAGCGACAGTCGCTCCAGAAGGGTTGCGCGGCATGCTAGGACCCATGTCCCTGGGTGTCAAGGCGCGATGGACGGCCTCTTGCAACACTTCTGTTGCTTGCGTACAATCGCGCACCCTGAACTTCCTGGGCAGCACCTGCCTTACGCAATTGCATTCGGGACGTCCATCCCATGCAGCCATGCCAGCCAATACCTCTTCTTATAAAGAGCTGGGTGAGCAGGATTATCGGAGAAATACCATGTCGTACGCAGTAATTGTTACTGGTGGCAAGCAATACAAGGTCGCCCCAGGTGAATACCTGAAGATCGAAAAACTGGAAATCGCTACCGGCGAATCCGTTACTTTTGATCGCGTTCTGTTGGTCGCCAATGGCGATGACGTGAACATCGGCGCTCCAGTTGTTGCTGGCGCTACCGTTGTGGCTGAAGTGATCTCCCAAGGTCGTCACGATAAAGTCCGCATCATCAAGTTCCGTCGTCGTAAGCACCACATGAAGCGTATGGGCCACCGCCAGTGGTACACCGAGATCAAAATCACCGGTATTCAGGCTTAATTTCAGCCTAATTCCTCACTAGGAGAATTGACTCATGGCACACAAAAAAGCTGGTGGTAGTACCCGTAACGGTCGCGACTCAGAAGCCAAACGCCTTGGCGTGAAGATGTATGGCGGCCAGAAAATCATTCCGGGCAACATCATCGTGCGTCAGCGCGGCACCCAATTCCACGCCGGTTACGGTGTTGGCATGGGTAAAGATCACACCCTCTTCGCTAAAATCGAAGGCGTGATCAAGTTCGAAGTAAAGGGCGCGTTCAACCGCCGTTACGTGAGCGTTGTCGCAGCTTAATTGCGAGATCGCTGGGAAAGCCCTGTCTTGCGACGGGGCTTTTTCGTTTGTGGAGTGAGTCTCTTGCAAAGCTGTTTGTAATGGGCGAGGGCAGCAGGATTTGCGGTCGTTGCTTGAGGTCGCTGCGCTCATTTTTGCAAGAGTCTTATGTCTTGGTTTCTTAAGCTCGTCCGTGCGGCGAGAGGCGTTTTGTTATGAAGTTCGTTGATGAAGTTTCCATCCGAGTAAAAGCAGGCGACGGCGGTAACGGTTGCATGAGTTTCCGTCGCGAAAAATTCATCGAAAACGGTGGCCCCAACGGCGGTGATGGCGGTGACGGCGGTTCCATCTACATGATGGCCGACGAAAACCTCAACACCCTGGTCGACTACCGTTACACCCGGCACTTCGATGCCGAGCGTGGCTCCAACGGCGGCAGCACCGACTGCACCGGCAAGAAAGGCGAAGACCTGGTGCTGCGCGTACCGGTCGGCACCACGATCATCGACTCCGCCACCCAGGAAGTGATCGGCGACCTGACCAAGGCCGGCCAGAAGCTGATGGTTGTGCAGGGCGGCTGGCACGGGCTGGGTAACACCCGCTTCAAGTCCAGTACCAACCGTGCGCCACGCCAGACCACGCCGGGCAAGCCGGGCGAGCAGCGTGACCTCAAGCTGGAAATGAAAGTACTCGCTGACGTCGGCCTGCTGGGCCTGCCGAACGCCGGCAAAAGTACCTTCATCCGCTCGGTCTCGGCCGCCAAGCCGAAAGTTGCCGACTACCCGTTCACCACCCTGGTGCCAAACCTGGGCGTGGTCAGCGTCGACCGCTGGAAAAGCTTTGTGATCGCCGACATCCCCGGCCTGATCGAAGGCGCTTCCGATGGCGCGGGCCTGGGGATTCGCTTCCTCAAGCACTTGTCGCGTACCCGTTTGCTGCTGCACCTCGTCGACATGGCGCCGCTGGATGAAACCAATGCCGCAGACGCCGCCGAAGTGATCGTCAGCGAACTGACCAAGTTCAGCCCGGCCCTGGCCGAGCGTGACCGTTGGCTGGTACTGAACAAGTGCGACCAGATCCTCGAAGAAGAGCACGAGGAACGCGTCAAGGAAATCGTTGATCGCCTGGAATGGGAAGGCCCGGTCTATGTGATCTCGGCCATCGCCAAAGAAGGCACCGAGCGCCTTTGCCGCGACATCATGCGCTACCTCGAAGACCGCGCCGACCGCCTGGCGGCCGACCCGGTATTCAAGGCAGAACTGGCTGAACTCGACCAGCAGATCGAAGACGAAGCCCGTGCCCAGCTCCAGGCCCTGGACGACCAGCGTGCCCTGCGCCGCAGCGGCGTGAAGTCGGTGCATGACATCGGCGACGATGATTGGGACGAAGAAGACGTGGATGATGAAGACGGTCCGGAAATCATTTACGTGCGCGACTGATTCGTTGCGATAAACTTGAACGCCGCTCCCTGGAGCGGCGTTTTGGTATCCGGGTATAACGTTATGGGCGGCGCTGGGTCGCGCGGCCCTCACTCTAAGGTTGAAGATGATGCGGAGCAAAGTGACAGGCGCGCAGCGCTGGGTCGTAAAGATCGGCAGCGCATTGCTGACGGCGGATGGCAAGGGTCTGGATCGCGCAGCCATGAGCGTCTGGGTCGAGCAGATGGTGGCCTTGCATGAGGCCGGTGTCGAGTTGGTGCTGGTATCGTCCGGGGCGGTTGCCGCCGGGATGAGCCGCCTCGGCTGGACCGCGCGACCCAGCGCGATGCACGAACTGCAAGCCGCCGCCGCCATCGGCCAGATGGGCCTGGTGCAAGCCTGGGAGTCGAGCTTTGCCGAGCACGGCCGCCACACGGCGCAGATCCTGCTGACTCACGACGACCTGTCCGACCGCAAGCGCTACCTCAACGCCCGCAGCACGTTGCGTGCGCTGGTGGAGCTCAAGGTCATCCCGGTCATCAACGAGAACGACACCGTGGTCACCGACGAAATCCGTTTCGGCGACAACGACACCCTGGCCGCGCTGGTGGCCAACCTGGTGGAGGCGGACCTGCTGGTGATCCTCACCGATCGCGACGGCATGTTCGACGCCGACCCGCGCAACAACCCCGACGCCCAGTTGATCTACGAAGCGCGCGCGGATGACCCGGCGCTGGACGCCGTGGCCGGCAGTGTCGGTGGCGCATTGGGCCGTGGCGGCATGCAGACCAAGTTGCGCGCCGCTCGTCTGGCCGCGCGTTCCGGCGCCCATACCATCATCGTCGGCGGGCGCCTGGAGCGCGTGTTGGACCGTCTCAAGGCCGGCGAGCGCATCGGTACGCTGCTGTCGCCGGAGCGCGGCATGCTGGCGGCACGCAAGCAGTGGCTGGCCGGGCACCTGCAAACCCGTGGCACTCTGGTGCTGGATGCCGGGGCGGTGTCGGCGTTGTCTCAAGGCAACAAGAGCTTGCTGCCGGTGGGCGTCAAGTTGGTGCAAGGCAGCTTCCGCCGCGGCGAGATGGTGGTGTGCGTGGCGCCGGATGGCCGTGAGATCGCCCGCGGCCTGGCTAACTACAGTGCGCTTGAGGCGCAGAAAATCATCGGGCAGTCGTCTGACGCGATTGTCGGTCTATTGGGTTATATGGCCGAACCGGAACTGGTTCACCGCGACAACCTGATCCTGGTTTAACCAAAGGAATACACGATGCGCATCATGAAGGGATTGCTCGGCCTGTTACTGGCCATGCCACTGCTGGCCTCGGCCGAAGAGATCGGCCAGGTGTCGACGGTGTTCAAGTTTGTCGGCCCCAACGACCGGATCGTGGTCGAAGCCTTCGATGACCCCAAGGTCGACGGCGTGACGTGTTACCTGTCGCGCGCCAAGACCGGCGGGGTGAAGGGCGGCCTGGGCCTGGCCGAAGACCGCGCCGAAGCCTCGATTGCCTGCCGCCAGGTCGGCCCGATCCACTTCAAGGGCGAACTCAAGGACGGCGACGAAGTGTTCAAGGAGCGCACTTCCCTGGTATTCAAGACCATGCAGGTAGTGCGTTTCCTCGACAAGAAGCGCAATACCCTGGTTTACCTGGTGTACAGCGACCGCCTGATCGAGGGCAGCCCGCAGAACGCGGTGACGGCGATTCCGATTTTGCCCTGGCCGACCGCTCAGTGATCAGTAGGCGAGTTTTCTAATCGGCGTCTATGATTGCTGACTTGCGGGTTGTAATCTCGACGTGCCGCAACGCAAAGAATATAGGATATCTGGAGTTCGTCATGAGTGCTTTCCACGACCTGAAACTCAAAGCTTTGGACGGACAAGAGCTGCCGCTGGCGCCTTTCAAGGGCCAAGTGGTGCTGGTGGTCAACGTGGCCTCCAAGTGTGGCCTGACCCCGCAATACGCGGCGTTGGAGAACCTCTACCAGCAATACAAAGGCCAGGGTTTTACCGTGCTTGGCCTGCCGTGCAACCAATTTGCGGGCCAGGAGCCGGGCAGCGAGGACGAAATCCGCGAGTTCTGCAGCCTCAATTACGGCGTGACCTTCCCGCTGGGCAGCAAGCTCGACGTCAATGGGCATGATCGCCACCAGCTCTACCGCCTGCTGGCGGGCGAGGGCGCTGAATTTCCTGGGGACATCACCTGGAATTTCGAGAAATTCCTGCTCGGCAAGGATGGCCGCGTATTGGCGCGCTTTTCGCCACGTACCCCGCCGGACGATCCCTCGATCATCCAGGCCATCGAAAAAGCCCTGAGCTGACCCTGCTCCCTGCAGGAGCGAGCTTGCTCGCGAAAATCGCCAACGATAACGCGTGTGCCCTGAATATACGCGGCGTCCTCAGGTTCTTCGCGAGCACGCTCGCTCCTACAGGTATTCGGGTGCTTTTATCGCGTTAATCACCCAGATCAATAGTGCTATTCAGCCAGCCGTGGCGCCCATATTATCTACATCATAAATCCGTCTGATGTGGAGTGCTCCATGCCCGTTCAAGCCCTGTTCAAACCGTTCCAGCTCGGTGCTCTGCAGCTGTCGACCCGTGTGGTCATGGCGCCCATGACGCGTTCGTTCTCACCGGGCGGCGTACCTAATTCCAAAGTGATCGAGTATTACCGCCGTCGCGCTGCTGCCGGTGTAGGGCTGATCATCACCGAAGGCACCGTGGTCGGCCATCGGGCCTCCAACGGCTACCCCAACGTTCCGCATTTTTACGGCGAAGCGGCGCTGGCAGGCTGGAAGAAAGTGGTCGATGCGGTCCACGCCGAAGGCGGCAAGATCGTTCCGCAGTTGTGGCATGTGGGCAGCGTGCGCCGTATCGGCACCGAACCGGACGCCAGCGTGCCGGCCTATGGCCCGATGGAAAAGCTCAAGGATGGCCATGTCGTCGTCCATGGTATGACCACCCAGGACATCAAGGACGTGATCGACGCCTTCGCCCAGGCGGCCAAGGACGCCCAGAGCATTGGCATGGACGGTGTGGAAATCCATGGCGCCCACGGCTACCTGGTCGATCAGTTCTTCTGGGAAGGCAGCAACCAGCGTACCGACGAGTACGGCGGCAGCCTGGCCAACCGCTCACGTTTCGCCATCGAACTGATCCAGGCCACCCGCGCTGCAGTCGGCCCGGACTTTCCGATCATCTTGCGTTTTTCCCAGTGGAAGCAGCAGGACTACACCGCGCGCCTGGTGCAAACCCCCGAGGCGTTGGGCGAATTCCTCAAGCCGCTGTCCGACGCCGGCGTGGATATTTTCCATTGTTCCACGCGCCGTTTCTGGGAGCCGGAATTCGAAGGTTCCGACCTCAACCTGGCCGGCTGGACCCGCCAACTTACCGGTAAGCCGACCATCACTGTGGGCAGCGTCGGCCTGGACGGCGAATTCCTGCAGTTCATGGTCAACACCGACAAAGTTGCGCAGCCGGCCAGCCTGGAGAAACTGCTCGAGCGCTTGAACAACGACGAGTTCGACCTGGTCGCCGTGGGCCGCGCGCTGCTGGTAGATCCGGATTGGGCCGTGAAGGTGCGTGAAGGGCGTGAGGCTGACATCCTGCCGTTCAGTCGTGAGGCGTTGACGAGCCTGGTGTAAGCGACGCCCGGGTGGGCACCGGGTGCCCGTCCTGGCATACATCGCGCAACTGGCGCTCGAATTGCTCGATGATCGCCGGCCACCCCTGGCGGCTGGCGTGCTGTCGCGCATTCAGGCGCGCCCGGCGCAGCGTCTCGCGCTCTTCGAGCAGCCACACGGCTGCATCGCAAAACGCGTTCTCATCCCCCGGCATCGCTAGCACACCGTTGTAACCATGGCGAATATGCTGGGTCGCGGCCGCCTGGTCGTACGCCACCACGCCCAGCCCGCAAGACATGGCTTCCAGCACCACATTGCCGAACGTCTCGGTCAGGCTGGGAAACAGAAACAGATCGCCCGAGGCGTAATGCCGTGCCAGTTCTTCACCGCGCTGGGTACCGCAGAACACTGCTTCGGGCAAATCGCGCTGCAACAGGCTGCGCTGCGGTCCATCGCCGACAATGACCAGCTTCAGTCGCCGTGATGGATAAGCGCTCTGCAACGTATCGAAACAGCGTTTGAGCAGCCCGAGATTTTTCTCTTGGGCCAAGCGTCCTACGTGCAGCACCACAATATCGTCGCTCTCCAGGCCCCAGCTTTCGCGCAGGCTATAGTCGCGTTTGGCTGGGTGGAACAGTTGGCTATCGACCCCCCGCGACAACATTCCAAGACGCTCGAAGTGCCGGCGCTCCAGCTCCAGGCGCTGGCTCGCGCTGGGCACCAGCGTCAACGTCGAGCGGTTATGAAACCAGCGCAGGTAATGGGTGACCAGGCGACTTAACAGACTCAAGCCGTACTGGTTCGAATACTGTTGAAAGTTGGTGTGAAAGCCGCTGACCACGCTGATGCCCAAGCGTCGCGCCGCCCGTAACGCCGACAGGCCCAACGGCCCTTCGGTGGCGATGTACAAGACATCCGGACGCGAACGGGTCCAGCGCCGCAGGAGTTTGTGCATTGACGATTGGCCCCATTGCAGCCCCGGATACCCCGGCAACGGCCAGCCCCGGCACAGCAGCAACTCATCGTCACTCGGTCGGCTCTGATCGACACCCTGGCGCGGGCGCACCAGTTCGATCTGGTGGCCACGTGCGCGCAAACCGTCGCACAGGCGGCCAAGGGTATTGGCCACCCCGTTGATTTCCGGCGGGAAGGTTTCGGTGATCAGGGTGATGTGGAGCGAGGCTGTCGTCATGACCCACAGTGTCGCTGCGGGCCATGTCGTCATTGTGTCACTGGGATGATGGATTTATGACCGGGCCACCTGTTGCCCCGCCATCGCCTCAGCACCTTGCTCGCGCACCCAGAACAGCGTGGCCCCGGCCACCGCCGCTGGCATCATCAGCAAATTGACCACCGGCACCAGCAGCACCAGGTAGACGATCCCGCCAAAACTCATGCTCTGCCAGCGCTTCTGGCGCAGCCAGGCGAGCATTTCGTTCCAGCCTAGCTTGTGGTTATCCGCTGGGTAGTCGATGTATTGGATCGCCATCATCCACACGCCGAACAGCAACCATAAGGGTGCGGCGATCAGGTTGACCACGGGAATGAACGACAGGATGAACAGGCCGATGGCCCGTGGCAGGAAGTAGCCCAGCTTGCGCATTTCCCGGGCCAGGGTGCGCGGGACCATCGCTACCAGCTCGCCCCAGCTGAACGGCGGGAAGTCGTCGGTGCCGCGCACCACGACCTCGACTTTCTCTGCGAGAAAGCCGTTGAATGGCGCCGCGATGATATTGGCCAGCATGGTAAAGGTGAAAAACACCATCAACACCACCAGCACCACGAACAGCGGCCACAGCAGGTAATTCAAAAAGCTCAGCCAGCTGGGCAGCGTGGGCATCAGGTGATCGACCCACAGGCTGAATTGGTGCCCTGCAAAGTAGATCAAGCCAAAAAACAGCACCAGATTGATCGCCAGCGGCAGCAGCACGAACAGGCGCAGGCCTGGGCTTAACACCAGTTTGAGGCCTTCACGCAGGTATTGCGGACCGGAAAGAACGGGGGCAGGCATGGAAGACTCCGAGCAGAAGGGCGAACGCGCCGACCTTACCGGCTTTGCCGTGACGGTGAAAGTGGCGACATCAGCAGTAGCACCTGAGTTAGGACAAGGTCGATCAAACCAGTGGACTACATAGAGACTACCTATGAGCTGGATTGTTATTGCGTATTTCCTTAATCTTGCCCCCCTCTATACGCTGCACCCATTATTTTCAGGATCCGCGAGTTCAAGCCTTCCCCAAGTGCTTCGCGGTCCTTTTTTATTCCAGCCGTCCTGTTGTGCGGGCGGTCGATAGGAGTGAGTCATGTCTGATACCCGTCATTCGCGAGTGATTATTCTCGGTTCCGGCCCTGCCGGTTACAGCGCTGCTGTCTACGCTGCCCGGGCCAACCTCAAGCCGCTGCTGATCACCGGCATGCAGGCGGGCGGTCAGTTGACCACCACCACTGAAGTCGACAACTGGCCGGGCGACGTCCACGGCCTGACCGGCCCGGTGCTGATGGAGCGTATGAAAGAACACGCCGAGCGCTTTGAAACCGAGATCGTGTTCGACCACATCAACAAGGTCGACTTCTCCAAGAAGCCTTACAGCCTGACCGGCGACAGCGGCGTGTACACCTGTGACGCGCTGATTATCGCCACTGGCGCCAGCGCCCGTTACCTGGGCCTGCCATCGGAAGAAGCGTTCATGGGCAAGGGTGTTTCCGCCTGCGCGACCTGCGACGGTTTCTTCTATCGCAACAAGCCAGTGGCTGTGGTTGGTGGCGGCAACACTGCCGTGGAAGAGGCGCTGTACCTGGCCAATATCGCCAGCACCGTGACCCTGGTGCACCGCCGCGAAACCTTCCGCGCCGAGAAGATCCTGATCGACAAGCTGCACGCCCGTGTCGCTGAAGGCAAGATCATCCTCAAGCTCAACGCCACGCTGGACGAAGTCCTGGGTGACAACATGGGCGTGACCGGTGCCCGCCTGAAGAACAACGACGGCAGCTTTGACGAGCTGAAAGTCGACGGTGTGTTCATCGCCATCGGCCATACCCCGAACACTTCGTTGTTCGAAGGTGTGCTGGAAGCCAAAGACGGTTACCTGGTGGTGCAGGGCGGCCGTGAAGGCAATGCCACAGCCACCAACATCGAAGGTATCTTCGCTGCCGGTGACGTGGCTGACCACGTCTACCGCCAGGCCATCACCTCGGCCGGCGCCGGTTGCATGGCGGCCCTGGACGCCGAGCGTTACCTCGATGGGTTGAAAGACGCTTCGTTCTAAGTTGTTGAAATAAAAAAACCGGCTGAGAGGCCGGTTTTTTTATGTGCGCAATTTAAATGTGGGAGGGGGCTTGCCCCCGATGGCCATGTATCAGTTGATGAATGGTTGACTGATACACTGATACACCGCTATCGGGGGCAAGCCCCCTCCCACATGTTGATCTGTGTTTGACTCAGGATTTGCGCGTCAGAGGCTGTGCGGTGAATTTCACACCGGCCAGACCATGGGCGATCAACGCGCGGATATTTCCGTGGTCAGTGCCTTCAGGCGTCGCCACCACCGAGCGGTAGTGTTCGCCAAACGCCAGCAGTGCCTCCTGATCGCTCAGGCCTTCCAGTAACGCCAACCCCAGGGTCTTGCACGAACCTTCGTTTTGCCCGGCAGCGTTTTCGACGTCGCCGTTGGTGAAAGCTTGCTGCTGGTAGTCGTAACCTGCGGCGACAAACGCCAAGGTGTCGGCAAACGCGTGGTTACCGCTGGTGAGGTTGGCGCGCAGGGTGTTCAGGTCAGTCATGGGTTTTTCCTTTGGCAAACGCCGCTTGCTGGTCGACGCTGGCTTCTTGCTGGTATTGGGCTTTCCACTCGGCGTACGGCATGCCGTACACCACTTCACGGGCGTCATCGAGGCTCAGCTCGATCTGGCGCTCATCGGCCTCGGCCTTGTACCACTTGGACAGGCAGTTGCGGCAGAAGCCGGCCAGGTTCATCAGGTCGATGTTCTGCACATCCTTGCGGCTGTCCAGGTGAGCTACCAGCCGGCGAAAAGCGGCGGCTTCGAGTTCGAGGCGTTGTTGGTCGTTCATAGGGCTCACTTGAGTATCAGCGGCTGGCCGCCAGAGTGATCGAAACCGACTCGGCAAAGCGCAGCGCGTGGGGCTTGTCCACTTCGACTTCGGCGTACAGCACCGATTCGTTGCTCATCACCAGGTCCAGCAGCTCCTGGGTCAGGCGCTCGAGCAAGGCAAAACGGTTGCCCTCTACGTGCGCGATGATCGCCTTGGTGATGGTGCGGTAGTTCAGCGCGTGATCGATGTCATTATCGCGCACGGCTTCCTGGGCGGCATACAGGATGGTCAGGTTGATCAGCACGTCCTGCTTGTTGAGGATTTCGTCTTCGTTGATGCCGATAAAGGTGCGCAGGCACAGGTCCTTGACCCGGATGCGCGCCATGCCTGGTTGAAGTTGTGGCATTGCTACTTGCTCCGTCCAATCAGTTGCAGGAACTCCATGCGAGTGGTGTTCGACTCGCGGAACGCGCCGAGCATCACCGAGGTGTTCATGGTTGAGTTCTGTTTTTCCACGCCGCGCATCATCATGCACATGTGCTTGGCTTCGATCACCACCGCCACGCCGGCCGCCTGGGTGACCTGCTGGATCGCGTCGGCGATCTGCCGCGTGAGGTTTTCCTGGATCTGCAGGCGCCTGGCGTACATGTCGACGATGCGCGCCAGTTTCGACAGGCCCAGCACCTTGCCGGTCGGAATATAGGCTACATGGGCCTTGCCGATAAAGGGCAGCAGGTGGTGTTCGCACAGCGAGTACAACTCGATGTCCTGCAGGATCACCATCTCGTCATTGTCGGACGCGAAGAGCGCGCCATTGACGATTTCTTCCAGGTTCTGCTCGTAGCCGTGACACAGGTATTGCATGGCCTTGGCGGCGCGCTTGGGCGTGTCGAGCAGGCCTTCGCGCTCGGGATCTTCACCCAGGCCCTTGAGGATTTCTCGGTAATGGTGGGGCAGGGACACAGTCATACAACATCCTCAAATACGGCTTACTTGATATGCCGCCCGCCGTTGACGGTCAGGGTGGTCCCGGTGACATAGGGGTTGTCCAGCAGGTAACGCACGCTCTGGTAGATCACCTCGGCCCCGGGCTCGATGCCCAGCGCCGACTTGGCCAGGACCTTGGCGCGGTAGGCCGCGTCGTCGTCCTCGTTGAACATCACCATGGCCGGCGCAATGCCGTTGACCTTGATCAACGGCGCGAACTGCGCAGCAAACGACAGGGTAAGGCTGTCGAGACCGGCCTTGGTGGCGCAATAAGCAATATGCTGACGGCTGCCCTTGCGCACCACATCGTCGCTGATATGCACGATATCGGCGGGTGTCGAGCGTTGCAGCAAAGGTGAACAATGCCGGTTGATCAGGTACGGCGCAAGCATGTGCACGCTGAACATGTCGGTAAAGGCATGGCTTTCGTCGTCAGGCGTTTCTGCGATCCAGGCCGAGGCGTTGTGGATGATCGCGCGCAGCGAATCGGTGTGGGTCTTGAGCGCGGTGATGAACGCCAAAATCCCTGCTTCGCTGGAGAAGTCGGCAAACACGCCGACCGCGCCGCGTTCGCGCAGCAATTGCACACCCGGGCGTTCACTGCGGTAGCTGAATATCACCGACTGTCCTTCGTCCAGCAGGCGTTCGGCGCAATACAGGCCGACACGCTGGCCGGCTCCGGTGATCAGGATCGGGGCGTTGGTTGCAGTCATGGGAAGCTCGCGTCGCTGGCAGGTGGAAACTATACCAGCGACGCGTCTGCCCTGTACTCAAGCAGCCGCTTCGCTGGCCTTGCGGGGTGGCGTGGGATGCAGCCAGTTTGCCAGCAGGTGTGTCGACAGCGGAATAAAGAAGTACACCATCAGCGGTGTGAGCGCCAAGGTGCTGACCAGCACCCGGCTGAACAAATCCAGGTCGCCGAGCAAGGGGGCCAGGCCAAAGTTGAACAGCAGCGACACCGGGAAAAAGGCCAGCCAGATTGCCACTGCCTGTTTCCAGCGGGGCGGACGGGCGCCCACGGCACCGAACCAGCCATCGATGCCGCTTACCCGATGTTCGGACGGGTCGGCGAACAGCTCGCTGCCACGGCTCAGCCAGGCGCTGCGCGAGGCGGAAAACTCCCAGGCATGCAGGGTTTTTTCATCGGCGAAGCGGAAGATGATCTGGAATTCGTCGTCATGGGGCGGCGGAGCCAGCACGCCGGAACCCAGGTAACCGGGGAAGTCGGTAGCCAATTGCTCGCCTTCGCGCAGCCAGGCCATCAGCTCTTCGTAGCGACCCTTGGCCACGCGGCGCGCGACCATCAGGGTGACGGGTGAGGTAGACATTGTGTATCTCCAGATAGACGGGTGCGCTGAACCGGGTAGGTGGCGCACAAAGAGGGAGCCGGATAAGGCCACCCTCTGAAAAACAGGCAAGGATTATTCCTCTTTTGCCGAAATACACCAGAGACATTGGTCCGATAAGTACGGGCCTTGAAAAAGACAGCTCTAAAAGCGTTAAATAAGGTTCATTCAGCGCTGCACATTTGGTCAACAATGCCCGTGATTATTGCTCCGACTGATAGCATTTCGCGACTAACTCCGACAGATTCGAATCAGCTGTTTCCAATTCGGGAAGTCTCGAGATTGACAGGCGTCAACCCAGTCACCTTGCGTGCCTGGGAGCGGCGCTACGGGCTGATCCAGCCCACGCGCACCGAAAGCGGGCACCGCCTCTACTCCAGGACCGATATTGAAACCGTCAATCGGATTCTCGACTGGATCGAGCGCGGCGTGACCGTGAGCAAGATCGGCAAGCTCCTCGCCCGTGACGATGAACAGGCCCAAGCGGTCCACGCCGAACGCGACGGCGTGGAGGAGAACCAATGGTCGCAGTGGCAGGTGCGCTTGATGCAGGCGGTCAAAGCCTTTGACGATCGTCAATTGGCGAGCCTCTATGCGCAAGTCAACGCCACATACCCGCTTCACGTTGCCTTTCAAGACGTTTTCATGCCCCTCTGGAATGACCTGCTGCGCCACCAGGGCTATTTCGGCCAGGCCAGCGAGTGGCTTTTTTATGATGCCTTCCTGCGCATGCAGGCGTTCGAACAACTGAACCGGGCGAGCACCTGCGCTGCACCGCGCCTGCTGCTGGCGGCTATGCCCGGTGAGTGCCGTAAACTGGAATTGCTCATCGCGGCGCTGATGCTAAGCGGCGATGACCGGGTAGTGAAGGTGTTGGGCATGGGCCAGCCGTTCGAGGAATTGACGCTGGTGTGCGAGCGGATGAAGCCCCTGGCGCTGGTAGTGTTCTCCAACCACTCGCACAACCATGACTTGGCCGGGCGTTTGAATCGCCTGGGGTTGACCCTGGATTGCCCGTTGTTTCTGGCCGGTGCCGCGTCGGACCTCGCTGAGGAAGACCTGCAGGATTCAGCCGTGGGCTGCCTGGGCAATGACGGGCGCTTGATGCCGCAACGCTTGCAGCAGTTTCTCGATGGGCGCCTGGACAGCTGAAATCAGGCGTGGACCTGGGGATGGACCAGGCGGTGCTGGTGCAGAATGAACTGACGCAGGCGCTCGATCTCGTCGACATCGCTCTGGCTCAGGCGATAGGCGAACAAGCCCCGGGCGGTTTCCCGCTCCAGCGTGCCACGCAGCGCAATGCGCTCGTAACCGGATGGGCTGAACCATAAAGAAAAAGTCTTCGGCGGTTTGGCTCGGCCACGCCCTTCTACCAGCACACCCTTGAACGACACTTCGTGCACCCACAGTGCGCTGGCGTAGCCCTTGACGTTCTCCAGGGCTACCGGTGTTTCCAGGGCCAGGCGCCACGGGCGGACCATCGGCCCGTCTTCAAAAATACTCGGCACGCCCAGGCGAAGATGCACCGCATGAAACTCATCTTCCACCAGATGCAGGGGGAAGGTCAGTTGCTGGTTGTCGAACTGCGCCTGGATGGTGACTTGGTCGTGAGCGGCCAGCCGAGTGAGCAAGTCGCGAATCTGCGCACCGCCATTGACCGTCAGGCTCGACCATGCATCCCGCAGGTTGAGCTGCGGGTTGTGCTGCATATTCTGGATAAAATCCAGCTCGTCCTGAGTCAGTAGAGCATCGCGGTGCATTGATATAGCTCAAGGGTTGGGCATTAAAAGGCCATTATCGCTCTAAAGACCGCCATTTTTACAGCTTGTTAATTCCGCTCGTCGCCTTGAGCGCCGCCAGCTCAGCTTTAAGCTCGGCTACCTGGGCTTCCAGCTGGGCGACGCGCTGTTGCGCCTTTACCTGCGTGGTGACGTCTTTTTGCACACCGACGAAATACGTCTGCTGGTCGGCCGTGTTGTACACCGTTGACAGTGAAAGCTCGTTCCAGAAATGCGTGCCGTCCTTGCGGTAGTTGCGCAGGATCTCCCGGCACGCGCCACCGTTGTCGAGCGCCTCGCGGATCGCCATCAGGGCCGGCTGGTCACGGTCGCCCGACTGCAGGAAGCGACAATCCTGGTAAAGAATCTCGTCCAGGGTATACCCGGTCAGGCGTTCGAAGGCCGGGTTGACGTAGATCAGCGGCTTGTCCGCACCTTCTCGTTCGGCGACGACAATCCCGTCGTTGGAGGCGTTGATCACCATTTGCATCAGCTTGGCGTTGATCATTGAGCGGTCCATGGCTTGTTATTGAGATCTGAAGTTTATGACACGTCTTGAATGTTGCACGGCGCGCACTGAAAAATCTGCACCAGCTGCTAATATCCCACGCTTTCGCTCAACTACAGGATCAGATTGATGAAAGTCGCCATCCTTTCCGGCTCGGTCTACGGTACGGCTGAAGAAGTCGCCCGCCACGCCCAGAAAATCCTGGAAGCTGCGGGTTTTGAAGCCTGGCACAACCCGCGTGCCACGCTGGCGGACGTACAGGCCTTCGGCCCCGAAGCGTTCCTGGCGGTCACATCGACCACCGGCATGGGCGAGCTGCCCGATAATCTGCAGCCGCTGTATTCAAGCATTCGCGACCAACTGCCCGCCGCCTGGCGCGGCCTGCCCGGTGCGGTGATCGGCCTGGGTGACGCCAGCTACGGCGACACCTTCTGCGGCGGCGGCGAGCAAATGCGCGAACTGTTCGCTGAGTTGGGCGTACACGAAGTGCTGCCGATGCTGCGCCTGGACGCCAGCGAAAGCGTGACTCCGGAGGCCGACGCCGAGCCGTGGCTGGCCGAGTTGAGCACTGCACTGCAGCGTTGACCGGACGTGAGGCGCTGCCCCCGCGTGCTTTTATTGGCGGCGCTTCTCTGACGCCCGTTTGGACTATTCTCTTGGCTGACTCGCTCAGTCATCAAGCTGGCTGCCAAGGCAACTCCGCAAGCCAGGGCGTCTGACTAGACTGGCCTCTCACTCGCAAAACAATAATAAGTGCGCCAAGGAGGTCCTTATCGTGAGCCTAGCCCCCGTTCTATCGTCGCAGAATGTCAAAGACCAGGTCAGCGCGGCCGAATGGCAAGCCCGAGTCGACCTGGCGGCCTGCTATCGCCTGGTGGCGATGCACGGCTGGGATGACCTGATCTTCACGCATATTTCGGCCAAGGTGCCGGGCACCGATGACTTTCTGATCAACCCGTACGGGCTGATGTTCCACGAGATCACCGCCTCGAGCCTGGTCAAGGTGGACCAGGCCGGTAACAAGCGCATGGACAGCCCCTACGAGATCAACCCCGCAGGCTACACCATCCACAGCGCCATCCACGAAGTGCGCCATGACGTCACCTGCGTGCTGCACACCCACACCGCTGCCGGTGTCGCCGTGTCCGCGCAAAAGCAGGGCGTGTTGCCGATCAGCCAGCAATCGCTGTTTGTGCTGTCGAGCCTGGCCTATCACGCTTATGAAGGCGTGGCACTCAATCACGATGAAAAGGCGCGCCTGCAGGCGGACCTGGGCGAAAACAACTTTCTGATGCTGCACAACCACGGCCTGCTGACCTGCGGGGCGACCATTGCCGACACCTTTCTGATGATGTTCACGTTCCAGCGTGCCTGTGACATCCAGGTGCTGGCACAGAACGGCGCTGCCGAGTTGATCTCCATCGAGCCGCAGGTGCTGGCCGGTGCCAAGGCGATGGTGGCAGCTGTCACAAAAAGCGCCCAAGGTATGGGGGGGGCGCTGGCCTGGCCGGCGTTGCTGCGCAAATTGGACAGTCAGGACCCCGGGTATAAAAGCTGATGCCACTTGCCGAAATACCGCTCAGCGCCTGGCGCAAACGCGGCCAGGATTTCGTCTTTCGCGGCCGCTCCATTCGTTATTGGGTGGCCGGACAGGGCGAGCCGCTGCTGCTGATTCATGGTTTTCCCACAGCCAGTTGGGATTGGCATTACCTGTGGCAGCCCCTGGCCCAGCGCCATTTGGTGATTGCCTGCGACATGCTCGGTTTTGGCGACTCGGCCAAGCCGCTGGACCACGAGTATTGCCTGCTGGAGCAAGCGGACCTGCAACAGGCGCTGCTTGAACACTTGGGAGTGGCAAAGCCGGTGCACGTATTGGCCCATGATTACGGCGACAGCGTTGCCCAGGAACTCCTGGCCCGGCATTACGAGGGCCGGTTCCAAATGGCCAGTTGTGTGTTCCTCAATGGTGGGCTGTTCCCTGAAACCCACCGCGCAACCTTGGTGCAAAAATTATTGCTCAGCCCCCTGGGCTGGATGATTGGCCGCGCCACTGGACGAAACGGCCTGGCCAACAGTTTCAACCAGATATTCGGACCTAAGACGCGGCCCAGCGAAAGCGCGCTGGATGATTTCTGGAGCCTGCTTGAACACAACGACGGCCCGCGCATCCTGCATAAACTGATCAACTATATTCCCCAGCGCCGGCGCCTGCGTGACCGCTGGGTGGCGGCGATGCAACGTGATGAAGTGCCGCTGCGCGTCATCGACGGTGAGGTCGACCCTATTTCCGGCGGGCATATGGTGGAGCGCTATCAACAGCTTGTGCCGCATGCCGACGCGATATTGCTGGCCAACATCGGCCATTACCCACAGATCGAGGCGCCGGTACAGGTGCTCAGGCATTACCAGGTGTTTCGCGAGCGTATCGGTCAGCGATCAGCGCGTGTGGCCTGTTCCTGAGCCTCGCGCCGGCCGACGGCATCATCCCGCTGCCTTATTGAGCACCATTCAGCGTCGGCCGTATTTATTGTGACCAAAGGCCCCGTGCCTGACACTCTGCCCATCGCCATCGTCGCCACAGGAGTTCGGTATGAGTCAGTCAGTGCAGTTGCAGGATAAGGTCGTGATCGTCACCGGTGCCGGCGGTGGATTGGGCCGGGCCCATGCACTGCTGTTTGCCCGGCACGGTGCCAAAGTACTGGTCAACGATCTCGGTGGCTCGACCCAGGGTGAGGGCGCCAATGCCTCGGCGGCCGACCGGGTGGTGGCCGAAATCCGCGAAGCGGGTGGTATTGCGCAAGCCAACCATGACTCCGTCACCGACGGCGATAAAATCGTGCAGAACGCGCTGGATGCATTCGGCCGTATCGACGTCGTGGTGAACAACGCCGGTATTCTGCGCGACAAGACCTTCCACAAGATGGAGGACAGCGACTGGGACCTGGTTTACCGGGTGCATGTCGAAGGCGCCTACAAAGTCACTCGCGCCGCCTGGCCGCATCTGCGCGAACAGGCGTATGGCCGGGTGATCTTCACCGCGTCCACCTCGGGCATCTACGGCAACTTCGGCCAGTCCAACTACGGCATGGCCAAGCTTGGCTTGTATGGCTTGACCCGCACCCTGGCGCTGGAAGGACGCAAGAACAACATCCTGGTCAACGCGATTGCCCCCACCGGTGCTACGCGCATGACCGAAGGTCTGATCCCGCCGCAGGTGTTCGAGCGCCTCAAACCGGAACTGATCAGTCCATTGGTGGTGTACCTGGGTAGCGAAGCCTGTCAGGAAACGTCGGGGTTGTTCGAGGTGGGCGGCGGCTGGATCGGCAAGACCCGTTGGGAGCGCAGTCTGGGCGTGGGGTTTGATCCTGAGGCGGGCTTTTCGCCAGATGACGTGGCGGCGCACTGGCAGCAGATCTGTGACTTCGAAGGCGCGGCGCACCCCAAGGACACGATCGAGGCATTGAAGGAGATGATGGCCAACTTGCAGAAGTTCAGTCTCTGATCGTTGCCATAAGAATAGTGAATCTCACGGGGCGTCGACGGCGCCCCGTGTTTATTTCAGGCATAAAAAAGGCCGCTGCAAAGGCAGCGGCCGAAGTAAGACGTTGGATCAAGGAGCGATAAATCAACGTCAGTGAACACCGGTAACAGATTGAATATACGAGCAATCCGTTGAATTCAGGCTTTTCTCCCGAGTCTGGAAGCGGGCCGTTTGCCCTGAAAGCGAGTTAAGAATAGTCGCTTGTAACAGAATGAGTAATAGCAAATCAGGACAATGACTGTTACCAAAACGACAATAATTGCCACCACGCCATCGATTCTTCTGATAGCGCCTCATCCATCCAATCCATGACACCTGCCGCAACCCCAGCCGGCGCGGCTTGTCATCCTTTCGAGCGACAACACGAATACCTCCTTGGTGCGCTTATCGCTCCCCATGGGCGGCAGTAGGGTGGGGCCTTCTGTCACTCACCGGGGAAGACGCATGACAAAAACAACAATGCGCGCCATCTTCAAGCCAGAGGCGCTGGCCGCAGCGGTTGCACTGGGCTGCTGTGCCCAGGCTCAGGCTGTTTCGTTCAACATTGGCGAGATCGAAGGGCAATTCGATTCCTCGCTGTCGGTCGGTGCGAGCTGGGGCATGCGCGATGCCGACAAGAGCCTGGTTGGCACCGTCAACGGCGGCACAGGCCAGGCGTCCACCGGGGATGACGGGCGGCTCAACTTCAAGAAGGGCGAGACTTTCTCGAAAATCTTCAAGGGCCTGCACGACCTTGAGCTGAAATACGGCGACACCGGTGTGTTCGTGCGGGGCAAGTACTGGTACGACTTCGAACTCAAGGACGAAGACCGCGAGTTCAAGCCCATCAGCGACCACAACCGCAAGGAAGGCGCCAAATCCAGCGGTGCGCAGATCCTCGACGCCTTCGTCTATCACAACTATTCCCTGGGCGACCTGCCTGGCACCGTGCGCGCCGGCAAGCAGGTGGTCAGTTGGGGCGAAAGTACCTTCATCGGTAACTCCATCAACAGCATCAACCCGATCGACGTGTCAGCGTTTCGTCGTCCGGGAGCCGAGATCAAGGAAGGGCTGATCCCGGTGAACATGCTGTTCGCCTCCCAGAGCCTGACCAATCAACTGACCGTCGAAGGCTTCTACCAGCTTGAGTGGGACCAGACCGTGCTGGACAACTGCGGCACCTTCTTTGGTGGTGACGTAGCGGCGGATGGCTGCACCGGTAACTACACGGTGGGCAGCCCGGCGATTGCACCGCTGCAACCGATCGCAGCAGCGCGTGGCCAAGGCTTTGTCGTCACCCGCGAAGGGGTGGTGGTGCAGCGCGCCGCCGACCGTGATGCGCGTGACTCCGGCCAGTTCGGCGCCGCCTTGCGCTGGCTGGGCGACGACACCGAGTACGGCCTGTACTTCATGAATTACCACAGCCGCACCCCGACCGTGGGCACCATCACCGCCAATACCAACCTGGCGACCATCGGCGCCATTGGTGCCGCCGCCCCGCCGGGCTTTGGTTCGGCGCTGGCCCAGAGCACCATGCTCGGACGTGGCCAGTACTACCTGGACTACCCGGAAGATATCCGTCTGTTCGGCGCCAGCTTCTCCACCACCTTGCCCACAGGCACGGCGTGGACCGGAGAAATCAGCTACCGCCCCAATGCCCCGGTGCAGCTCAACACCACCGACCTGACCCTGGCGCTGGTCAACCCCATCGCCGGCAATACCGCGTCGCCGATCCGCAGCTCGTTTGGCGCCGACAACAAAGGCTACCGCCGCAAGGAAATCACCCAGATCCAAAGCACCATGACCCAGTTCTTCGACCAGGTGCTGGGCGCCGAGCGCTTGACGTTGGTGGGCGAGGCGGCCGTGGTGCACGTCGCGGGCCTGGAAGACAAAACCAAGCTGCGTTATGGCCGCGACTCGGTGTACGGCGCCTATGGTTTCCAGGGGGATACCGACGGTTTCGTCACCTCCACCTCCTGGGGCTACCGCGCGCGGGCGATCCTGGATTACAACAACGCGATTGCCGGGGTGAATCTCAAGCCCAACCTGTCCTGGTCCCATGACGTCGCCGGCTACGGCCCCAACGGCTTGTTCAACAAGGGCGCCAAGGCCATCAGCGTCGGCGTGGATGCGGACTACCGCAGCACCTACACCGCTAGCCTGAGCTACACCGACTTCTTTGGCGGCGACTACAACACCCTGACCGACCGCGACTTCCTCGCCCTCAGCTTCGGCGTGAACTTCTGATTTGGCTTAAAGAAGGACAAGAACCTATGCGTAAGACAATTGCAGTGCTGGCCCTGAGCCTGTTGGCCGCCCACGTGATGGCCGCGGTATCGCCGGAAGAAGCCGCCAAGCTCGGCACGACCCTGACCCCGGTGGGCGCTGAAAAAGCCGGCAACGCCGATGGCTCGATCCCGGCCTGGACCGGCGGCATCCCGAAAAACGCCGGCGCGGTGGACAGCAAGGGCTTTCTCGCCGACCCGTTCGCCAGTGAAAAACCGCTGTTCGTGATCACCGCCGCCACCGTCGACAAGTACAAGGACAAGCTCTCCGACGGCCAGGTGGCGATGTTCAAGCGCTACCCCGAGACCTACAAGATCCCGGTGTATCCGAGCCACCGTACGGTCAACCTGCCGGCGGATATCTACGAGTCGATCAAGCGCAGCGCACTGAACGTCAAGGCGATCAACGACGGCAACGGCCTGGAGAACTTCACTGGTAACCGCTACTACGCCTTCCCGATTCCAAAGAACGGCGTGGAGGTGCTGTGGAACCACATCACCCGTTACCACGGCGGTAACCTGCGCCGCATCATCACCCAGGCCACGCCGCAGACCAACGGCAGCTACACACCGATCCGCTTCGAAGAAGAAGTGGCGGTGCCCCAGGCCATTCCCGATATCGACCAGGCCAAGGCGGCCAACGTACTGAGTTACTTCAAGCAATCGGTCACGGCGCCCGCGCGGCTGGCCGGCAACGTGCTGCTGGTGCACGAAACCCTCGACCAGGTGAAGGAGCCACGCCTGGCCTGGATCTACAACGCCGGCCAGCGCCGCGTGCGGCGGGCGCCGCAGGTTTCCTATGACGGGCCTGGCACCGCCTCGGACGGCCTGCGCACCACCGACAACTTTGACATGTTCTCCGGCGCGCCCGACCGCTATGACTGGAAACTGGTGGGCAAGAAGGAACTGTACATCCCCTACAACAGCTACAAGCTCGATTCGCCGAGCCTCAAGTACGACGACATCATCAAGGCCGGGCATATCAACCAGGACCTGACCCGCTACGAGCTGCATCGCGTCTGGGAAGTGGTCGGCACCGTCAAGCCGAGCGAGCGCCATATCTACGCCAAGCGCCACATGTACATCGACGAAGACAGCTGGCAGGTGGCCCTGGTGGACCACTACGACGGTCGCGGCCAACTGTGGCGCGTCGCCGAAGGCCATGCCCAGTTCTATTACGACCACCAGGTGCCGGCCTACACCGTGGAAACCCTGTACGACCTGATCGCCGGGCGCTACCTCGCGCTGGGGATGAAGAACGAGGAGAAGAGCAGCTTCGTCTTCGGCTTCGCGGCCAAGGCCGCGGACTACACCCCGGCGGCGCTTAGGTCCGAAGGCGTACGCTGATTCTGGACGTGAAATGTGATCACACTGTGGGAGGGGGCTTGCCCCCGATGAGGGAGTGTCAGTCAATGGATGGGTCGACTGATGCACCGCCATCGGGGTGTAGAACCGTAGACATCGTTTACATCTGAAACCGGGGACATCGTTTACACATTTGAGGCCTGGACGCGGGTCATACCTCGCCCAAGCCTCCCCAGGGGATAATCACACAGGTACAAATCCCAAACATCATCTTCAACTTCTTTGAGTCCTATCCTTTCCCCAGATAGTGCCTCGCTGACAAATAACAACTTGCCGTTCCATTTGATCGATCCGTCCTGTCTGACGCTGCGAACCCTCATTTCTGCGGGATACTCCACATCGGGCAAACAACCTGGGTAAAGTCGGGTAGACGGCACATATAGGTCTCCCGGACGTTTCATGCCGAGGGCTTCATGAGGGCGTACGTAATTGAACTCATGCCTGAAATGCTCCAGCAAAAGCTGCTGCTCGACTAAGTTTTTCCCTATGGGCAGCTCAAGTTTCAAACTACGGTGCATTCGCTCATGGCGACCATTCTGGGCGGGTCTTCCTGGCATGGTGCGCTCCGGATAGATGCCCAGACGAATCCACCAAACTGCCAATGTGGACATTCTTGCCAGACCCGGAGAGGCGAACGGAACCCCGTTGTCCGAACGGATAACTTCCGGCATGCCGTACTCCTGAAAAAGCCTTTCAAATGCTTGTTTTACTGGCTGGGTCTTGATCTGGGGATGGGCCCTGCACGCCAGAATCATCCGGGACGCGTGGTCTGTAACGGTTAAAGGGAAGCACATCTGCGCGTCAAGCATCTTGAATTGCCCTTTGTAATCAGCGCACCAAGTCTTGTTAGGTTCGTTGGCCTCTCGCATTTCTGCCTGGGAAATACTGTGCCGGCGCTTGAAACGTCGTTTGTTGACGAGCCCAAGTCGATCAAGCCACTGGCCCGCTGTACTTGGAGAAGGCCAGGCGACGGAAGGATCTTCAAGCCGTAATAGTTCGAGAAGCTTCTTAGGCCCCCATTTATCGTGGGCCTCCTTCATCGCCACCACACGAGCCAAGATCTCGTCGTCGGTTTTATTTGGGCTGTTGTGAGGTCGTCGGGACAGCTCGGATAAGGACTTTAAATCGCCGTTGTGCCGGGCAATCCATTTGTCGACCGTAGGCCGACTAACGTCAAAGCGACGTGCCAACTGGCTTTTGGTGTAGTTGCCAGAAAGCCAGTCGGCAACCAGTCTGATTCGTTGATTCATCGGAGACTCTTGGTTCCAGGGCATGATCAGTTACCTCCTGATCATGCGTATTAACCTGTAAACCATGTCCCCGGTTAGAAATGTAAACGATGTCCCCGGTTTGTACCGGGGCAAGCCCCCTCCCACATTGGGTTTTGCGCATGTCTTTCAATCACCCCGCTGAATACTTCTTCAACAACCGCCCACCACAGGACTAGGGTTGCATCACAATAAAAAAGCAGGATGCAGCAATGACCGCCATGACACGCTGCCTGGACCGTCCTGGATTCATGCCTCGGCTGTCCGCTCACCACGTTCTGCGCCCGCGTCTGGCTGCGCCTTTGCTCGCGGCGCCGACGCGGGTGAAGTTGCTGTGCGCACCGGGCGGCAGTGGCAAGAGCGCGCTGCTCGCCGAGTGTGCATTGCAGGCGCCGCCTGGGTGTCAGGTTCATTGGCTGGCGCTCAATGGTGTGGTTGCATGCCCTGGCGATTTCTCCCGGCGCCTGGCCCACAGCCTGGGGCTGCCGTATACCGATGAAGCGACGTTATTGCTGGATCTGGAGCGATGGCAGCCCACGGCCTGGTTGTTCCTGGATGATTTTTGCCGTCTACCCGCCCCTGAGCTGGACGCCTTGCTGGATCGGTTGCTCACCGCCAGCAGCCCGGCGCTGACCTGGTGGCTGGGGGCGCGACGGCGGCCGGCGTGCAATTGGCCGCGACTGCTGCTCGATGACGAACTGCTGGAGTGCGGCAGTGCTGAACTGGCTTTCAGTGCTACGGAAACCCAAGCCTTGCTCAGCCCAGGGCAGAGCGTCGATAGCATCATGCAATTGAGCGCAGGCTGGTGTGCCGGCGTGCGCATCGCGCTGCTCAGCGACGGCCATCCCGATAAAACCGTGCTCGATTATCTGCAACACGAAGTGTTCAGCAGCTTGCCGGCGGAATTGGCCGAAGCCTGGCGGGTGCTGGCCAATCTGCCGCGTTTCAATACGAGCCTGTGTGAACACCTGTTTGGCTCGGGTGACGGCGCGCAGTATTTGCGGGAGTTGCAAACCCTGGGTGCGTTTATCCAGCCCTGGGAGGGCACCACTGAATGGCTGCAGATCTTTCCCCCGCTGGCGCGCGTGCTGCGCGACGAGCCCTGGGCCGCCAAGCGCGCCTGGCACCGGCGCGCTTGCCAGTGGTTCAGCACTGAGCAGGACTGGCAGGCCGCCTTCGAGCAAGCGCTGCTGGCGCAGGAATATGAAGGGGCGGTGAGTCTGTTGCAGCACTTCAGTTTCGAAGACTTGTTTCGCGGGCAAAATGCCCAGTTGCTGTTGCGCCTGCATGAACAGCATGGTGATGAACTGATGCTCGGCTCGGCGCAATTGGTAGGCCTGGTCACGGCCGCACTGCTGTTTGCCGGACGGTTCGAGCAGGCGGCGTTGTGCATCGACCAGTTGGCGCGCTTTGCACCGCGCCCGACCGCGACTGCGCAGCGCCACCTGGTGGCGCGCTGGCAGGCGCAAGTCGGCTGGTTGTTGCACTTGAGCGGTGATGCCGAGCCTTCGCGCGAGCATTTCCTCGAAGCGCTGCAAGCCTTGCCCGAGAGTGCCTGGACATCGCGCCTGATGTGCTTGTCGGGCCTGACCCAGCAAGCCATGCTGCGCGGTGAACTGGACATCGCCCAAGCCCTGAACCGTGAAGCGCTTTGCCTGGCCCGCGCCCACGGTTCGCTGGTGCTGGAAGCCTTGCTTGAGCTGGATCACGCCCAACTGCTGGAACAGCGTGGTGCGCCTTACCGGGCGCAAAGCCTGTTGGAAGGCGTGCAGGCGATGCTGGTCGGGCAGCGCTTGCAGGCTGGGCCACTGATGGGGCGGATTGCCCTGCGGCGCGGGCATCTCGCGTTGCGTCAAGGGCAGGACGCCCTGGCGAGCGAGTGTTTCGAGGCCGGTTTGAACCTTTGCCTGCACAGCCAGGACAAGCGTGTGCTTTACGGGTTTCTCGGGCTGGCGTTGCTGGCGGCCAATCGCGGTGATTACGCCCAGGCGTTTATCCAACTGCGCGATGCCGAGCGGCTGATGCAGCAGCGCCACGTCCCGGTCCTGGTGTACCGCGCGGTTCTTTTGCTGGTTAGCGGGCATTTCTGGTTGCAGCAAGGGCGCGCGGAATTGACCGTGGAAGCGGTTCGTCGGGTGCTGCGTCACTTTCAAGGGCCATATGCCAAGCAGGCGCCGCCGGCCACACTGGAATTGATCCCGCGTCTTGAGTACCTGCTGGTGCTGGCCGAGGTCAGCCTGGGCTGCGCCGAACACCCGCTCGAGCGGCTCAGCGCCTTGCTCGACAGCACCCGGCAACGTGGCATGCTGTGCCTGGAAACCGAACTGCAACTGGTGCAGGGGGAGGTGAGCTGGCGGCTGGGAGAGCCGGTCCAGGCGCGACTGGCGCTGCAAGCCGGACTGGAATTGGCCGCGCGTTGCCAGGTGCAGCAGGCGGTTCGCGAGTTGCGTTTACGTGCACCGGGACTGCTCAGTGAGTTGGGGCTGGAGCCGCAAGCCTCGCCAGTCGGTGTCACGGAAAACCCGCTGAGCCAGCGCGAACTGGAAGTGCTGCAGTTGATCGCCCTGGGCAATTCCAACCTGGAAATAGCCGACCGTCTGTATATCTCCCTGCACACCGTCAAGACTCACGCGCGGCGTATCCACAGCAAACTGGGGGTGGAACGGCGCACCCAGGCCGTGGCCAAGGCCAAGACCCTGGGCCTGATGGGCTAGCGGCGAAACGCCTGACGATAGTCCCCCGGCGCCGCCCCCACGGCCTGGCGAAAGCGCTGGTTGAAATGACTGGCGCTGGAAAAACCGCACCTCCAGGCAATCTCGCCTACGGCCAGGGCGCTGCTGCGCAACAGGCTCTGCGCACGGGCCAGCCGGCGCGCCAGCAGGTACTGGTGCGGCGGCAGGCCGAAACTCTGCCGGAACATGCGCGCAAAATGGTACTCCGACAGGGCGCACAGATCGGCGAGTTGGCCGAGGCTGATGGCGTCTTGCAGATGATGATCGATGTACTCCACCAACCGCCGCCGCTGGTGCGCGGCCAGCCCACCTTTGACGCGCAGCCCCTCGCGGGCGCCGACCTGGCTGAGCAGGGTGTGGCTGAGCATTTCGTGGGCCAGGCTGCTGGTCAGCAGGCGTTCGCCGGGTTCGTGCCAGTTGAGGGCGATCAATTGGTGAAAGCGTGCGGCCTGGCTGGCGTCTTCGAGGAAGGTGCTTTCGCGCAGTTGCAGCTCGCGAGGTTCGCGGTCGAGCAGGGTGACGCAGCCGAGGGCGAATTGTTCGGGGCTGAAGTAGACATGGGCCAGGCGAATTTCGCCATTGATCACCCAGGCCGACTGATGCTCGGCCGGCAGGATGCACAGTTTGTCGGGCCCACCCTTGGTGCCCGGCTGGTCACGGCGAAAGGTGCCGGTGCCGCCGCCGATGTAGCACGACAAGGTGTGATGGCTGGGCGCCTGGTAATCCTGGGCGTCGTGGTGGTTGCTCCACAACGCCGCGGACACACCGTCACCGAGCTCGGCGCAGGCTTCCAGGCGTGCGTTGGGCGAGCGGTTGAGGGCTTGGAAGACGTGTAGGGATTCGAGCGCTGGCATGGTGTGATCTCCGACCTTTTGCATCCTACTCCGCCGCCAGGGCGCTGTGATCCCCGCCCCCGACAAAAGCGCAAGAATGTGCAAGAGATCCGTACGCCATGAGGGCGACACTGTGGCTCTATCACCGGAGCCTGTTATGAACCTTTTCCTGTACTTACTCACTGTGCTGATCTGGGGCACCACCTGGATCGCACTCAAATGGCAGTTGGGCGTGGTGGCAATTCCCGTGTCGATCGTTTATCGCTTCGCCCTGGCGGCCCTGGTGCTGTTCGTGCTGTTGCTGCTCAGCCGCCGGCTGCAAGTGATGAACCGGCGCGGGCACCTGATTTGCCTGGCGCAGGGCCTGTGCCTGTTTTGCGTCAACTTCATGTGTTTTCTCACCGCCAGCCAGTGGATCCCCAGCGGGCTGGTGGCGGTGGTGTTTTCCACGGCGACCTTGTGGAACGCACTGAACGCCCGTGTGTTTTTCGGCCAGCGCGTCGCACGCAATGTGTTGATGGGCGGCGGCCTTGGCTTGCTCGGCCTGGGCTTGCTGTTCTGGCCAGAGCTTGCCGGCCACGCCGCCAGCCCGCAAACCCTGCTCGGCCTGGGCTTGGCGCTGTTGGGCACGATGTGTTTTTCGGCGGGCAATATGCTTTCCAGCCTGCAGCAGAAAGCCGGGCTGCGGCCCTTGACTACCAACGCCTGGGGCATGGCCTATGGCGCGGCGATGCTGGCGGCCTATTGCGCCGTGCGCGGTATTGCGTTCGAGATGGACTGGAGCGCACGTTACCTGGGGGCCTTGTGGTACCTGGTGATTCCGGGCTCGGTGATCGGCTTTACCGCCTACCTGACACTGGTGGGGCGCATGGGCCCGGAGCGGGCGGCGTATTGCACGGTGTTGTTTCCGGTGGTGGCGCTGAACGTGTCGGCATTTGCGGAGGGCTATCAGTGGACGGCACCGGCGCTGGCGGGGTTGGTGCTGGTGATGCTGGGTAATGTGCTGGTGTTCCGTAAGCCTAAGGGTGTGAGCCCGGTCTTCAAGGCCAAGACAGTCTAAATGTGGGAGGGGGCTTGCCCCCGATGGCGGTGGGTCAGTTGCCAATGTGCTGGCTGACACACTGCTATCGGGGGCAAGCCCCCTCCCACATTGGTTATTTCATTCCAAGGCGCTTGGCCATGCGGCCGAGGTTGGCGCGGTCCAGGCCCAGTTCGCGGGCGGCGCCGGCCCAGTTGTGGTGATGGCGTTCCAGGCAGGCGTTGATGATCTGGCGCTGGTAGTGCTCGGTGGCCTGGCGCAGATCGCCGGTGACTTCGGTGACGGCGGCGGCCGGTGCTTCGACGGCTGTTGCACTGACATCAGGCAGATCCAGATCCGCAGCACTCAGGCTCAGAATTTTCGGCCGTTCGCGGCAGTGACCCAAAGCTTTGAGTGCACTGCGTCCGATCAGGTGTTCCAGCTCACGCACATTGCCCGGCCAGTCGTAGGCCAGCAGCGCCGCCTGGGCATCGCTGGTCAGGCGCAGGCTGCCCAGGCCCATGCGTGAGCGGTTCTGTTCCAGAAAGAAGCCAGCCAGCAGCAACACATCGCGCCCGCGTTCGCGCAACGCAGGCACCTGCAGCGGGTAGACGCTCAAACGATGGTAGAAGTCGGCGCGGTAGCGGCCATTGCGCACCTCTTCGGCCAGGTCTCGATTGGTGGCAGCGATCAAGCGTACATCCACCTGATGCTCCTTGTCCGACCCCAGGCGCTGCAACTGGCCGCTTTGCAACACCCGCAGCAGCTTGGCCTGCACGGCCAGCGACAGCTCGCCCACTTCATCGAGGAACAGCGTGCCGCCATTGGCCAGTTCGAATTTGCCTCGGCGTTCATTCAGCGCACCGGTGAAGGCGCCGCGCACATGGCCGAACAGCTCGCTTTCCACCAGGGTCTCGGGCAGCGCGGCGCAGTTGAGGCTGATCAGGGGCTTGTCGGCACGCGGCGACGCAGCGTGAATCGCTTGGGCGACCAACTCCTTGCCGACCCCGGTTTCACCGGTTATCAGCACGGTCAGGTCGCTGCCGCCCACCAGTTTGATTTCCTCGATCAGGCGTTTGTGCGTCTTGCTCTGGCCGATCATTTCTGTGTGTTGCTGGCCGCTGGCCTGGCGATAGATCTCGGCGCGCTGGTGCTCGTCTTCGGCGCGCAACGCCAGGCGTTCAATGCGCTCGGCGACGTTGACCGTGGCCGCGGCGAGGCTGGCGAAGGCTTGCAGGGCGTCGAGTTCGACCCGTTCGAAACGCTCGGTGTCCAGAGCATCCAGGGTCAGCAGGCCCCATGGCTGATCATCGATAAACAGCGGGCAGCCCATGCAGTCGTGAACTTCCAGATGCCCGTGCAGGCCGTCGACCAGGCCGTCATAGGGGTCGGGCAATTGGCTGTCGCTGTCGAAGCGGGTAGGGCCGGGGCTACTCAGCAGCACCTCGAAACGCGGGTGTTCGCTGATCTTGAAGCGTCGGCCCAGGGTGTCGGCGCTCAAGCCGTCCACGGCCAGCGGCACCAGCCACTCGCCCTCCAGGCGCAGCAACGCGGCGGCATCACACGGCAGCAAGGCGCGCATGGCTTGCAGCAGGCGTCGATAACGCTCGCCTTCGGGCAGTTCCCGTGACAAGTCAGCGACCAGGGGCAGCAGTGTGGTGAGCAACGATTGTGCGGTCATAATGACTCCTTGTAGTCCTTGTGACTATAAGCTGTAGGAGGTCAAACTGACTACATGAGTTTTAACTGGCTGAAAAATAAAGATTTATGAGTTGGCACGATTACTGAGTACCTAAACGCAATGAGTTAAAAGACCTAGGAGTCTCCCATGCTGAGTGCCCAAGACCGTGCCATCGTCAAATCCACTGTGCCCCTGCTGGAAAGTGGCGGCGAAGCGTTGATCACCCATTTCTACCGCATGATGCTGGCCGAATACCCTGAAGTGCGCCCACTGTTCAACCAGGCCCACCAGGCCAGCGGCGACCAGCCCCGTGCCTTGGCCAATGGCGTGCTGATGTATGCGCGGCACATCGACCAGCTGGACCAGCTGGGCGATCTGGTGGCCAAGATCATCAACAAGCACGTGGCCCTGCAGATCCTGCCGGAACACTACCCGATCGTCGGGGCCTGCCTGCTACGGGCGATTTCCGAAGTACTGGGCAGCGAGATTGCCACCCCGCAGGTGATGAGTGCCTGGGGCGCGGCGTACGGCCAGTTGGCGGATATCCTGATCGGCGCCGAAGCGGCGATCTACGAGGAGAAAGCCCAGGCGCCCGGCGGCTGGCGCGGTGCGCGGCCGTTCCTGCTGGTCAAGCGCGTGGAGGAGAGCGACGAAATCACCTCGTTCTACTTCGCCCCGGCGGACAACGGCCCGATCCTCGAGGCTGCTCCGGGCCAGTACATCGGCATGAAACTTAAGCTCGATGGCGAGGAAGTGCGGCGCAACTATTCCCTGTCGGCGTTGAGCGATGGCGGCCTGTACCGCATCAGCGTCAAACGCGAAGCCGGTGGGCGCGTGTCCAACTACCTGCACGACCAACTGCATGTCGGCGCGAGCATTGACCTGTTCCCGCCTTCGGGTGAATTCACCCTGGTCGCCAGCGATAAGCCGTTGGTACTGATCAGCGGCGGGGTGGGCATCACGCCCACCCTGCCGATGCTCGAAGCGGCACTGGCCACCGAGCGCCCCGTGCACTTTATCCACTGCGCGCGTAACGGCGGGGTGCATGCATTCCGTGACTGGGTAGACGCCCTGGCGGCCCGGCACCCGCAGCTCAAGCGCTTCTACTGCTACGCCGAGGATGACGGCGTGAGCCCCGCAGCGGACACGGTCGGCCTGCTGAGCCAGGAGCAACTGGCGGCGTGGTTGCCCGAGCAGCGTGACATCGATGCCTACTTCCTGGGCCCTAAAGGGTTCATGGCGGCGATCAAGCGCCACCTCAAGGCCCTGGGCGTACCCGAGAAACAGAGCCGCTACGAATTCTTCGGCCCGGCTGCAGCCCTGGAGTAACACGCTTAACAATGTGGGAGGGGGCTTGCCCCCGATGGCGGTGGGTCAGCTGCACATACGCTGGCTGATCCACTGCTATCGGGGGCAAGCCCCCTCCCACATTTAACGCTTCATTTTTGCTGATTAATCCGTTGTTAACCCCTCTCTGTTTTAACGAGTGCCTGTGTGTAAACTTGCGCCATTGGCACAATAGAGAAAGGGAACCGGGATGACTGACGAAATGCGTTTGGGCAGGGAGCGGCGCTTTCTGGTGTTGCTGGGCATCATCTGCCTGGCGCTGATCGGCGGGGCGCTGTACATGCAAGTGGTGTTGGGCGAAGCGCCGTGCCCGCTGTGCATCCTGCAGCGCTACGCCTTGCTGCTGATCGCGGTCTTCGCGTTCATCGGTGCTGCGATGCGCAGCAAAGGGGCGGTCACCTTTTTTGAAGGGCTGGTGGTTGTCAGCGCACTGGGCGGTGTGGCTGCGGCCGGTCACCATGTGTACACCCAGTTCTTCCCGCAGGTCAGTTGCGGCATCGACGTGCTGCAGCCGATCGTCGATGACCTGCCCCTGGCCAAAGTGTTTCCCCTGGGCTTTCAGGTCGACGGCTTCTGCAGCACACCCTATCCGCCGATCCTTGGCTTGTCCCTGGCGCAATGGGCGCTGGTGGCGTTCGTGCTGACGGTGATCCTGGTGCCCCTGTGCATCTATCGTAATCGCCACCCCAAAGCCTGACCCCGTTCCATGAAACGCTCCGGTCTCCCTAACGGAAGGCCGGGGCGTTTTTGTTCGCAGGGTTTGTGAAAGAGCCGTGACGGGCAGCAACAAATGGTGCGCGCAGCGTGCGACATGTTGTCACACGAAGGCTGTCGCAGGTGGTTTCTGACCGGCCGAACCGGCCTGTGGATTTGCATCAGCTGCGCAAATTGTGCTGTCAATTCGTGGCTTGGAAGACACCGCGAGGCGCGTGGGGTCCGAGCACGGCCACGCTCTGTAAATGCCTTGTTTTATGGGCACTTCGCTCCGTTTGTTATGCCCTTACCAGCTGTAAGGGGAGTGGCAATCTGCCCAATAGCAGCGCAATTTTTGTGGTTTTTGTTGAGAATTGAACGCGATAAGATCGCGAACCGTTGCAAGAATGGTGAAGGATTATTGCTGTAATCGATAAAAATTATTTCTTTCTCAGACATGGTTTATACATCGCTAGCTAACTACAATCGCCCGCACTGAATGTCCGGTGCTGTTCAATATTTGAGCATTGGAGCGGTCGAGGAGCAGATGGAAGGCTCTGTGCGACCCCAGGTTCCGGCAGCCTTTCAACTATCCGCACCAAATGGAATTGGTCTGTAACAAGGCCTTTAGCCACGAAATCGAATAAGAACTCACCGCAGGTCCGTGAAACGTGCAGCTATGACGTGACGGGCAGGCTCTTATTCAATCGAAGAGAAATGCCAACCCTTGGCAGGGTGAAGTGTTGGCGATCAAAACCCAACTGCATTGCGCAAGCTGCTTTAGAGGTCGTGAGATGAGTAAAAACAGGTACCCCCGATTACTAGGCTTTTTGCCGCTGCTTGGCATGATGTTAATGCTGGGAGGCTGCAAGTGGACCTTGATGGACCCGAAAGGACAGATCGGTCTGGATCAACGAAACCTGATCATCACCGCCACGCTGCTGATGCTGTTGGTCGTGGTGCCTGTGATTATCATGACCTTCGCCTTCGCCTGGAAATACCGCGCGTCGAACACCAGCGCGACCTACGCGCCGAAGTGGTCGCACTCCACCAAGATTGAAATCGCGGTGTGGCTGGTTCCGGTCCTCATCATCATCGCCCTGGGTTACATCACCTATAAGTCGACCCACGAGCTGGACCCGTACCGTCCGCTGGAATCCGACGTCAAGCCGATCAACATCGAAGTGGTCGCGCTGGACTGGAAGTGGCTGTTCATCTACCCGGACCTGGGTATCGCCACCGTCAACGAAATCCAGTTCCCAGAGAACACTCCGCTTAACTTCCGGATCACCTCCGACGCCGTGATGAACTCGTTCTTCATCCCAGCCCTGGGCGGTCAGATCTACGCGATGGCAGGCATGCAGACCCGCCTGCACCTGATCGCCAACGAAAAAGCTGAAATGGAAGGCATCTCCGCGAACTACAGCGGCGCTGGCTTCACCGGCATGAAATTCAAAGCGATCTCGACGAGCCAGGAAGATTTCAACGCCTGGGTAGCCGAAGTCAAGGCCGCACCTAAACAGCTTGATCAAGCTGAATACGACGCCCTGACCAAACCGAGCCAGAACAACCCAGTCGCCCTGTACTCCGCGTACGAGCCGAACCTGTTTCAGAAAATCGTCGACAAGTACGAAGGTATGAAGCCAGGCAAGCCGGTCAAGCACGAGAAGAAAGAAGTGGCCGTGGTTGAAGGTTCTGACACGGGCTCGCATTCAACTGCTGGGGCAGAGGAGTAAACGATGTTTGGTAAATTAAGTTGGGACGCGGTCCCATTCCACGAGCCGATCGTAATGGTGACCATCGCCATGATCGCGCTGGGTGGTCTGGCACTGTTTGCAGCCATTACGTATTTCAAGAAGTGGACCTACCTGTGGACCGAGTGGTTGACGTCGGTCGACCACAAGAAAATCGGTGTCATGTACGTCATCGTTGCCATGGTCATGCTGCTGCGTGGCTTTGCCGACGCCATCATGATGCGTACCCAGCTGGCCATGGCCACCGAGGGTTCGCCTGGCTACCTGCCGCCTGAACACTATGACCAGATCTTCACCGCCCACGGTGTGATCATGATCATCTTCATGGCGATGCCATTCTTCACCGGCTTGATGAACCTTGCCTTGCCGCTGCAGATCGGTGCCCGTGACGTTGCCTACCCGTTCCTGAACTCCCTGAGCTTCTGGCTGCTGGTATCCGGCGTTGTACTGATCAACCTGTCCCTGGGCGTCGGCGAGTTCGCCAAGACCGGTTGGGTTGCGTATCCACCTCTGTCGGGCCTGCAATACAGCCCGGGCGTGGGTGTGGACTACTACATCTGGGCGCTACAGCTATCAGGACTCGGGACGACATTGACGGGGGTCAACTTCCTGGCCACCGTCCTCAAGATGCGCGCCCCTGGCATGAAACTGATGGACATGCCGATCTTCACCTGGACCTGCACCTGGGCAAACGTGCTGATCGTGGCTTCGTTCCCGATCCTGGCCGCTACCATGGCGCTGCTGTCGCTTGACCGTTACCTGGATTTCCACATTTTCACCAATGAACTTGGTGGCAATCCAATGATGTACGTGAACCTGTTCTGGGCATGGGGTCACCCTGAGGTGTACATCCTGATCCTGCCAGCGTTCGGTATCTTCTCCGAAGTGATCTCGACCTTTACCGGCAAGCGCCTGTTCGGTCACCACTCGATGGTCTATGCATCGGGCGCAATCTCGGTACTGGGCTTCATGGTGTGGTTGCACCACTTCTTCACCATGGGTTCGGGTGCCAGCGTCAACGCCTTCTTCGGCCTGGCGACGATGCTGATTTCCATCCCGACGGGGGTGAAGCTATTCAACTGGCTGTTCACCATCTACCACGGTCGTTTGCGCATGACCAGCCAGGTCCTGTGGACCCTGGGCTTCATGGTGACGTTCGCCATCGGCGGCATGACCGGCGTACTGCTGGCCATCCCGGGTGCTGACTTCGTACTGCACAACAGCCTGTTCGTGATCGCTCACTTCCACAACGTGATCATCGGTGGTGCGGTATTCGGTTACATCGCTGGTTTCAGCTTCTACTTCCCGAAAGCGTTCGGCTTCAAGCTGCACGAAGGCTGGGGCAAGGCTGCATTCTGGTTCTGGATCTCGGGCTTCTTCGTCGCGTTCATGCCGCTCTATGCACTGGGCTTCATGGGCATGACCCGTCGTCTGAACGCTACGACCAACCCTGAGTGGGTGCCGTACCTGTACGTCGCCATGTTCGGTGCGCTGATGATCGCTGCCGGCATCGCCTGCCAGTTGATCCAGCTGTACGTGAGTATCCGTGACCGTAAGCAGAACGCTTGCGACTCCGGTGACCCATGGAATGGCCACACCCTGGAATGGTCGACCTCGTCGCCACCGCCGTTCTACAACTTCGCCGTGATCCCGACTGCGAACACTATCGATGCGTTCACCGAAGCCAAGGAAGACGGTACTGCGTACCAGCGTCCCAAGCATTACGAACCGATCCACATGCCAAACAACACCGCCACTGGCGTGGTGATGGGCGCGCTGTTGACCGTGTTCGGTTTCGCGATGATCTGGCACATCTGGTGGCTGGCAATCGTAGGCCTGGTGGGCACTATCGGTTACTTCATCATTCACGCAGCGCGTGATGATCAAGGCTACATGGTGCCGGTCGAAACGATCGAACGCATCGAAGCCGAGCAGCACGCTCGCCTGGTAGCCGAGAAGAAGATCCCGGCCAACCGTGTAGAAACCTCGTTGGAACAGGCTTAAACCATGTCGAACTTAGTGACCAATGCTGGACACGCCCATGTCGATGACCATGGGCACGATGACCATCACCACGACTCGGGGCCGATGACCGTTTTCGGTTTCTGGCTCTACCTGATGACCGACTGCATCTTGTTTGCGTCGATCTTCGCGGTGTACGCGGTACTGGTAAACAACGTAGCGGGTGGCCCGTCGGGCCACGACATCTTCGAACTGCCTTACGTGCTCGGCGAAACCGCCTTGCTGTTGTTCAGCTCGATCACCTACGGCTTCGCCATGTTGGCCTTCTACAAGGGCAACAAGAAAGGCGTACTGAGCTGGTTGGCACTGACCTTCCTGTTCGGCCTGGGCTTCATCGGCATGGAGATCAACGAGTTCCACCTGCTGATCTCCGAAGGCTACGGCCCGCACCGTTCCGGCTTCCTGTCCGCGTTCTTCACGCTGGTAGGCACCCACGGTCTGCACGTAACAGCCGGCCTGCTGTGGATGGCGGTGATGATGTATCAGGTCAATAAACACGGCCTGACCAACACCAACAAGACTCGCCTGAGCTGCCTGAGCCTGTTCTGGCACTTCCTGGACGTGGTCTGGATCTGCGTCTTCACCGTTGTTTACCTGATGGGGACCCTGTAATGGCTAATGCACACTCCCATGACCATGACAGCCATGATGCAAGCCACGGCAGCGTCAAGTCGTACGCCATCGGCTTCATCCTGTCGGTAATCCTGACGCTCATCCCGTTCGGTCTGGTGATGTACCCGACCCTGCCGAAGTCGATCACCCTGATGATCGTACTGGCGTTCGCGGTGATTCAGGTGCTGGTTCACCTGGTGTACTTCCTGCATTTGGATCGTTCCAAAGAGCAGCGCGATAACGTGATTGCGTTCGTGTTCGCAGGCTTGGTCATCCTGCTGCTGGTTGGCTTGTCGATCTGGATCATGTTCAGCATCCATACGTTCATGATGGCGAAGTGAGGTAAAACCCGATGTCGCTTAAGCACTTTATCCAAATCACCAAACCGGGGATCATTTTCGGTAACGTGCTTTCTGTGGCGGGCGGTTTCTTCCTGGCCTCCAAGGGACATGTCGATCTGGCCATCTTCCTGGCTGCGATGATCGGTACGTCCCTGGTGGTTGCTTCCGGTTGCGTGTTCAACAACTGCATCGACCGTGACATCGACATCAAGATGGAGCGCACCAAGAATCGTGTGCTGGTCCAGGGCCTTATCTCCCTGAAACTGGCACTGATCTTCGCGACCGTCCTGGGTGTTGCGGGCGTGGTGTTGTTGTACAAGGTGGCCAATCCGCTGGCGGCGCTGTTTGCCGTGATCGGTTTTGTCATCTACGTCGGCCTCTACAGCCTCTACCTCAAGCGCAAGTCGGTACACGGCACGCTGGTGGGTAGTCTGTCGGGGGCAATGCCGCCGGTGATTGGTTATGTGGCTGTAACCAATAGCTTCGACATGGCAGCGCTGGTGCTGCTGGTGATGTTCAGCCTGTGGCAGATGCCGCATTCCTACGCCATCGCGATTTTCCGCTTCAATGACTACCTGGCTGCGTCGATTCCGGTTCTGCCGGTCAAGCGTGGCATCCAGGTAGCCAAGAAACACATCCTGCTCTACATCCTGGCCTTCCTCGTGGCGACCTTGATGTTGACCTTCAGTGGCTACGCCGGCATGAGCTACCTCGCCGTCGCCGCGGCCATGGGCATGTACTGGTTGTACATGGCCTGGACCGGCTACAAGGCGGTGGATGACACCGTCTGGGCGCGCAAGCTGTTCGTGTTCTCGATCTTCACCATCACCGCGCTCAGCGTGATGATGTCCCTGGATTTCCAAGTGCCGAAAGAGCTGTTGCTGACCTACGCACACTGAGTGGTCTTGCAGTGAAAAGCCCCGCCTTCGGAAGATGCGCGGGGCTTTTTATTGAGTGCTGTGTCAAACGGGATGCGCTGCGTTATCGTTGACGTTTTTCGCGAGCAAGCTCGCTCCTACTTAATTCCACGACTGCGGGAAGCCATGCAATGAGTAAAAAAGCCGTTATGGTGTTCAGTGGCGGGCAGGACTCGACCACCTGCCTGATCCAGGCGCTGAAGCTGTATGACGAAGTGCACTGCATCACCTTCGATTATGGCCAGCGCCACGTGGCGGAAATCGAAGTGGCCCGCAAGCTGGCCAAGCAACTGGGCGCCACCGTGCACAAAGTGATGGATGTGTCGCTGCTCAATGAGCTGGCGATCAGCAGCCTCACCCGCGACAACATCCCCGTGCCGACCGTGAACAGCTCAGGTGAGAGCCTGCCGAGCACCTTCGTGCCGGGGCGCAATATCCTGTTCCTGACCCTGGCCGCGATCTACGCCTATCAAGTCAAGGCGCAGACCGTGATCACCGGCGTCTGCGAAACCGACTTTTCGGGCTACCCGGATTGCCGTGACGAGTTCGTCAAAGCGCTCAACCAGGCCCTCAAGCTGGGCATGGAATACGACGTGCGTCTCGACACCCCGCTGATGTGGCTGAACAAGGCCGAGACCTGGGCCCTGGCCGATTACCATGGGCAACTGGAGCTGGTGCGCGAGCAGACACTGACCTGCTACAACGGCATCATCGGCACCGGCTGTGGCGAATGTGATGCGTGCAACCTGCGCGCGCGAGGCTTGAATGAATACCTGCAGAACAAGGCGGATGTGATGCAAAGCCTCAAGCACAAGTTGCAACTGAAGTAGCTCGATCCAGAGCCAGGTGATCAAATGTGGGAGGGGGCTTGCCCCCGATGAGGCCGTGTCAGTGAATGGATGTTCAGCTGACACACCGCCATCGGGGGCAAGCCCCCTCCCACATGAGCAGCAGCCCATAGAGCTTATGCGCTGGCACTGGTCAGATAGCGTTTGAACAACGAACGCGCCCCATAGGCGGGCAGGATGTTGAAGAACGCAAAGCCGACTTTGATCGCGATCTGTACATAGATCATGCTCAAGATGTCGCTGGTCTGCATGACGCCATAGAAAGCGATAAAGCAGAACAGGAAGCTGTCGATGATCACCGCAAAGAACGTACTGAGGAAAATCCGCAGGTACAGGTATCGGGAGTTGGTCAGTTCCTTGATTTTGCACAGCAGGTAGGAATTGATGTTCTCCGACACCAGGAACGACACCGAAGAGGCGATCAGCACCGACGATACTTGCAGGATCACGTCGTTGTAAGGTCCATCGAGTTTCCAGCCCGGCAACCCAGGCAGGAACGTCGAGCCATAGAGCAGGATGATGATCATCGCGTTACTGGCAAACGCAAACAGAATCGCCCTGCGGGCCAGGCGCAGGCCGAAGTTCTCGTTCAGCAGGTCCACGATCAGGAAGGTCAACGGGTAGAGAAAAGTGCCCGGCGTGACGATGATGCCCATCGATTCCAGGTAAATCGGTTTGGTCGCGGCGATGCTGGTGAAAATATAGAACGTGAACAGCAACAGGTTCAGGATGATGTAGATCATCCACGAGTTTTCATTGCGGTCGTTCATCTCGTACGCGGTGAGTGTGCCGGCCTGTGAGTAGAACTTCTTGTAGAGGTTCTTGATTTCCAGCTTGTTGAAGTTGTCCATCATTTCGCTGTTGAGCACTTCGCTGAGCTTGATCTTGATGACCTTGCCGGTGGCGATCACCATGACCACCGCCAGGCGCTTGTCATTTTCAAAGCCCAGCAGCTTGTATTTGCTGTTTTCAATGCTTGTTTCAGCCGTGGTCATTGAAGCGCTCCTCGAGAATATCGCCGATGACACACAGGCGATCTGAATGTGCACAGGGTTCGAGGCTAATGAACAGTTTTTTGGTGGCACGGTCGTACACCAGCTTTTCCTTGTCGTCGCTGGACGCACCCTTTTGCACGATCAGCAGGTCCCCTGGCTCATTGAGGCCCGGAATCCCGTGTTCCAGCTCTACGCCGATCAAATTGCAGGACACGCCGAAGTAGTACGTCAGCGGAAACAGCGTGGCCAGCTCGCCGATACGCTTGCCCAGGTTCTGCATCAACAGGCTTTCCTTGAGCACCGGCACCGCCGCCGGGTTCATATTGCCCAGCGGAGAAACATTGCTCTCGATGATTTCCTTGGCTTCGAAGTTGATGGTCTCGATTTCTTCGTAGGAGACGCCGAAAAAGTCGGAGATCTTGCGAATGGTCGACTGCTGTACGTTGGCGACCTTGCCCTCCAGGATGTTGTAGATGGTGGTCCTGGTCAGGCCTGCGGCGCTGCTTAACGAAAGCTGGGTTTCGCCGCGACTTTTGATCAAGTACCTGATGTTGCTTTTCAGGTGCTCGGTTTTTTCCCGTCTGTGCATCACGTGCTCACCCGTTCCTTTTTCCTGATCGTCCATTGCCGCGTGAGACCCGCAGCCTAGAGCGTGTCGTGAAGCATTTCTGGCTTCCCGGCGAGGAGTGTTACATGCGTCCTCCTCGACAATAAAGCGTTGAGTGCATCGTGCTGGCAGGTCAGGCGTGGTGGACGGCGCTGGCGTGGCTAAGCGGGTGTTGCTAAATCGGGCGACATTTTCCTCGTCATACTCCTCTGTACGACTCGTACGAATTTCCCGTTCGCCTACAAGGAGTAGTCACCATGGTCAGCGTCAGTCGTCGGTCCCTTCTCGCCCTGGGCGCGGCCTTGCCTGTGCTTGGGCATCTCGATTGGGCGGTCGCCAGCCCTGCGCCGACGGCGTCTGGCCCTGTATTGCTCAATTACAACGAAAGCCCTTATGGGCCATCAAAAGCGGCGCTTGAGGCGATGCAGACGGGGATGGCGGCATCGGGGCGTTATCCTTACCCGCACATGTATGCGTTGGCGGCGCTGTTTGCCCGGCAGCAAGGCATCAACGAGGACAACGTGGCGGTGTTCGCCGGCTCCATGGCCGCTCTGCGCTATGCCGTGTTGGCATTCACCAGCCCGGCCCGAGGCCTGGTGATGGCCACGCCGTCCTACGAAGTTCCTCGCCAGGCCGCCGAATCGAACAAGGCAGCGGTGCATGAAGTGGACCTCAATGCCCAGCATGCCCATGATGTACCGGCCATGCTCGCGGCCAATCCCCAGGCCGGCATGCTGTACCTGTGCAACCCGAACAACCCGACCGGCACCCTGACTCCCACCGAGGCCATCCGCCAGGCACTGGCGAACAAACCCGAAGGCAGCGTGCTGGTGGTGGACGAAGCCTATATCGACTTCTGCGATGCCCCCAGTTGCGTGAGTTGGGTCAAGGATCACGACGATGTGCTGGTTTTGCGCACCTTCTCGAAGATTTACGGTATGGCCGGCGCGCGCCTGGGTTTGGCGATCGGCCATCCCAGGCTGTTGGAGCGCCTGGCGGTGTTCGGCGGCGACAACGTACCGGCCGGCACCAGCCTGCTGGGTGCGCAGGCCAGCCTGGAAGACGTCAAGTTGCTGGGCCAGCGCAAGGCGCTCAATGCCAGCTTGCGTGATGAGACGATCGCTTGGCTCAAGGGCCGGGGCTATGCCTGCACGGCTTCACAGAGCAATTGTTTCATGATCGACGTGAGGCAGCCGGCAGAGCAGGTGGTTGAGCGCCTGGCTGTCCAGCAGGTGCTGGTCGGACGGGTGTGGAAGAACTGGCCGCAGTGGGTGCGGGTGACGGTGGGTAATAAGCAGCAAATGCAGCGGTTTTGCGAGGTGTTCGCGGCACAGATAGCCTGATTGAAAACGGCTGCACCTGCTCGCCGTCGGCTCACCATCGCAAGCACTGGACAAGTTCGCTAGGCGTGTTTCATTCTTTCCCTTGTATAGAGGAATTTTCCTACGGTGTGGGTCGGTTCTGGTCGGAAGCTTACGGATTGAAGCTCTCCTGTCGGATCGTTAACCTCACCCGTTGTCACTCATCAGGGACGATATTCATGCGAAGCGATGGACAAACCAATAACAACACGCTCATGCAACCTGCCGATGTGCATCAATTGCTCGATGCCGAGCTGAGCCGACGTGGCCTCGGGCATTTTGAGGTCTATCAGTGTGGGCCCACGCTGGATGAAGCGGAAATCATCACTAACTACCCCGATGCGCTGGACCGTGGTGACACTGCGGATGACTTTTACCAGCGTGGTCAATTGCTGTCCTTGTCCAAAAACCGCATAAAGCCGTTTTTCTGGAGCGATGAAAACATCCTTGCACCCGCGGCAGAAGCGGTCCCGGTGCCAGGGCCGTGTGCCCCCGTCGCTGAGGGTGCCAGTTTTATCGTGCATGGAAACCGGGGGTTTTATTCCATCCTCAACTTGTGCAGTTTTGGCGAACATCAACAGTTTCGTGATCGGGTGCTCGCCAATAAAAGTGAACTGCAGATGCTGCTGGTCTCGGTCTATGACGAGGCCCTGGAAGCGGCGCAAGCCGTGGTCCCCACAGAAACCGTGCTGACACCTCGGGAGACGGAGGTATTGTCCTGGACCAGCCTGGGCAAGACCTATAATGAAATAGCGCTGCTGGTTTCAATGAGTCCGCGCACGGTCAAGTTCCATATGAAGAATATCTTCAGCAAGCTGGATGTGACCAACGGGAAGTCCGCCATTCGCAAAGCCCTGCAGCTGGGTTATATCCGCCAACAGGCCTGACCCTCAGGCATTTTCTTTATTACCCCCGCGCCCTCCAGTGAATTTTCACCGGAGGGCGCGTGCCTGCGCCTGTGTTTTGGCGCTACCTGTCTAAAAGGGCAGCTTGTTCACTATCAAGCGGTGCTTTAGTTTTTTTGCAGCCAATGAGTTTAGCTCAGGCAAAAAAACAAGAGCCGCAACACCCCAAAAAATCATCGTCGCTCTAGGCGATAGGCGTGTTGCAGCGTGCCGCTTAATTATGGAGTGATTATGCTGGTCGATAAAAACATAGAGCCAGGTGGCCAAAACGCTGCGGGTATTTCCCGTGAAACCTTCGGGATGCTCAAGCACCTGTGCAAGAAAGATAACTACCATTGGGCGATAGCACTGGGTAAGGATTATTCAATCATCGCCTTTGCCATTTATCTGTCCGTGGGCGTCAGCTATTGGTTTTATCCCGTTTCGCTGTTTCTCATCGGCACCACTCAACGTGCCCTGGCGAACGTGTTGCACGAGTCAAGTCACAAACTGTTGGCGAAAAACCGGGCGATCAACTGGTTTGCCGGTACCTTTCTCTCGGGGTACCTGATCTTCCATCTTTACCAGTCCTACAGCACCTCGCACGTCAAAAACCACCATGTGCACCTGGGGCACCCGGAAAAAGACCCGGACTACAATTTCCATCTCAAGTGCGGCCTGTACGACCTCCAGCAAAGCGAGCGCGAGTTCTTCCTGAAGAACGTGGTGATGGCGTTATCGGGTTACCGCACCCTTCAATACATCAAGTACATCGTCAAGGACCGGCTCCAGGGCCAGGACGCGCGCATCCGCAAGGAACGCGTGCTGATGTGGGCCTACTGGGCAGTGATTTTTGCAGTGGTTGCCTGGTTTGGCCTTGCGGTTGAACTGGTGCTGTTCTGGTTCGTGCCGCTGTTCACGGCCGCCGTAGCCGTGGGTTGGATCATCGAGCTGGCCGAGCATTATCCGTTGCCCGCCGTTGAAAGCGAAAAGCTCCTGCTGACCCGTAACCGTAAGGGCAATGCGCTGGAAAACTTCTTTTTCGGCCGCCACGACGATAATTACCACCTCGTGCACCACCTGCACCCGTCTATCCCCCACTGGAACATGCGCAAGGCCCATGAGCTGCTGATGTCGCACCCCGAGTACGCGCGTTGGGACAACCTCTGGGCCGGGATTTTTACCCGTGACCGGCATAGCCGCCACAAGGAAACCCTGCTCAGTTACGCGGCCAAATTCCGCGCTCACAAAATTGCCAACCACGCCGACGACTCGAGTTTCGCACGTCGCATGCTCAACCAGGCCTACGGGGTTTAATGCCATGAACACGACCGACAACAGCCTGCTGGCAACCTTGGCCCTGAAGAAGCTGGCGGCGAACAAGACCTATCGCGACTTGTTCCTGGCCAGCGAGACGCTGCGCGATTTCCTGCGTCCTGCAGCCCTTCGCTACATTATTTCCGAAGACCGCCTGGAGATGCTCGACAAGCTGGGCGCCCTGTTGGAGAAGGGCTATCGCACCGGCGTCGAGTTCGTCGGCGAGGAAGCGACTACGCTGGCCGAGGTGACCACCGCAACCGATGAGTACCTGAAGCTGATCGACTTGATCGCGCAGCACCCCAAGCTGGGCGAGCCGCCTCAGTTGGGGTTTGACCTGTCCAACGTCGGCACCATCATTTCCAGGGAGCTGGCGATCGAGAACTGCTCGAAGATCCTGGCCCATGCAGACGACAAGAATGTCGGTGTAATCATCAGCATGGAGCGCTCCCAATGGACGGATTCGATCCTCGATATCTTCCTGCAACTGAGCGGGCGTTTTCCCAACGTCGGTATCACCCTCCAGGCGCAATTGAACCGCACCCCGGATGACTTGGGCGCGGTCCTGGAAACCGGCTGCAAGGTACGCCTGGTCAAAGGCGTCTATGCTGAGCCTGCCGCCATTGCCTTACCCCGTGGCGAGGCGCTCAACGAGCGTTACCTGGGGTTGCTGGACCGGATCAACGGTGGCCGCGGGCCGTTTGCTTTCGCCACCCAGGACCCACTGCTGGTTGAAGAGATTCTCACCAGCCGCATCGCCGACCGAGGCGAGCTGGAGATGCTCCACGGCGTGCGCCCTGAACTGATCAAGGCGGTAAAGGACCAGGGCCAGGTCAAGGCCCGGGTGTCGGCGGTGTACGGCACCAACTGGTACTTGCACCTGCTGCACCGTGTGGCTGAGTTTCCGCAGAACATTTTCCTGGCGCTGGATGACGTAGCCTCGCAGCGGGCCTCTGAAACCGCCACTCATTACTGAAAAGGATATTCTTATGAAGCAGTACGTCGCATTGGTGGATGTCTACTCGAGCGGTAATTTCCTGCCCCAGTATTTTCGAGATGCCGGTTTCAGCCTGATCCATGTTCAGAGTACGCCCGAGCTGATGCCGAGCATGCTTGGGCCGAACCTGTCCGAGTTCGAGCACAATTTGGCGTTCAACAACAACGCTGAAGAGATCGTGCAACGCCTGCGTGAATTCAACGTCACCGCCGTCATTGCTGGCCAGGAGCCGGGCGTGCCATTCGCCGACTACCTGAGTGAACAATTGCAACTCTCCACCACCAACGGCAGTGCAGGTTCGCGTGCTCGCCGCGACAAGTTTGAAATGATCAACAAAGTCGCCGCCGCGGGGCTGTTGACCGCACGCCAGATCAAATCCTCGGACCCCGCCGAGCTGCTGGCCTGGGTAGAAGCCGGCCAGGTGTTTCCCTGCGTGATCAAACCGTTGAGCTCGGCGTCCACCGACGGGGTTTCCATCTGCCACAACCTTGAGGACGTCAAGCGCGCCTGTGAGGAGGTGGTGTCCAACCTGGATATCTTCGGCCTGCCCAACACGGAGATTCTTTGCCAGTCCTACCTCAAGGGGTCGGAGTACATCGTCGATACCGTCAGCCGTGATGGACAGACCTACGTGTGTGGGATCTGGCGCTATGTGAAGCGAGAAATCAGCGGCGGCAAGAACATCTACGACCGCGACGTGCTGATTGCCCCGGACAGTGCCGAGGCCAACGTGCTGGTGGACTACATCGTGCAAGTCCTCAAGGCATTGGGTATCAATAACGGCCCGGCCCATTCGGAAGTCATCCTCACCGAAGCCGGCCCCGCGCTGGTGGAAGTCGGTGCGCGCTTGAACGGCAACATGGAACCCAGGTTCCATGACATCAGCCTGGGCGGCAACCAGGCACAGCTCACCTACCTGGCGTACTGCGACGGTGAGGCGTTCAAGGCAAACTACGCCGCCAAGCGCTACCACAAGCTGCGGGAAGCTTGTGTCATCAACACCGACACCACGCTTCAAGGCGAGGTGACCGGCTTCAACGAAGAGGCGATCCACCTGATCGAGGGGCTGCCCTCGGTGCATAAGCTGAGCGTCAAATACAAGGCCGGCAAGCTGATGAAAAAGACCGTGGACCTGCTCAGCAGCCCGCTGCGAGTGTTCCTGTTATCGGAGAATCAGCGCGATATCGATCAGGATTACGAGCAGATCCGCCAATACAAAGACAACGTTTATGTGATTCGCTGATGATGGGCACGTATCGCGCGTTGCGCGGGCTCAACGCTCGCCTGCAGTTGCTGTTCCTGATCACCCTGGTGTTCCGCATGGGCACCATGGCGTTCCCTTTCTACGCGGCGTACCTGATTCATCAGCACGCCGTATCGGCGGCAACCGCAGGGCTGCTGGTGGGCGTATATGGCGCGGGCGCGTTGTTCGTGGACTTGATCATCGGCGGCGTGATCAAGCGGTTTTCCGCCAATCGGGTGATCCTCGGTTCGTTGCTGCTTAATGCGGTGCTGCTGCTGATCATTCCGTCGGTGGATAACACGGCGGTGCTGTTTGTACTGTCGTTCCTGTGGGGCGCCTGTTACGAGGCCTTCACGCCGGCGACGTTCTCCGAAACGGTCACCCACAGCAGCAGCGAATCGCGCAAAGTGGCGTTCTCTTGCAACCGTCTGGCGATCAATATCGGCATGGCGATCGGGCCGCTGTTGGGTAGCCTGATCTTCCTGAGTAATGCCGACGCGGTGTTCTACCTCAACGCGGCATTGTCCCTGGTGGCGTTCGTGGCCTGCCTGCGGTTCGGGCGCGCGGTGCCGGTGGCCCAAGGCGCCGCCGTCGCCAGCAAGGGCAACGGTTTGCCGGAGAGCGCATTGCACGAGCGCTCGCGCTTGTTGGTGATTTTGTTGGCTGCATTGCCGGTGCACATTGCCTACGCGCTGCCGCCGACGTTTCTGTCCGCCTACATCATCAATTACACCGATTTGCCGGCGTACTACGTCGGGATCATCTTTTTCATCAATGCACTGCTGGTGATTCTGTTCGAGGTGCCGATCAATCAGCGGATGTCGCACCTGTCGAGCAGCCGAGCGCTGGTGGCCGGTTTTCTGTTCGCGGGCGTGGGGTTCTTCCTCATGGGCTTCAGCCATATCGGCGCGTTGCTGCTGGTGGCGACCGTGCTCTGGAGCCTGGGCGAGATGATCATCTTTCCCGGCATCACCCATTACGTCAGCAGTATCTCCAGCCGTCACACCGTGGACCGTAACCTCGGCTATTACTCGGCGGGGGTGAATATCGGCGTGATGATCACCCCTTCGCTGGCGTTCATGCTGGTATCACAGCCATCCCTGCCTTCGCCCTGGTTGCTGGCGGGCACGATATTGCTGTTGTTCGCGGTGGCGGTGGGCGTGATGAAGGGCTCAGCTGTGTTGTGGAACAAGGAAGCATGAAAATGAATAGAGTTCATCTGAACACCGCCGGCGCAGGGCTGATGTCGCCGGCCACTGTGAATGCGATGCAGCGCTTCATGTCCATGGAAGCGCAAATAGGCAGCTACGAAACCGAGCTGGCCTACGAAGAATTGCTCAACGTCGACCTGTACCGGGTGATGGCCGGCCTGCTGAATGCGCAGCCTTCGCAGATTGGCTTTTTCAGCAGCGCCACCGAAGCCTGGACCAGCATTCTTGGCAAACTGCAATTTCCTCAAGGCAAGCGGGTGTGGGTGTCTACCTCGGAATATGCCGCGAACCTGATCTTTTTCAACTACCTCAAGCTATCGCGTGGGATTCGCGTCGAAGTGATACCGACCACGGCCACCAGCCCGCTGGACCTTGAATGGGTACAGCGCCATCTGGACGACGACGTGTTTCTGGTCAGCGTGTCGCACCTGCCTTCGTGCTGTGGGGTGATCAACCCGGTGGAAGCACTGGGCGCGCTGCTCAAGGGGTCGAACGCGTTGTATGTGGTGGATGCGTGCCAGTCGCTGGGGCAGTTGCCGTTGGACGTGCGTGATATGCACTGTGATTTATTGACGGGCGCGGGGCGCAAGTTTCTTTGCGGGCCGCGTGGCAGCGGGATTGCCTATGTGTCGCCACGCCTGCTGGGTCAATTGCAGCTCAATTTTGCCGATCTGCACGCTGCCAGCACCGATGGCCAGGTTAACCGGGTAGACGCGTGTGGCGCTCGGGTGCTGGAGATCGCAGAAAAGAGTTTTTCGTCCCTGGTGGGTTTGCACACCGCATTGCAGGAATACGCGCAGGCAGGAGGCGGGCAAGTGAGCACGGAGCCCTATGGGCTGCTGGCGCAGGAGTTGCGCCGCCTGCCGCAGTTGACCCTGATGTGCGACCAGTTCGAACAGACCGCAATTGTCTCGTTCGTGCCGCACAACAGACCAGCCAAGGCATTTGTGGGCCAGGCCCGCGAACTGGGGCTCAATCTCTGGGCGGGCACGGCCGCCCATACCCCGTTGCTGCTCAAGGACCTGGGCGTCACCCACTTCGTGCGTGCCTCGGTGGGCCGGCACGTCACCCTTGCCCAGGTCGAACAGGCGCTGGTCATCCTGCGCAGTCTATAGCGTCGAGCGCTTACTGGGCGGCGATGGAGTAACCGTCAAAAGCGCTTTGTTGTTGCAGTGCGGTCACGATGCTCCTGCGCGTGACCGGCTGCTCCACACCGCTGTTGTCAACGAAGGTTTCACTTTCCAGCTCCGCCTCGCTGCCTTCACCCACGAAGGTAAGTCCCAGGAACTCCAGCGCTTCGCGGTCCACATTGAGCTTGGAGCGCGGTGTGCGCAGCGGCAGGGTGACGCTGATGCCATCCTTGCTGATCACAAACACCTCGGCTTCCTTCTTGCCGCGTGCGGCCTTGCCCTTGCCGGCGCTTGGGTTGCTGATGGCCTGGTGTGACTGGTTCAGCACCTTCAGGGCCAGGCCGTAGACCAACTCCTGGAATTGGGGATCGTCCTTGAAACTGGACAGAATGCGACTGATGGAGAACTGGCTGCTCAGGTCTTCCAGGGCGGCGTTATCGGCGGCTTCGGCGTCTTTCAATTGCTTGAGCTGGCCCATCAGCTCGTAGGCTTTATCATCGTCGAAGGCGTCATGGGCCTGGCGGATGGCCACGCGCAACTCGCGGATCTGGTCGCTTTCCTTGGAGGTATGAAACGCGTCCAGCACCATTTCGCTGATGATCTTGGCCGCCGGCACATGCTGTGAAAGATGGATGGCATTTTCGTACTCGGCTTTGGCGTGCAAGGCGACTACGGAGGCTTCGGCGGATTCAGCGGTGTACGAATCGGACATTGAAATTTCACTACTTCAGTAAACGGGGAGACAAAAAAGCGTCGGGCATTTTCAGGGGGCAGGGGAGTCAGGTCAAGGCGCCCCGTCAGAGAGCTCAGTGAGCGTACGCGTCTAGTCCAGTTGCTCGAGGCAGGCTTGGAGTTTGTCCAGCCCTTCGGCCAGCACCGCCGGTTCGGTGGTCAGTGGTGCCAGCAAGCGGATGATATGCCGTGACTTGCCACTGGGCATCAGCAGCAGGCCGGCAGCGCGCGCCAGGTCCAGCAATTGGGCCAGCTGCCGGGTGGCCGGCGTGCCGTCGGCATGCGCCAGTTCAATGCCGCGCATGGCGCCCACGCCGGTGAGACGGCCTAGATAAGGCGACAGGCGCTGCGCGCGCCACGCGTGATAACGTTCCATGATGGCCGCTTCCTGCTGCGAGCCCCATACCTGCAGGCGCTCATCGGTCATGACCTCAAGCGTCGCCAGGGCGGCGGCGCAGGCGATGGGGTTGCCGGAATAGGTACCTCCCAGGCCGCCTTTGGGCAGGTTGTCCATCAGTGCCTTGCGCCCCACCACCGCTCCCAGCGGCATACCGCCGGCGATGCTTTTGCCGAGCAGGATCAGGTCGGGTTCAATGCCCAGGCGCGAGAAGGCAAATCGCTGCCCGGTACGACCGAAACCGGACTGGATTTCGTCGGCGATCAGCAGGATCTCGTGCGCGTCACAAAAGCGTCGCAGGGCCTGGGCGAACTCGATATCCAGGGCGAGGAAACCGCCTTCGCCCTGTACCGGTTCAATGATGAAACAGGCCACATCGTTGACGTCGATTTCCACGCTGAACAGGCGGTCCATGGCCTTCAGCGCTTCGGCGCAGGTCACGCCGTTATCGGCGCTGGGGTAGGGCAGGTGATACACGGGACCTGGCAGTACGCCGACCTTTTGCTTGTAGGGCGCGACCTTGCCATTGAGGTTGAGGGTGGCCAGGGTGCGGCCATGGAACGCGCCGTCAAACGCGATCACCGCCGTGCGGCCGGTGGCGCCGCGTACTATCTTCAAGGCGTTTTCCGCCGCTTCCGCGCCGCTGTTGGTGAGCATGCCGCTGACCGGGTAGCTCACCGGAATAAACGCAGTCAGGCGCTCCATCAACTCGATGTAGGGCCTGTGCGGCGCGGCGTTGAACGCATAGTGGGTGAGCTGGGTCGCTTGCTCGCGAATCGCTTCCACCACCGCAGGGTGGCAATGGCCGAGGTTGAGTACGCCGATGCCGCCGACAAAATCGATGTAGCGCTTACCCGTGGTATCCCAGACTTCGGCGTTTTTACCGTGGCTGAGGCTGATGGGATGGACGATGGAAATCGACTGGCTGATCGTTTCGCGGCTCATGAATCGTTGACTCGGCAGTGATGGGCTGGGTTTTATCTAAGCCGCGCAAGCGCCCTTGCCGCAAACGAAATAAAGTCGCCGGATCATTATTAAAAGTCGGGATGTGCGCTCGGGGCGCCACGCTCCAGTACACACTGACCGGTGGCTAACGGTTATCTATTCCGACACTCCATTCTTCCCCGCCGCCTTGGCCCGATAAAGCGCTTGGTCAGCGCGCGCCATCAGGGCTGCCGGTGACTCGCCCAATTGCCGCTCCACCACGCCCAGGCTCAGGGTAATCCGGGTATCACCAACGGCGGCCGTTTCCTGGACTTTATGGCGCAGCCTTTCGGCCAGCTCCTTGGCCGTCTGCAGAGTAGTGTTGGGCAAAACCAGCATAAACTCGTCGCCGCCCCAGCGTGCCAGCAAGTCACCTGCACGTACGCAGGCTTCCAGGCCCTCCACTACCCGGATCAGCGTCTGGTCGCCTACTTCATGGCCATATTGGTCATTGATTGGCTTGAAATCATCGATATCCATAGCCACCAGCGCCAGTGGCAAGCGAAAGCGCTCGGCACGGTCGCACGCCTGGAGCATTACGTTTTCCAGGCGATAACGGTTGGCGATGCGCGTCAGGGCATCCCGTTCGGCCAGGGAGCGGTTTTCGTCCAGTTGCAATTGCAACTGCTGATTGACTCGTGACAATTCAAGGGTGCGCTCGACCACCAAGGCCTCAAGGGTCCGGTTACGCTTTTCAAGGCGTTCGATGGAACACTTGCGTGCATGGATATCGCGGTGCGCGCCCACCATGCGCGCTACCGAATTGTCAGGATTGCGCGCAAGGATATAGCCGCGGTCTTCGACCCAGAGGTAAGTGCCGTCGTATTTTCGACAGCGGTATTCGGCTCGGTAATGGGGGGTGCGTTGGCAGATATAGTCATCAAACCCGGCCATGACAAGTGCGTAATCTTCAGGATGGATTACGTTCTCCCAGGTGAATACGCTGTTTTCCAGGGAGTGCCGCGGATAGCCCAGCATTTCGTACCAACCGGGATTGCGGTAGACGAACCCGGTATTGGCGTTCCAATCCCATATCCCGTCGCTGACCAGTTCCATGATGGCGTGCAACATGTCGGCACTGAGGTCGGAAATGTCATTGCGCAGCGGCTCGTTGCCGGCTGTATCGTCCATCTACGCGCTTCCTGCGTGAACCGGCTTCCAAGGCCAGCTGTCGTTGACGCCGATACTCCATGGCTGACGCTACTGTACACCGCGGTCGGCGGCCTTTGAATAGGGAACATGGGGTGTTTTTTAAGGGCGCGGCGCCATCATTTTCGTCCGAGGCTTCCCATCGGCGTTGTGCTGATAAATCGCCTCAGGTTGGCCCTGTTCGTTGAAAAACACCTGGCCGATCCCGGCTGAGTTCCACAATCGCTCGCCGGCCTCGGCATGTTCCGGAATGTGCGGCACCACTTGCATGGTGCGGCGCCGGGTAAACCAGTTGAGTGGCGAGCGTGGGGAGTAGAGCCAGCGGTTGAGACGGTCGAACCATTCCAGCAGGCGTGGCGGGAATTCATTCTTGATGCCGCTGCTGGTGATCTGCCAGATCCTGGGGCCAGCGTTGCGGTGGCGAATCAGCACCTCGTAGACGAACGAATAGTGCACATCGCCCGACAGAATCACGTAGTTACCCGGTGTGCGGGAGTGGCGGAAAATGTTGAGAATCACCTGGGCGGCGCCGCGATGGGCCATCCAGTTTTCGGCGTCCACCAGCAGCGGATAACCGCACCAGCTGAACACTTTTTGCACAGTCTCGATCAGCTTCACGCCAAAAATCGGTGCGGGCGAGACGATGATGGCCGAAGGGTGGTCGAGCAGCGCCTGCTGCAGTTCGCTCAGCGCTTCCCAGTCCAGCAGGCCGGAGGGTTGCTTGAGGGTGAACTCGCTGCGCCAGCGCCGGGTGCGGGTGTCCAACACCAGCAACGCTGGGGTGGTGGGCAGTACGTAATGCCAGTGTTGGAATCTGCGCAGCGCTTCGAGTAATGCGTCCTGGGCGGCTGCGTCCAGGTGGTTGGCCTGGGTTTGGGTGGTCAGCGCTTGGGTTTGGCGCAGCAGTTCGGCAAACGCATCCGGCTGGTTGCCCCAGCCCTGGCACAGCAGATAAGCAAGCAAGGCATTGCCGATGATGCGCCTGGAGAAGGGGTGGCCGTACGCGGTTTCTTCCCATTGGGCGCTGAGGTTCCAGTCGTCGGTGATGTCATGGTCGTCAAAGATCATCAGGGTCGACAGGTGGGCAAATACCCGCGCGACGCCGGGCAAGCCGTCGCGGAATCGCTCGATCCGCACCTCTTCGCTGGCGTAACGCTGCTGTCGTTCAAGGCTCAGCGGTGGGCGCTCAAGGGTGATCAGCGTCCAGGGCGTGGGCGACCACACCAGCAGGTACATCGCGATGACTTCGGCGAAGCTCACCAAGTGGTTATCGGCGGTGCTGCTGGTGAAAATCGGCTTTTTCACGCCACCGAAGAAGCGCTCGCGCAAGGTCTCGTTGCTGTCCAGTGCCGGCAGCAGATCGGCGCGCTGATAGTAACTGGCGGCGTGCCCGTAGAGGCTGGCGCTGTCATCGACCACCGCGCCTTCGAGGTATTCATCGAACAGCCCCAGCCGTGCAATCAAGCCGTGTATCGCATGCAGCATCGGCCCGGCGACATCGTCGGCGTAAACCTGATCGCCACTCATCATCAACAAGGCCGGACGTTCGGCTGGGGTTCTGGCCTCGGCCAGCAGGCGGTCGACGCACAGCAACCCTTCGTCGGCACTGTGATGGGGTTTGCGGCATGAGCCGTGCACCAACTGATGGATACGGCTATGCAACACGAAACTGGGGTATTGAGCGTCGGCGTACAGCAGGTGCGGTGCCCAGTCGGCGATGCCGGTGTTGTCAAACACCAGGTCGTAGCTGATCGCGACGTCCAGGGGCAGCGTTTCGTCCAGCGACACATCGATCAAATGAATGAACGCCTGGCGCCCCACGGGGACGACCTGGCACTGGTCCAGGGTAATGTCCAGTGCGTGCGTGGGCAGGTGCAGCTTCAGGGTCAGTTCCAGTGGTCGACTGGCTACCAGCCACAACACCAGACGCCGAGCTTCAAGGCGTCGCAGCAGTGGGCCGGCCAGTACGGCGGGTAGTGTGTCGGAGTGCGACATGCAGACGGTGGTTCCAGGCTGGATTGAACCGGAGTTTAAGCGAGCGAATGTGATGGCAGTGTTAAGTAGGGTACGAAAGGCCGTGCACCTGCCCCTCGTACACGGCAGGTTAAAGTATGTTGCCGCGGCCTAGGCTGTCCAGCCCACCACTTCTTTTCTTGCTGTGGTCACTGGCCTCCATGCCGTCAAGCCCGGTGGTATTCAGTTGCACCTGTGTGGTGTCGATGCTGCGCTTCCTTCGCTGGGGCCCTGCATCATCCTGCTGCAGGGGAGGGTATTGAATGTTGCCCAGTGAGTGGTTGATTCCGCTAATCATGGATGTTTCCTTCTTTGAAGAGAGGATGACTTCGCCTCTTGGAGCGAAGCCAGGCCAACCTTAATAGCGGTGCAAGCGAGGCCGCTATAAACGCGTCGCTGCAAAATATGACTGCGATATTGAAGAGTGTTTCAGAGAACAATGTTCCCATGGCGGCCTTGGGCGAAGATGTCAGGTTTATTACGTGGTTGACGCTTTATTGCACGGTTGAAATATATGACGGGCCGCGTCGAATAGTTTTAGATGGCGCCTTTACCTAGCCGAGTGAAGCCTGCCGGTGAGCAATCTGTTAATTGTCGACGATGACCTTGAAGTCCTCTCCCTGCTTAAGAAATTTTTCCTGCAACACGGCTATTCGGTAGAGACCGTCGCCAGTGGCCCCGAGTTGTGGACGGCCATGGAACATCAGCCCGCCGACCTGATCATCCTTGACCTGATGCTGCCCGGCGATAACGGTCTGCTGCTGTGCCAGCGCCTGCGCCAGCAATACGCTACGCCCGTGATCATGCTCACGGCCATGGGTGAGCTCAGCGACCGCGTGGTGGGCCTGGAAATGGGCGCCGATGATTACCTGAGCAAACCCTTCGACGCCCGCGAACTGCTGGCGCGGGTGCGTGCGGTATTGCGCCGAGCGGGTGAAAGCCGACCGTCTGCGGGGCAGACCGCGCGCCCGCTGATCCGTTTTGACGGCTGGCAACTGGACCTCACGCGCCGGGAGTTGCGCTCGCCCGACCAAGTGATGATTGCGCTGTCGTCCGGTGAGTTCGACCTGCTGCTGGTGTTTCTCGAACACCCGCAACGCGTGCTCACCCGCGAACAGTTGCTGAGCCTGGCGCACGGCCATAGCCATGACGCCGTCGACCGCAGCATCGACGTGCAAGTGAGCCGTCTGCGCCGCAAGCTGGAGTTCGATACCAAGCGCCCGGCAATGATCCGCACCGTGCGCAACGGCGGTTATCAGTTCACCGCCAGCGTGAGCCGCTCATGAGCCAGCGTCCGCGCGACACCGTGGCGCGTTGGATCGCGCTGACCGTGCTGGTCGCGATGATCACCGCGCTGGCGTTCAATGCTTTGTTCGTGCAACTGGCGGGGGTGTGGGCCAGGCCACCGCTGACCGAAACCGGCCTGCTGGAAAAAGTCGCCGTGGTGGTGCGGGTGATCGAGGCGTCCGAGCCGGCGCAGCGGGCGCGTCTTGCTCAGGTGATGGGCGATGGTTCTTTCAGCGTGACCTGGGCGGCGCAGCGAGCGACGTTTGGTTTGCCGGTGCTTACTGATCCGGATCTCAGCACGGGAGAAGAGGTGTTCAAGCACCTGCTGGATGGCCCGACGCGGCCCACGGAAGTGTATGGGCCTGCCGACTGGCCGGACGGCAACGGCCAGTATGTGCTGCTGATGCAACTGGCCGATCGATCCTGGCTGATGTTCAGCACCGGCACCCGCAGTTGGGGACTGGACGATGAAGTGCGCGGCCTGATCGTGGTGCTGCTGGTACTGGTTTCTACCGCGATCGTCACCCTGGTCGCCACCCGGCGACTGGCGCGCCCTCTGCAACACTTCGCCCAAGGTGTGCGGCGCTTTGGCAGCGACTTTCGCGCGCCGCCAATCGAACCGGTGGGGCCTCACGAAATGCGTCAGGCGATCCTGGCCTTCAATAGCATGCAAGCGCAGTTGCGCCACTTCATCGAGGACCGCACCCAGATGCTTGCCGCCATCTCCCACGACCTGCGCGCACCGCTGACCCGCCTGCGCCTGCGCGGTGAATTCATCGAGGATGCCGACCAGCAGCAGCGACTGTTTCGCGACGTCGATGAAATGCAGGCCATGATCAACACCGCCCTGGAATTTTTCCGCGACGATGCCCGCCTGGAGCAAGCCACCCAGCTGGACCTGGCGGAGTTGCTGCAGACCCTGATCGACGATTATCGCGACCAGTCCATCGACCTCACCTTCAATGGCCCGTCGCGCCTGGTGTACTTCGGCCGGCCCCTGGGCCTAAAACGGGTGATGACCAACCTGATGGACAATGCGATCCACTACGGCACGGCGCCGCAGATCGAGTTGCACAGCAAGCATGGCGAGGTGGTGATTCGCGTGCTGGACCGTGGGCCGGGCATTCCTGCCGCGCATCGCGAAGACGTATTCCTGCCGTTCTATCGCCTGGAGGGGTCACGCAACAAAAGCACGGGTGGTGTAGGCCTTGGGCTGTCGACCGCCCGAGCGATTGTGCTGGAGCACGGCGGCAGCCTGACGCTGTGCGAGCGCCAGGGCGGCGGGTTGGCAGCGGTTGTTATATTGCCAGTATGAGATTTACCCGCTCACACATTTTTACCGCATCAGGTCAGTAAGCCTTCAATCACCCTGGGCACTGTAAACCGGAACTCACTGCCCCGACCCACCTCACTTTCGGCAACGATTTGGCCGCCGTGGGCCTGGACGATGCCCTGGGTGATGTACAGCCCCAAACCGCTGCCGGTGGGGTTGTTTTCGGTTTTTGTCCAGTAGCGTTCGAACACATGAGGCAACTGGTCTGGCGCGATGCCTTCGCCGGAATCGCGCACCGAGAACACGATTTCTTCACCGTTGCTCATGGCGCTGATGCCGATATTGCCTTGGCGCGGGGTGAACTTGATGGCGTTGCCGATCAGGTTCGACAACACTTGGAACAAGCGCTCCGGGTCGGCATTGATCAGCAGGCCGGGCTCGGCGTTGAACGACAGGTCGATGCCTTTTGCCATCGCCAGCGGGGCGAGCAGCGAGTAGGCCTCATCGAACATCTGGCTCACATCCAGCGGCACAGGCTTGACCACATAGCGCCCGGCCTCGATTTTCGAGGTGTCGAGCAAGTCCTCCAGCAGCACGTTCATGCGCCCGGCGGCCTGTTGCATGGTGTCGATGGCTGAGGAGATCCGTCGCGAGGTGTGCGGGCCTTCGGAGCTGAAGGCTTTTTGCATCATGCCGCAAAGCATGGAGATGACGGTCATCGGGTTACGCAAGTCATGAGACACCACGGCCACCAGGTCATCACGCGCACGCACCGCCAACTGCTCGCGCTTTACCTGGCGGGCCAGGTCGTTCTCCAGGGCCGAGCGGCGCAGGTCGTTGGCGGCGAACAGGTCGCCATGGCTCCACTTGGTGGAAATGCCCGCCATCACCACTTTCCAGATTTCAAACGAGGTGCGTGGGCGAAGGCGCAGGCTACCGTCGGAGTTTTCCAGGTCCAGCGGCTTTTGCGGGTCGCCGCTCCAGTTGATGTTTTCCTTAACTTCCGGGCGGAACCACAGCACACCGTTGTCCACCGGCTTGGGCAGGTGCAGGGCCAGCACGCCACTGGCCAATTGCTGGAACTCGGCGGCCGGTGGGTAGACCGAGGCCAGGTTGTGGCTGGAAAACACCGGTTCGTCGCGTTCCTGCAGCCATTTGTGCAGGGCTCGGATCTGCGCCGGTTCCGGACAGTTGCCGTAGCGGTGCAACTGCCGGTCCTCGATGATCGCCACGCCGCCCGCCCGAGTCAGGTCCATCAGCAACCGGCCTTGTTGGGCCAGGCCGTCGAACACAGTGTCTTGCGAGCCCTTCATTGCCTGGTCGAGCAGTGCCAGCGCCTGGACCTTTTCCTCGCGCTGACGACTCAGTTCCAGGGCCTCCATGGCACTGATCTGCAACGACAGCACCTGGCCGATCGTCTGGCAGGCGGTGCGCAACTCGTTTGGCACCAGCAGCGGCTCGCGGTTGCCGCAACTGATCAGGCCCCACAGCTTGTCGCCCTTCATCAGCGAGATGCTCATGGACGACAGCACGCCCATGTTCTTCATGTATTGGCAGTGAATCGGCGACACGCTGCGCAGGGTGGCGAAGCTCAGGTCCAGCGGCGTGCCGGTGTCTGGCCGTAGCTTGGGTAGCAGCGGTACCGGCTCGTAGGCCGCGTTGGGGATAATCCGCAGCCAGTTGGTGCGATACAGCTCGCGGGCCTGCTCCGGGATGTCGGACGCTGGGAAGAACAGCCCGTTGAAAAGCTCCATGGACGGCGCCGACGCTTCGGCGATCACTTGGCCATGGCCTTCGTCTTCGAAGCGGTAGATCAGCACGCGGTCGTAACCGGTCATGGCCTGGATTTCATTCACGCTGATTTCGTACAGCGCTTGCAGGGTTTTCGCGGCCTGCAAGCGTTGCAGCATCTTGCCCAGGTTACTGGTGCGACCGTTCAGCGCACGCGGTTTGAAATTTTCCAGGTGCGGCTCGAATTCAAGTATCAGCACGTTTTGATGGCGGTGCAGCAGGCCCTCGAAGGGCGTGCCGTTAAGCGTGACATGCAGCGCTGGCGCGTCGAGAAACGTGTTGTGCTGCGCCATGGCCTGCACGGCGTGCGCCTGCTCCGTACCGATCAGCGTGTGCAGTGGCTGGCCCAGCAGCGCCTCGGGCGCACGGTTGAACAACGTATCCACGTTGGCGCTGACCTGGATGATGTTCAGGTCAGGCTCCGACAAGGTCAGCAGCGCACCATGAGGCTGGATCGCCCCCGGAAAGCGGATGGGCTCGTCAGCACAGTTGGCAAGCAGCTCTTCAAAATCGTCGGGTTTCATAGCAGTACCTCCTGGCTGTCGAGCCATTGCTCAAAGCCGCTGAATGTGGAACGCGCAGCGATGACTGCGCGCTCTCTGGCGGTCGCGTCCAGCGGCAGGCGAGCCAGGTAGTCGAGAAAGTCTTTCCAGCGTCGGCCGGTCTCTACGCCATAAATATCCAGAAACGCACCGCCGTTATCGGCATCCACCGCCAGGCGTAACGCCATTTCGCGGCGCAGCACCTGCCCACCGAGGGTCGCGCCTTCCAGCACATACAAGGCGCCCAGGCAGGCAGCTGGTGTATCCAGGTCGGGGAGCTGGGTGCAACGGGGCAGGGTGCGCAGGGTGTGCTCGTTCAGGCCGAGGGCGTAGAGGTCGTTGACCAGTGTGGGCGTTTTCGTACGCAATGCAGCGTCATAGCCATCGGGAATCAAGCCGCTGTCATACAACGCAGCTTCCATCGGCTGATAAAAACCGTAATACGCCTGCAACAAGCGCCGGTACCAGTCGGTGCTCAGGCGTTCGGAAAAGAACGGCAGACGCTTTTCCAACGCGACATGCAGCAGCCCCGTGCCTGTGCGCAACGTTTCCAACAAGGAGGGCGCACCAACGTCATGGGCCTTTGAATGCATTCAATGAGCTCGAACTGTGGGCCTCTCGGCCATGAATGACGCGTGAAAATGGGCGACGATTCTACACAATTCATGGTCGTCAGCTGAACGCGAGCAGCGAAAAGGCTGACCAGCGGATCAGAAATGTCGCTCCTTTCGGGTTTAGTGACCGCAGAACGGGCCGCGAAGTTCGATTTAAGTGATATCGCGACGCTATCAATGCATCGACAGACCTTGCTGGCTCAAAGCGGTCTGCACGCATTCAATCAAGTGGTCGGTACTCCAGGGCTTGGGCAAAAAACGCACCGACCCGCCCAGTTGCGACGCTATAGTGGTGTTGCCCGACGTCAGTACCACCTGAACCTCAGGCCAGCGATGAGCCACCACACGGCTCAAGTCATAACCGTTAAGCAGGCCGGGCATCTGCACATCGCTGACAATCAGGTCCACCGGCTCGTCGCCCCGCTCCAGATAAATCATCCCTTCATCGGCCGAAGGGAACGACGTTACCACTGCGCCGAAGTCCTCCAGCACATCCACCATTAACGCCCGAATGATCTCGTCGTCTTCCAGCACTAAAATCGATGGCTGAGCCATGATCCTTACTCCACCATCAGGGTTCAGTAGGTGGAGTGGGGGCCGGGCATATAGGTTCGATTGGATGTTTTTTAAACGATGGGTGGTCGTTTGGTGGTTTGCTTGAGAGTACGAAGGGGGAGTCGCTTTTAAACAGGCATAATCGCAGGCAACACTCGATGCGGAGCCCTCTAATGAAGTATGCCTTGTTGACCCTAGCCCTGATCTTCAATGCCCACGCGGCGTTTGCTGCCGGCGACGCCGAGGCGGGCGGCAAGCTGTTCACCAAGACGTGCGGCGGCTGTCACAGTGTCGGTGAAGGCGCACGGGGTGGGTTCGGGCCGCAACTCAACGGCATCATCGGCCGGCCGGCGGGAACGACCACGGATTACCAATATTCCGACGCGATGAAAAACTCCGGTGTTGTCTGGACCCGCGACAAACTGGCGGCCTATATCGAAGCACCGAAGAAGGTGGTGAGTGGTACGCGGATGATCTTCTGGGGTATTAGTGACCAGGAGAAGATTGAAAATATATTGGCGTATCTTGAGACGTTTCAGTCCAAATAAGCGTTGAGGCACAGCTGATCAATTTTGGACGCTGTCGTGCCCCAGCGAAGCGGCGACTGGCCACCGTTCGCGCGGTAAAGCGTGCGCGAACACCACACCGTTAAACGTTTGCGTGCAGCAGTCGTAAAAGTGTGTCATGTGCTCGGGCGTTAGCTGCGGGTTGACCTTTTGCAGCAGGCCAGCCTCGTCCACCCACAAGCCGCTGTAGTAGCTGTTTTCGTCCGTTCTTACGTATTCCTGCTTGTCGCTTTCATGCAGCGCAACCATCCAGAACACCGGGTCCGGACGGTCCAGGCGAGCGTTGGCTTCGCTGAAAACCTGGCTCCATGGGTGGCCGACTTTGGACAGGAGAAAGCGGAATAGTGGTGTGTAATCGAGCCCGTGTCGTTGATGGCTGTGCATTGATCCGCGAGTTGATAGCGCGCGCTTTTCATCTTTGCTGTGCCGTTCGTACCGGTAAGCGCCGCAGCTTCCGTGGCGTACACCATGGGTTCGGGTGTTGACTGAGCGATAAAGAGGCTTTTGCGATGCAGGTCTCATTGCATCATGACTCCTTCTTAGGTTGTTTCGGGGGCGGTGGCCACGCGCCTTGGTAACGGAACGAAATCTGGTAGTCGAACTGGCCGGGTTCAATCGTGTGCTGGAAATACGGCTGGATGATCGTTATCCAGTTAGGCAGCAGGTTGAATACATCCGCATATATCGCGGCTTCCTCACCTAAACCCAACGCGTCCAGAATACCGTCCGAGTCTTCGATAGCCGCTGAGTACTCATCCGCTTTCAAGTTATCACTGTGTTTTTCGTACCACCGCAACCTGATTTTCATCGCCATTTGCGCGTTCCTCTTTATTTGTAAATCCGACGTTTTGGGTCCGCAGGTCCTCGACGCTCGGCGGTGTAAGGGTCAAACGCGCCGAGGTGTTCCAAATCACTTTTTCGATAGACTTCCAGTTCGCCTTTTTTGGAATCCCATTCAAATATTCTCCTTCCTTTTGCGTCTATCCATCGTTCACGTAAGCCCGCTCCGCCTTTTCTTGGTGTCACCGGCTTTTGGGGGATCAGCCCAGGGAAGCCTGTTATGTCTTCGGCTTCGAGTGCAGGGAAGTAATTATGATCTGGGTTTCGTAGCCCCTTCCTCGGCTCATTAACCACCACATACAACGACCGAACCCCCGACTCCACCGGGAACACCAGAATAAAATCCCGGTACTGCGGCGGATAAATCGGGTTCACCAGAATCTGCGCGGCCTTCTCCGTCGGCGGGTAGATCCACACCACCGGCGCTTGGGGCGCAGCTTCCAACGCCGGGATGCCAAGGGTGTCGCCAGGGTCAACCGCAGGCGTCCAGATCAGCTCGACGCCCTGGCCCAAATCCGCCACAAACTGATCGCCACGGCTTTGGAATTGCACGACATCGATCATCTGCCAGTTCGGGTGGTTGCCGGTGTAAAAACCGTACCCCTTGAGCGTGCCGTCCTCGCGTTGCTCGATATGCAAGCGCATCTGCGAGCGTGCCTTTTGCATCGAGCGCAATTGCTCTTCGCTATAAAGCGCGCTATCGCCCAACGCCGATGGCCAAACCAGCCCCACCAAACCTGCCAGCAGGCCAGCGCCTACGGTGCCTGCAGCCGCAGCAGCGGACTCCACGACGGCCGAGCGCAACGCCAACTGACCCAAGCCAACCGGGAGCGCGCTGCCGCTGATCTTGCGCAGGGCCACCGCGCCTCGGCTGTCCAATTCGCGCCCACCCAGCAGGCTGAAATGGCCGTAGTCTTTGATCAGTTCAAGGGGGACGTAACCGGCAGGGTCGGCGTAATGAATGATTCCATCGGGTAACTGGCAGGGTTTGGTGAAGGTACAGCCGGGCAGCTTCTCGGGCGCTGATATAGGGCCGGGGAGTGGCTCGGATAGGTCAATGAGTGGCGAATAGGGCACGCGTTTGGGCTGCGGCGACAGGATGCGCCTTCTGAGCTGTTCTTCTTCGGTGATGGGGTATGCGCGTTCTGACATGACGGCTCACTTCCTTGTGCGAGGCAGTGAGACTACGAGGCAGAATCGGGGGCTGATATTGGCTTTGTTCGATGGCTTGCGTGGGAAAAGTCAGTTGGTTGAAGCTATGCGTAGCGCGGACTGCTTAGGTGTAACACTGAGAGTTTGGCGGCGTTTGGGCTGGCGTCTTCGCAGGCAAGCCAGCTCCTACAGGGTGAGCGGTGTACAGGGATTGAATTGGGCCAGTTGCTCAGACTGACGAAGCCTTTGTTATTGAAATCGATCATGGGCCTGCCCTGGTTGAGTGGTGTCGCTTGTGTATGACGTTTTGATCACGGATCTGTGTCTAACGCGCGCATTTTGAACGCCCTACCATGGCGTCCAACCTTACAACGTTGACCAGATGTTTAGCGTCGACAGAACAGACCTCCCCAGAGCCCAACCATGCCTGAATCGTCCAATTGGCTCGCTTATGCGCTGATATCACTCGGCATGGTGCTCACACCCGGCCCGAACATGATTTACCTTATTTCGCGGTCGATCTGCCAAGGGCGCGCGGCCGGGTTTATTTCCCTGGGCGGCGTTGCGTTGGGGTTTCTGGTTTATATGCTGTGCGCGGCCTTGGGCATTACCGCGTTGGTGATGGCGGTGCCCTTTGCGTACGACGCGCTGCGGTTTGGCGGGGCGCTGTACCTGGCTTATCTGGCCTGGCAGGCGGTAAAACCGGGCGGACGCTCGCCGTTCCAGGTGCAAAGCCTGCCCCAGGACAGCCCGCGCAAACTGTTCACCATGGGCCTGGTGACCAACCTGCTGAACCCCAAGGTGGCGGTGATGTACTTGTCGCTGCTGCCCCAGTTCATCGACCCGAACGGCCACGGCAGTGTGCTGATGCAATCGTTGGTGCTGGGCTTCACGCAGATTCTGATCAGCGTGAGCGTGAATGCAGTGATTGCCACGCTGGCCGGGTCCATCGCAGTATTTTTCGTCACCCGGCCGGGCTGGCAAGTGGTGCAGCGCTGGCTGATGGGCTCGGTGCTGATGGGGCTGGCGATGCGGATGGCAGTGGAAGGGCGGCGGTAGGCTGCGGGCGATCTCGATTTACTGGATATCTTTTAGGTTCCCTTTAAGGGTGGTTAGCGGAACGGAAGCTCCCAAACACCGCACCGCATAATTTTATGACGATTTTCAAGTATACGTTTTGACGGTGGGGTAGGTCGCTTCGAATAGTAGAAACAGCGTACGAGAAGCGGACAAATTTTAGTTCAAAGCCGAACCAGCCAGGCGACCAAGAAGCGTCGAGGCAAAACAAAAGAGGGTGATAGACGTGACCCGGTTGATCTTCAATGTGGTAAACCGCGTTTGATGGAAATTTTTAAACCGAGCGCCCAAAAATATCCAAGCAGATCCCACCGAAATAGTCACCAACGAGAGAGCTGCCATGAATTCGACGTAATTCTCCAACTCCGTGAACGTATGAATTGGAGCAATAAATGAAACGATCAGAAGGCCTTTAGGATTCATCAACGTCAGCAGGAAAAAATAAGGCCCGGAGAACCGATCCTTGGCTGTGTTGGTTATACTGTTTTTGCGTTGCCACAGCTTATAAGAAATATAAAGGAGATAGCATGCTGCGCCAAACTGGACGATTTTCACGGTCAAAGGAGAGTATGCCGATAGGTAGAGTAATGTGATTCCCCATAGCGATACTTGAATCAGATAAGCAAGAGATTCGATAAAAGCAAGGCGCTGCGACACGCTGAACCCATACAGTACCCCTGCACGAAACAATAGCGTGTTAGTTGGGCCGGGTATTATTAATAGCAGTAAAAGAGCGGAAAGGGTAGCTAGCATACGGAAATCCTCTTTAGGGAACGATCATACTGTAATTCTGCTTTATCTATAGCGTTAATCTGTCAGCATAAATGACCAAGCTACCGTCGCGACCATTAGCACCGCGAAGCTGACATTGAGTATTCGGCTCCAAGTGGGGTGAATGAATAATTTACGGAGCTTGCTTCCCGCAAGAAGCCAGAAAAAATCGAATATCACGCAAACCAATTGGCAGATAGCTGCCTTGGTAAACAGCTCCCATGTTGGCGTAACACCTAACGTAAAACTGCCCAGTAACGCAGCAAAGGCAGCGTACGCTTTAATGTTTTTTGCTACACCCAGAGCAAAACCCGCACCCAGCCCCGGAGTGACCGTTTTTTGCTCATCGTTAATGGGGGGCGCAGCAATGGTATAAGCCAGATAAAGAATGTAAAGAATGGATACTTCAGCGAGACCAACGCCCAATAAGGGAAAACTGTGCACACATATAGCCCCGTGGAGACTAATGCCATGGCGATGACCAATCCCACGGTAATACCCACGAAAAATTGAATAGAGCGTTTCATGCCATAGGCGTCGCCACTCGCCGCCAAGGCCAGGGTGGCCGGACCGGGACTGGCGAGAAGCGCGATGGCGGCACGGCGAATGTTAGCGTCGCCTGATAGACAGAAAATAGAGTTTCGAGCATTTATGTATTCCTGAACATACGAATAAAAGTGCCTGTGGGGGTGATCCAACTGACAATCGATTACCCATTGAATGCATTATTGATGAGCTGACGCAAAGCCTCGTTTAAAATCAATTTCGGACGAGCTCATCGCGCGGTAAGAATATCCGACCTTCAGGAAACGCTCGTCGTAAAACTTTTTAAGTAGTCGCAAGTACAAGATCATTTCAATTGCTTTAAAAGTTTAAACTGAAATATAGGCGATGATGTACGCCTTGCTATGCAGCGCCGGCTGATGGCCTCGGTGCTGATGGGCTTTGCCGTGTAGATAGCGGTTGAAGGGCGCAAGTAGTTCAGCGCGCCATCACATTTACGATCACATGCAAAATGAACTCAGGGCCGTAGCACGGTTGCCCGTGTTCATCCTCTATCCGCCAGATGGAAGTGACCGCGCAGGTTTCCTTGGGCGCGGCGAATTCCACAGTGATATGCACCGGTTGCCCAGGCAGTGTTTCTGCGATGAGGGTTTCGTTGTTAAGGCTGCGCAGGTGCGTGTCCATCACGACTTCCAATGGCGCGCCCGTGGCGGTGCGTCGGGCTATGACGTATTCACCGTCAATGCGTACCAGTTTTCGGCCTCGCCACGGGCGTATACCGAGGTTCTGGATCTCCCATGTTTTCTGAAAAATCTCGCCAGGCAGCACGACGGTCTGGTCGGGCGTGGTGACGTCTGCGTTGAAGACGGCGATGTCGCTTGAATCACACAGGCCTACAGCCCGGTTGGTGGTCGCCATTGAGTTGGAGTCAACCGGAGCGCCCGCCAAGTCGGCGAAGTAACGGAACAGCAGCAGCGGGGAAACCTGCAGCACTTTGGCCAGTTTGATCAAGGTGCGTACCGAGGGATCTTGTGAGGCGCCGCCTGCCAGCCCGTATAGGTAGGTCCGGGAAATGCCGGCCTCCTTGGCCAGGGTTGTCATGGACTTACCCAGTTCCCGGCTGCGCCGTACGACCAGGGATCGGAGGGTGTCGCGTGTCTTGATACTCATACTCGGTTGTGATCCCCAGTCCTCGGTGAGGCTGCTCACCTTGTTCGCCAAAAAGAACAACCTGCTCGCCGCCACGTGTAATGAGCAATGCACACTCACTCCCAGCTGGCGACGTTGTGAAGGACATGGATAGGTCCCTATGGTTGGCTATATCCAGTGTCGCGGTTTCTCACATGCTTGCGAACCTAGTGTGTGTTGCATTCCTTTACATCTATCTTTGGATATAGCTATGACTCAAATAAAAAAATGCTGTGAATCCATCGTCCGATCAGGCTTCGGTATCTTGCAAATACCTGAAGTCATGCTGGGAAACTACAAACAAATTGTTGATGGATACTCGTCAATCTCCCAAGCAACCAAGGCAGAATTTTCGTTCAGTCAGGACACAGACGGTTTTTTCCCATTTGGTGCTGAGTATTCAGGTATTGAGGACCAGCCTGACCTCTGTGAGCGATTCTGTTACTGGCCTGCGCATGCGTCCAAACGAATAGGTTTTGAATTCGCCCGAAGTGGCTTTTTCGCGGCGGTGGATATCTTTGAACAACAGATCAGCACGTTAGCGCAGGAGTTAATGGACGGCATCTGCGACGAGTTTGGAGTGGCCCCACTTGCCCCATTTCGCTTGGCTTCCTACGTGCAGGTGTGTGTCTACGGTGCTCAGGCTGTAAACATTGAGCGTCGATTCGCCCAGGATCCTCATGAAGACGGTCATATGTTGTCTTTTATCAAACCTACCCGCGAAGGGCTGGTTTTGGTGAAAGGGGGCTCGCTTGAACCTGTGCGTCTTTTGGAGAATGAGATTGCGGTGCTAGCAGGGTCTTTGCTGACTGAGCTGTCTGATCATGCAATTCCTGCGGCTTATCACGCGGTTCTCGCGCCTCAGAGGCCGATAGCCAGAAGCTCGTTGATCTACTTTGCGAACCCGAGCCCAGGGCAAGTGCTAACCAGTTTTTTCCGCAGGCAGGCAATTGACATGAGTGGCGCCGTAAACGCCCGTCACATCCGGTTTGGTAACCAACCTATTCAGCTCCTCTAAATGTGCCCATGGGCACGGACACTTTATGGCTCCCTACTTCAGTGCGCTCTACCTCGAAGGCTTGCTCCTGGGCATCGGTCTGTTCGCAGCCCCAGGCCCGAAAGACACCTTGGTCATCCGCCAAGGTGTCAGCCGTGGCCCCATCTGGGGAGTGGTCGCCATCTGCGTAGTCTCCGATATGCTGTTGATCGCTATGGGCATCACGGGCTTGGGTTCGCTATTGGACAGCCGTCCCAAGCTGGTAGCGCTCTTGCTACTTTCCGGCGCGGCCTATTTGCTTTTGTTCGGTGGCCAGCGCCTGCTGGCTTGCCTGCGTGACCAGTCCATGCCGGCCACCCAAGTCGGCCATTCGCAACGAGGGCTGTTGCGTGCGGCAATGGTGCTGGGTTTTGCCAACCCCTATGCGTGGCTTGATACCGTCGTGCTGATCGGCTCGATCGGCGCCGCTAAACCGGCAGGCCAGCAAGTACTCTTTGCGACGGGGGCGATGACCGCATCGCTAGTGTGGTTTGTAGTGTTGGCGCTTGGCTGTCAGCGCTTGACGGGGTTGTTTCGAACGCGGGCGGTGTGGCGCTGGCTGGATGCGGGCGTGGCGGTGTTGATGGTGTACCTCGCCGGAATGCTGATCACCGATTCACTGGATGTCTTTCAGGTAGTCCTTGAGGGTGGTTAGCGGTGCGCTCAATGCATCGAGCTGATCCGTATTGTGTACGGCGGTCGCGAGCCTTTGCAGTTCGCGCCCCATTACCGTATCGGTTCCACCCAGTGCAGTCAGCGCCTGCCTGATGCACTCATCGATTTTGAGCTGAATTGTCCCCACATCCCCCTGGCGCACCAACAACCCAAACACCTCACGGTCATACGCTTGCATCACCAGATCATCCCGCAAAACCGGACTGCCGCCGTCTGTCTCATGCACAAGCTTCAGTGCAAAGAGCGCAACCGCTTCCAGCGTCAATTCCATGGTCTCTGTTCCTGGGGATTTAAAGGAGGGCGATGATCACTGTTCCAAGCGCGAAAAAAAAGAACCAAATGCTGCGAATCGTTTGGCTTGAACTTCTTGGTGATGGCTGGGGCGAGCGAAAAGGGGACGATTCATTTTTCCTGAAAATAATCCGTCCCCTCTTTTCGTTTTTACAGTGGGGTAGCGAGCGGTAAAACCAGGCCTAACTGGCCGCCGCAATCAATCCGCGCCGTTCCAATGCCACTTGCGTCTGCTCTGGATTCATCCGCACCAGGTTCACCGGGATGGATTTCGCCGCCGGTGTGTTACTGCGGCTGTCCCGATTCGCCAGTGGCAGCAAGCCATTGGTCTCCGGGTAGTAGGCGGCGCAACAGCCTTGCGGTACGTCGAAGGGGATGACTTTGAAGCCGGGCGCACGACGCGGCGTTGTCTCGTCGAGGGCTGTCTGGAATTCGACGTAGTCCCCAGCCTTGAGTCCCAGGCGCTCGATGTCCTGCGGGTTGAGCATCACCACCATGCGGTCGCCGTAGATACCCCGGTAGCGATCATCGTTGGAATACACCGTGGTGTTGAACTGGTCATGGCTGCGGATCGTCATCAACTGCAGATGATCAGCGCCCGGTGGCGTGTCGTCTTCGTCAAAAACCCCCTCGGGAAAGAGGAAGTTGGCCTTGCCCGAATGGGTGTTCCACTGGCGCTCGCTGGCGCCATTGGGCAGGCGGAAACCGCCTGGCTCTTTGATGCGCTGATTGAAGTCATAAAACTGCTCGGGCAGCACGGCTTCGATCTTGTCGCGGATACGCGCGTAATCGCTCACGTAGCTGTCCCAATCCACGTTGGGGTTGGGTGCAAGCGTCGCCTTGGCCATACCGGCGATAATCGCCACTTCGGAGATCAGGTGTTTCGACGCAGGCTCCAGCATGCCGGTCGAGCCGTGCACCATCGACATCGAGTCTTCCACCGTAACGGTTTGCGCCACGCCGTTTTGCATGTCCAGCTCCGAGCGGGCGATGCACGGCAGCAAAAACGCTTTCTGGCCATGGACCGTTGCACTGCGGTTGAGCTTGGTATTGACCAGCACGGTCATTTTCAGGCGCTTGACGGTCGGGCACACCACGTCGATATCCGGGATGGCACGGAAGAAATTGCCGCCCATCGAAATAAACGCTTCCACCTCGCCGCGCAGCAGCGCTTCACAGGCCTCGGCCACATCATGCCCACCTTTGCGGGACGCCTCGAAACCGAACACCTTGCTCATGCTGGCCAGGAACGGCTCGCCGGCTTTTTCGTAGATGCCCATGGTGCGGTCACCCTGCACATTGGAGTGGCCGCGAATAGGGCAAGCCCCCGCGCCCAGCTTGCCGATGTTGCCGCGCAGCAGCAGCAGGTTAATGATCTGCTGCATCGCGTCGCCACCGCGCTTGTGTTGCGTAATGCCCATGCCCCAGCAACAGATCACCCGCTGCGAACGCATATACACCGCCGCCACCTCTTCCAGCGCCTGACGCGTCAGGCCCGAATGACGCTCGATGATCTCCCACGGCAGCTGCCGGCAGTAATCAGCGAACCGCTCAAGGCCGTGGGTGTGCTCCTCGATGAAGTCGACATCCAGCACACGCGGCAGCCCTTCACGCTGCGCCGCATCGTCCGCCTCGATCACCGCTTTGCAGATGCCCTGCACGGCAATCATGTCGCCGCCGATTCTGACCTGATGGTATTGCGAGCTGATCTTCACGCCGCTGCGACTGAGCATATCGCGCGGGTCCTGGGGTGACGCAAACCGCACCAGCGCCTTCTCGCGCAGCGGGTTGAACGAGATGATGCTCGCACCCCGGCGCGCGGCGGCGTGCAGCTCCGACATCATGCGCGGGCTGTTGGTACCAGGGTTCTGACCGAAGATGAAAATCGCGTCGGCATTCTCGAAGTCCTCCAGCGTGGTGGTGCCTTTGCCAACCCCGATCGACTCGGGAAGCGCCACGCTGGTGGTCTCGTGACACATGTTCGAGCAGTCAGGAAAGTTAGCCATGCCATACAAGCGGCCAAACAACTGATACAAAAACGCCGCTTCGTTTGACGTACGCCCCGAGGTGTACAACTCCAGCTTCCACGGGTCGCTCAATTGGCGCAGCTCCTGCCCGATCTCGGCGAAAGCCTCGTCCCAACTGACCGGCAAGTATTTGTCGCTGCCCGCGTCATAACGCATCGGCTCAGTGATACGGCCCTGATCCTCCAGGTCGTGATCGCTCCAGGTAGCCAGCTCACTCACCGTATGCTGAGCGAAAAACTGGGGCGTGACCCGCTTTTTGGTCGACTCCCACGCCAGCGCCTTGGCCCCGTTCTCACAGTATTCAAAGGTGTGCGGCTTCTTTGGGTCTGGCCAGGCACAACTGGGGCAGTCGAAACCGTCCGGCTTGTTCATGGATAGCAAGGTGCGGTTGCCCTTGAGCAGGACGTGCTGGTGGAGCAGGTGCTTGTTGACGGCGTTTAGTGCAGGCCAGCCGCCGGCGGCAGAACCGTCGGACTGGGAGCCTTGGAGCTGGGGATTTTTGGGTTCAGACATTGCGGAGATTCTCCCTGTTGACGCCCGTGGAGGCGTGGTGCGTATGGTTGTGATGCATACGCATGGGGAGAATTCGGCTTGATCGACGAGCGTTAGCGACCAGGTGGATGGGTGGGAGGTTCAGCTAGGGGGCGAGCTGTTCAGACGAAACTCAACTCCACGTTGAAACGTTTCCCAGAAATAAATCCGTCTCCTTTTTTCCTGTGAGCGTTGCAGTTACGCGACCCCATATCTCGGTATGGATCAACTGGTTATCGCATGGATCGCAGCGCGGGACGCCGAAATGGGAGAAAACTGCGCAGCTATAAAGCTGCTTCCCTTAGTCAAGGGCGGCTTTCGGCCAAAAGCAGCCTCTCAGAGAATGAGGTATCTCTCCTGACGATCCGCCGAGCAAGCTCTAGGGAGAATAAGCTGCCAGGTTGAAAGCTCGCGCAAAGCCTACATACCTGCTAAGTCCTTTGGCTCATAGCGTACTGCTATATTGAGATGCCAAAGCCTCATATAAAGCTGCTTTCCATAAGTTCTTTTTCTTAGCTCGCTCAACTGTAGCAATCGTGGCAAACTCCTTAGCTCTCGACGATAAGTCGCCACTATAACTAAGCAAGTCTGCTATTTCGGATGCTGCGCGCTTTGCATATCGACTCTCAAGTTCCAAATCCTGGAAATAATTCGATATTCTTTTCTTTAATTGTGGTGACCAATGCGCAGGGGGATCTACGAAAAACTTCGCCACTGGTAGTGCGGTCCCTTTCAACTGAGCATAGAGCCATGGCTCGCTAGTGAGAATTGAATGCTCAAAATATGGGTGTAAAGATTCATTTTTTTTCGATATTACGGAAGCACCCTTGCTTTTATTGCACTTCATACAAGCTGGCACTAGGTTGTCTACAAGAACAGAAAAAAGTGGATATCGAGACTTGGAGGCGAAATGATCAACACTGTCGACATGAGTCAAATCGCACAGCGGACACATACTAAGAGGTATACTATTTAGAATTTTGTCATAATAAACTCTCCCGTTACTTTCGGGACCAACCATGCACTGTGTATAAAGTTGCTTGAAGTGCCCTTTAGTTAGAGACTTAATTATAGTTTGCCAGTCTTTTCCATGTTCGCAGGATTTCAAACAGGATAAATTCTCCAAAGCTGCGTGGCCGACATAGCTCCGAAACTCAGCTAGAATATCGTTCTTTGAGTCAACGAATTTGGCGCGAAGCCCGGGATCTTTAATACTGCTAACACAGGCATCGAAAACATCAACCGAGTCAATATTCAGTTTGGGCAGGATATTCATTCAGTCAATCCCCGACTGACTTTTCGACTCAAGCATTGCTCTTAATATTAACTGCCCTTCCAGCCCTAAATGTCCGGAATACTCAGATAGAATTTCTTCGAATGACTGTCCGCTTTGTACTGAGCTCGCTAGAATGTCATGAAATCCGGATTTTATTGATTCTAACCCAAATACTGATTTGGTGAGCGCCCCAACATTTTCCCCAAAAGTCTCTCTTTCGGGCGGATCGATCCGCTGTTGATCGCCGTTTCGCGTCAATACGAAAGCACATGAATTTGGCACCTCTTGCAAGACCACTGGTGAATGCGTGGCGATAAGAGCAATAGCGTTGCGATCCATTAGGAGATCTGCCAGCGCCCTCATGAATGCAGAAAGCAGCGGTGGGTGCAGGTGGGTCTCTGGCTCATCCATGAGGACGAGCGTTTTTTCTTCTACTACGTCAACCAAATGCGTAATAGTGTGCAAAATTATAAAGTGGCCTGAACTGGCGCTTCTTATTTTTTCAATAATTTTATCTTTAACCCATTCAAAAGGCTGCAAGGAGAGTTCGGCTAGGTTCATCTCGGCAAAATTCAAGTCTGACTCTAGTCGTTTGATCGCTGCGACCCACCTACTGCGCTTTCTTTCCTGGCTCCAGCAGGACTCAATAGACTCTAATGTTTCAGCGAGGAAATCTGAGGGCCCCTTTGCTATAGCGGAAATCTCTCCATTATCGCAAATAACTCGGCGCTTCATACCGATATAAAAGTAAGCTACTCCTTCAGATCTATTTTGGCGATTATCGGGTGGCATGAACGTATCAAATGCGCTGAAAGAGACAGAAACCACGCTACTGAAATATTGCTTGGGCATTTCTGAATACACTCCTGCCACACTTACCAGAAAACCTCCATCGCAACAATGAACTCTATCAACAATACTTGAAACCATAGAGTTAAGTATCGTTGTTTTGCCAGCTCCATTCCTCCCAATAAGAACATGTATGTTAGTTGGCGGCATTGAGCCAGGCTTAACATTAAAGCCTAACGATATATTGCTGCCATTTTTTTTTGAGTGATTATAGCAAAACTTGTAAGGGGTGAGGGGTGGAAGGCCTCTGGCAGTTCTTTTATATTGAGGGAAAGCTGCCAGGCTCACCGTTCTTAATAGTGAGTAACGGAAAACTTCATGTTTCTGGGACTGGCGTAATACCTCATCCATCCACGAGGCGTCACGCATTGATTCCAATATGTTATTAACATCGCTTGGGCTAAAGTTCTCATGTAGAATTTCGTAATAGGCGATATCTTGGCCTATCGAGAAAAAATTCTTTGGAAGACCTAGTAGCTCTTTACCTTTAAGAACATCCCGAGTCCATCCAGCCGGTTGATCTTCATACCCGATTTTTACTTCACCAAGGCGGAGTACTGAACCTTGGCAGAGCACAGATACTGAAAATGTTGTCTTGAAATTATAATCATCCCAGCTGCTAGGCGATAAATAAACCCACCCTGACGATGGGTGTTTATTATAGTCACTCTCTAATAATATTTTGTACACAAACTTCCCTTTTATATGTTATTCACGATTAGCGATTTGGCGCCTTCCGATCGTCCTATCAACGCCGTTCAACTCCTGCGCTCCGCCTTGCCTACTGATTGGAAAATGTTCCTTCCATATCGTCCATTTCGCGAAAAACCTTAAACTTCGTCGCGCTAGCAAGTGACGACACGTGCGCTCCAGTACCTATCCACCGTCATTTTTTACATCTACGGGGGGCCTTACTTCGCTCGCGAGAACCGGTTATGGCTGGCAGCTTCTGGCCGAAAGCGGCCCGCCGGTGTATCCCCTCACCCGGTAAGCGTGATAGGAGGGGCTGACCACCATGTCGTTTCCGCCGACGCTCGCCTAATCCCGGTCTGCCTGCCAGAAACTTCTCGCCACAGATCCAGCCTTCCAGCCCCAATCCCTCCTGCGCTACCTTCCACCGTCGCTTCCAATCCAGCGACCGGACCTGATAATCCGAAAACAATAGGCTCACTTACTTAGGAGCTTATTAATGAGCGTTTCTGATCAGTCGTACCCTCGCAATTCCGTAGTCTACGCCTCCACCCACCTGGGAGGTGCCCAATGATCAACCCACCCCTCAACAAAACCCTCGGCGTCATCACCTTTTCCACCTGCGGCAAACAGCCCAACCTCCACCGTCTATTCCGCGTCAATTCCGGCGTACCCATCCGCGATGCCCTGGAGCATGCCTCCGAGCTTCTGCACTGTTCCAAAATGCTGGCTTTGGACGCAGCGATGGATAACAGCGCAGATCGCTACGCCTGGGCGGCGCATTATTTGGGGGAGATGGCGAAGGCGGTGGTCGATGATTTGGCGAAGGGGATGTTGCCCAATGGGGTGGTGGAGGAGGGGGAATCGGTTGGTGTGTAGGCAGGTGGTTTTGAGGGTGTTTGGGCTGGCGTAATCGCAGGCAAGCCAGCTCCCACATTTGGATCGTGTTTCAGGTTGAAAGGGGGTGGTGGGCGATGAAGCAGCCGACTGCCCACTTTTCTGCAGGCGAAAAAAAGACCTTGAATTTCAAGGTCTTTTTTTAAGATGGTGCCCCGAGGGAGACTCGAACTCCCACTCCTTTCGAAAACGGATTTTGAATCCGCCGCGTCTACCAATTCCGCCATCAGGGCTCAATGGCGGCGAAGTATAGAGATGAGATTACCGTTGGTCAATCACGTTTCATGGTCAATTTTGACTATTTCGGCTAGACTTCCCGGCCCTGCTAGACGAACCCCATCATGCGCGTTGCTGACTTTACTTTTGAGCTCCCTGATTCGCTGATCGCTCGCCACCCTTTGGCCGAGCGTCGCGCCAGTCGACTGCTGACCCTGGACGGGCCGAGCGGTGCCCTCGCACACCGTCAATTCACTGATTTGCTTGAGCATTTGCGCCCGGGCGATTTGATGGTGTTCAACAATACCCGGGTGATTCCGGCGCGGCTGTTTGGCCAGAAAGCCTCCGGCGGCAAGCTGGAAATTCTGGTGGAGCGGGTGCTGGACAGCCATCGTGTGCTGGCCCATGTGCGCTCCAGCAAGTCGCCCAAACCGGGGTCGAGCATCGTGATCGATGGCGGTGGCGAAGCCGAGATGGTGGCGCGTCATGACGCGCTGTTCGAGCTCAAGTTTGCCGAAGAGGTGTTGCCGCTGCTCGAACGCGTCGGCCACATGCCGTTGCCTCCTTATATAGACCGCCCCGACGAAGACTCGGACCGCGAGCGCTACCAGACGGTGTACTCCCAGCGCCTCGGTGCCGTGGCGGCGCCGACGGCCGGGTTGCATTTCGACCAGCCGCTGCTGGACGCCATCGCCGCCAAGGGCGTCGAGACGGCCTATGTGACCCTGCACGTGGGGGCCGGCACGTTTCAGCCGGTGCGTGTGGATAACATCGAAGACCACCACATGCACAGCGAATGGCTGGAAGTCAGCCAGGAAGTGGTGGACGCGGTTGCCGCGTGCAAGGCGCGTGGCGGTCGGGTGATTGCCGTGGGCACCACCAGCGTGCGTTCGCTGGAGAGCGCGGCGCGGGATGGCGTGCTCAAGCCGTTCAGCGGCGACACCGATATCTTCATCTACCCAGGCCGGCCGTTCCATGTGGTCGACTGCCTGGTGACCAACTTCCATTTGCCCGAATCCACGCTGTTGATGCTGGTTTCGGCATTTGCCGGCTACCCGGAAACCATGGCCGCGTACCAAGCCGCCATCGACAATGGGTACCGTTTTTTCAGCTACGGTGATGCGATGTTTATCACCCGCAATCCGGCGCCGCGCGGCCCTGAGGACAACTTATGAGTCGTATGTCGTTTGAATTATTGGCCACCGATGGCAAGGCCCGTCGTGGTCGCCTGACGTTCCCGCGCGGCACCGTCGAGACCCCGGCCTTCATGCCGGTCGGCACCTATGGCACCGTCAAGGGCATGCTGCCGCGTGACATCGTTGCCACCGGCGCCGAGATCATCCTGGGCAACACGTTCCACCTGTGGCTGCGCCCGGGCACGGAAGTGATCAAGAAGCATGGCGATCTGCATGACTTCATGAAGTGGCAAGGCCCGATCCTCACCGACTCCGGTGGTTTCCAGGTGTTCAGCCTGGGCGCCATGCGCAAGATCAAGGAGGAGGGCGTGACCTTCGCCTCGCCGGTGGACGGTTCCAAGGTGTTCATGGGCCCGGAAGAGTCGATGCAGGTGCAGCGCGACCTGGGCTCGGACATCGTGATGATTTTCGACGAGTGCACGCCGTACCCGGCCGACGAAGACGTCGCGCGTATTTCCATGGAGCTGTCGTTGCGCTGGGCGCAGCGCTCCAAGAATGCCCACGGCGATAACACCGCCGCGTTGTTCGGCATCGTGCAGGGCGGCATGCATGAAAGCTTGCGTAAACGCTCGCTGGAAGGCCTCGACAAGATTGGTTTTGACGGCTTGGCCATCGGCGGTTTGTCGGTGGGCGAGCCCAAGCACGAGATGATCAAGGTGCTGGATTACCTGCCGGGCCTGATGCCGGCAGACAAACCTCGTTACCTTATGGGCGTTGGCAAACCGGAAGATCTCGTAGAGGGTGTGCGCCGCGGTGTGGACATGTTCGATTGCGTGATGCCAACCCGTAATGCCCGCAATGGGCATCTGTTCATCGATACAGGCGTGCTGAAGATCCGTAACGCGTTCCATCGCCATGATGATTCGCCGCTGGATCCCACCTGTGACTGCTACACCTGCCAGAACTTCTCGCGTGCTTATCTGCACCATCTGGACAAGTGCGGGGAAATGCTGGGTAGCATGTTGAATACCATCCACAATTTGCGCCATTACCAAGTCCTGATGGCTGGTTTGCGCGAGGCTATTCAACAGGGTACATTGGCCGCCTTCGTCGATGCCTTCTATGCCAAGCGCGGGCTCCCTGTGCCGCCCTTGGACTGAGTTTCCCGACCCTAAGATTCACTATTTGCAACTGGAGTGCTAAATGAGCTTTTTTATCTCTAACGCCATGGCTGACGCCGCTGCGCCTGCCGCTGCCGGCCCTATGGGCGGTGGTTTCGAGTGGATTTTCCTGGTCGGCTTCCTGGTCATCTTCTACCTGATGATCTGGCGTCCACAGGCCAAGCGCGCCAAAGAGCAGAAGAACCTGCTGGGCAGCCTGCAGAAAGGCGACGAAGTCGTGACCACTGGCGGTATCGCCGGCAAGATCACCAAGGTTTCCGATGCTTTCGTGGTACTGGAAGTCTCCGACACCGTGGAAATGAAGTTCCAGAAGGGCGCCATCGCCGCCACGCTGCCTAAAGGCACGCTCAAAGCGATCTAAGTAACAACCTTTACCAATCGACGGGGCGCGCAAGGCGCCCCGCGTTATAAGCGGGCGGCGTGATGCTGAACAAATACCCTCTGTGGAAATACGTACTGATCCTGGCGGTGCTGGCGATCGGTTTTATTTATTCCGCTCCCAATCTCTATCCTGATGACCCGGCGATCCAGATCACTGGCGCCAGCACTGCGCTGCAGGTCAATCAGGCTGATCTGGAACGCGCGAGCAAAGCGCTCACTGACGCGGGCATCCAGGTCAAGGCGGCAACATTGGCGGCTGGTGCGAAGGGCGGCTTGTTGCGCCTGGCCAAGCAGGAAGACCAATTGCCGGCCAAAGACGTTGTGCGCAAGGTCATGGGTGATGACTACGTTGTCGCCCTCAACCTGGCACAGACCACGCCACAATGGTTGCGCAGCATTGGCGCGCACCCGATGAAGCTGGGTCTGGACTTGTCCGGCGGTGTGCACTTCCTGCTGGAAGTCGACATGGACAAAGCCCTCGACGCGCGTCTGAAAGTCTACGAAGGCGACGTGAAGAGCCTGCTGCGCAAAGAGAAGCTGCGCTATCGCAGCCTGCCGCAACTCAATGGCGCCATTCAGCTGGGTTTTGCTGACGAAGCTTCCCGCGAACAGGCCCGTGCGCTGATCCGCAAGAACTTCAATGATTTCGACATCGTGCCGGCTGACCTGAATGGTCAGGCGGTGCTGCGTCTGGCGATGAGCCCGGCCAAGATCGCGGAAATCCGCGAATACTCGATCAAGCAGAACTTGACCACGGTGCGTAACCGCGTCAACGAACTGGGTGTGGCCGAGCCGATCGTGCAGCGCCAGGGTGCCAACCGTATCGTGGTTGAGCTGCCGGGCGTGCAGGACACCGCTGAAGCCAAGCGTATCCTGGGTAAAACCGCCAACCTGGAATTCCGCCTCGCGGCTGAGCCGGGTGCTTCGCGCGCGACTTCCGAAGAGTTTGAATTCCGTGAAGGCAACCGTCCTCCTGCATTGATCGAGCGTGGCTTGATCATCACCGGTGACCAGGTCACCGACGCCAAGGCCGGTTTCGGCGAGCACGGTACCCCTGAAGTGAACATCCGCCTGGATGGTCACGGCGGCGAACTGATGAGCCGCGCCACGCGCAGCAACGTCGGTCGCAGCATGGCGGTGATCTTCATCGAGCAACGTCCTGTTACCACCTACACCAAGCAGATGGTCAACGGCGTCGAAAAAGACGTGCCGGTGCAGACCTTCAAGGAAGAGAAGAAGATCATCAGCCTGGCGACCATCCAGTCGCCGCTGGGTGCGCAATTCCGTATCACCGGCCTGAACGGCCAGGGCGAGTCTTCGGAACTGGCCTTGCTGCTGCGTGCCGGTGGCCTGGCTGCGCCGATGTACTTCGCTGAAGAACGCACCATCGGCCCGAGCCTGGGTGCCGACAACATCACTAAGGGTGTCGATGCGGCGCTGTGGGGCATGTTGTTCGTGTCGCTGTTCATCATCGCCATCTATCGCTTCTTCGGCGTGATCGCCACGGTGGCCCTGGCGGGCAACATGGTGATGCTGCTGGCCCTGATGTCGCTGCTGGGCGCTACGCTGACCCTGCCAGGCATCGCCGGTATCGTGCTGACCATGGGTATGGCGGTTGACGCCAACGTGCTGATCTTCTCGCGGATTCGTGAAGAGATCGCTGCCGGCATGACCGTACAGCGTGCAATCAACGAAGGCTTCGGCCGGGCATTCACCGCGATTCTCGACTCCAACCTGACCACGTTGCTGGTCGGCGGGATTCTCTTTGCCATGGGCACCGGCCCGGTCAAAGGTTTTGCGGTGACCATGTCCCTCGGTATCTTTACCTCGATGTTCACGGCCATCATGGTGACCCGCGCAATGGTCAACCTGATCTTTGGCGGGCGTGACTTCAAGAAGTTGTGGATTTAAGGGGCTGCCATGTTACGTACAATCAACTTCATGGGCGTTCGCAACATTGCGTTCGGCGTCACCGTGCTCCTTACCGTTCTGGCGTTGTTCAGCTGGTTCCATAAGGGCCTGAACTACGGCCTGGACTTCACCGGCGGTACGCTCATCGAGCTGACCTACGAGAAGCCGGCCGACGTAACCAAGGTGCGTGACGAGCTGGTCAAGGCCGGCTATCACGAGGCGGTGGTGCAGAGCTTTGGCGCCACGACCGACCTGCTGGTGCGCATGCCTGGCGAAGACCCACAACTGGGTCACCAGGTGGCCGAGGCCTTGCAGAAGGTCGGTGGCGACAACCCGGCGTCGGTCAAGCGCGTCGAGTTCGTCGGCCCGCAAGTAGGCGAAGAACTGCGCGACCAGGGCGGCCTCGGCATGCTGATGGCGCTGGTCGGCATCATGATCTACCTGGCGTTCCGCTTTCAGTGGAAGTTCGGTGTCGGCGCCATTGTGTCGCTGATTCACGATGTGATCGTGACCGTTGGCATCCTGGCGTACTTCCAGATCACCTTCGACCTGACGGTACTGGCCGCGGTACTGGCGATCATTGGTTACTCGCTCAACGACACCATCGTGGTATTCGACCGGGTTCGTGAGAACTTCCGCGTACTGCGCAAGGCGACGTTGATCGAAAACATCAACATCTCCACCACCCAGACGCTGTTGCGGACCATGGCCACGTCGATCTCCACCTTGCTGGCGATCGCGGCACTGATGATCTTCGGTGGCGACAACCTGTGGGGCTTCTCCCTGGCACTGTTCATTGGCGTTCTGGCGGGTACCTACTCGTCGATCTACATCGCCAACGTGGTGCTGATCTGGCTGAACCTCAACAGCGAAGACCTGATCCCTCCGGCCAGCACTGGCAAGGAGGTCGACGACCGTCCTTGATGGGCGTTTGTTGATCCAAGGTTGCAAGAAGGGCGCGAGATTGAACTCGCGCCCTTTTTTTTGCTCCAAGGCTGGGTATAGCGCGGATCTTTCGATCCGTTTGTGATGGTCAGGAGGTTCAACGTGAACAAGTCGTTGCTGGTTGGTGCGGTATTGGGTGCTGTCGGTGTGACTGCCGGGGGTGCTGTTGCCACCTACAGCCTGGTAAAAAGCGGCCCTGAGTATGCGCAAGTACTGGCGGTACAGCCGGTGAAAACCCAGATCAAAACCCCGCGTGAGGTCTGCAAGGACGTCACAGTGACCCGGCAGCGTCCGGTGCAGGACCAGCATCAAATCGCCGGTACCGTGGTGGGCGCCCTTGCCGGTGGCCTGCTGGGCAACCAGATCGGCGGTGGTAACGGCAAGAAGCTGGCTACCGTAGCCGGTGCGGTTGGTGGCGGTTACGCGGGTAACAAGGTTCAGGAAGGTATGCAGAACCGTGATACCTACACCACTACCCAGACCCGTTGTAACACCGTGAACGACATCAGTGACAAGGTTGTGGGTTACGACGTGCGTTACAACCTGGACGGCAAGGAAGGCACGGTACGTATGGAGCGTGATCCAGGCGGCCAGATTCCGGTCGACAAAGAAGGTCGTCTGATCCTCGGCCAGAACCAGTAGTAACAGATTCAAAAACCGATACAGCTCAAAATGTGGGAGGGGGCTTGCCCCCGATAGCAGTGTATCAGCCAGCCAATCAGGCTCTGACCCACTGCCATCGGGGGCAAGCCCCCTCCCACATTTGAATGGTGGTGTTGCTAGAGTTTCACTACACAGCAAATCCCAGGCATAAAAAAAGCACCCCTCGGGGTGCTTTTTTGTGCTCGCTCGCTTAGCGCTTCAGCGAAGCCGGCAGGTGCGGCTGGATCGCCGTCAGTACTGCCTTGAAGCATTTGGTGTTGCCGGCAACCACGTGGCCTTTTTCAAGGAAGTCATGACCGCCGGTGAAGTCGCTCACCAGGCCGCCCGCTTCCTGGATCAGCAGGGCGCCTGCAGCCATGTCCCATTCGGACAGGCCCGACTCCCAGAACGCGTCGAAACGACCGGCAGCCACATAAGCCAGGTCCAGGCTCGCTGCGCCAGCGCGACGGATACCTGCGGTCTGGCCGACCAGGGCGCGAAACATGCCCAGGTAGTTTTCCAGGTTGTCCATTTGATCGTCGCGGAACGGGAAGCCGGTGCCCAGCAGGGCGCCATCCAGGCTGGTGCGGCCGCTGACGCGCAGGCGACGGCCATTGAGCTGGGCGCCACGGCCACGGCTAGCGGTGAATTCTTCCTGGCGAACCGGGTCCAGAACAACGGCGTGTTCCAGGCGGCCACGGTATTTGCAGGCGATGCTCACGGCAAAGTGTGGGATGCCGCGCAGGAAGTTGGTGGTGCCATCCAGTGGGTCGATGATCCACAGGTAGTCTTCGCCTTCGCCGCTACCTTTGTGCAGGCCGGTTTCTTCACCGAGGATGCCGTGGGTAGGGTAGGCCTTGCGCAGGGCGTCGATGATTTTCTGTTCGGCGGCGCGATCCACCTCGGATACATAATCCTTGGCGTCTTTTTCGTCGACCTTGATGGTATCCAGGCGCTCGATAGAGCGGAAGATCAATTCACTGGCGCTGCGGGCGGCGCGCAGCGCGATATTCAGCATGGGCTGCATGGATGTGTCACCTAAGGTTGTTAAAGAAAGCCGGGCATTCTAGCAGAAACTTTCTTCAGGTGAAGGACGACGTTAGCTTTCGTGGCATAACCTTGGGCGGTTCTGTAAGATTTGCTCCCCTTTCCCGTGTCCGAGAGCGCCTCCCTTGCTGCAAAACATTCGTGTCGTCCTGGTCAATACCAGCCACCCCGGCAACATCGGCGGGGTAGCTCGAGCCATGAAAAACATGGGGCTGACACGCCTGGTGCTAGTCGAGCCGCGTGTATTTCCGCACCACGAGGCCGATGCGCGTGCATCCGGCGCCAATGACATCCTGGAAAACGCCCAGGTTGTCGCCACTCTGGAAGATGCCCTGGTCGGCTGCAACCTGGTGCTCGGCACCAGCGCTCGTGATCGTCGCATTCCCTGGCCGCTGCTGGATCCGCGTGAGTGCGGCACCAAAGTGGTGGAGGAGGCCGCCGGTGGCGCAGAAATCGCCCTGGTGTTTGGCCGTGAAGACTCCGGTCTGACCAACGAAGAGCTGCAGCGATGTCACTACCACGTGCACATCCCATCAGACCCCGAGTTCAGTTCGCTGAACCTCGGCGCGGCGGTGCAGGTGCTGACGTACGAAGTGCGCATGGCCTGGCTGGCAGCTGCCGGTCAGCCCAGCAAGATGGAGAAGGAAGAGGTTGCATCGACCAAAAGTGGCGAGCTCGCCACCATGGACGAGCTGGAACGATTCTATGAACACCTGGAGCAAACCCTGGTGGCCATCGAGTTCCTCGATCCTGAAAAACCACGGCACTTGATGGCGCGCCTGCGTCGCCTTTACGGACGCAGCTCGGTCAGCCGGGCAGAAATGAATATATTGCGTGGCATCCTCACGGAAACCCAGAAAGCGGCCCGTGGCGAGCTCCTTAAGCGGAAGGATTAAAAATGTTCGAGCGTTTGCGAGAAGATATCCAGAGTGTTTTCCACCGTGACCCGGCGGCGCGCAACGCCTTTGAAGTGCTGACCTGCTACCCGGGCATGCACGCGATCTGGATTCACCGTCTGTCCGGCGCCTTGTGGGGCATGGGCTGGAAATGGCTGGCGCGCCTGGTGTCGAACTTCGGGCGTTGGTTGACCGGGATCGAAATCCATCCGGGCGCCAAGGTTGGCCGTCGCTTCTTTATCGACCACGGCATGGGCATCGTGATTGGCGAGACGGCTGAAATTGGTGATGACGTGACGCTCTATCAGGGCGTGACCCTGGGCGGTACCACCTGGAATAAAGGCAAGCGCCACCCGACGCTGGGCGATGGCGTAGTGGTGGGTGCTGGCGCCAAGGTGCTCGGCCCGTTCACTGTAGGCGCCGGTGCCAAGGTGGGCTCCAATGCGGTGGTCACCAAGGCAGTGCCACCCGGTGCCACGGTGGTGGGCATTCCTGGGCGGATCATCGTCAAGCCCGAAGTTGGCGACGAGCAGGAAGCCAAGCGCAAGGCCATGGCCGAGAAGATCGGTTTCGACGCTTACGGTGTCAGCGAAGACATGCCCGACCCGGTGGCTCGCGCCATTGGCCAACTGCTCGATCATCTGCAAGCGGTGGATGGCAAGTTGGACGGGATGTGCGGCGCGCTGAAGGACCTGGGCAGCCCTTACTGCGCCAAGGAATTGCCTGAGTTGCGCGAAGAAGACTTCGCCCAGATCAAGGACGAAGCCGCCACCAAGGCCGGCTGAGTTCTCGTCACCACCACAGATCCCCTGTGGGAGGGGGCTTGCCCCCGATTGCGGTATGTCAGGCCCCCATGTATTGACTGATCCACCGCTATCGGGGGCAAGCCCCCTCCCACATTTTGATCTTCATTGGTCTGGGAATTCCTGCCCTGTCCTGTTCCTGCTGTTCGCTTGCGCCCCGTCCTGCTATGATTCGCGCGCCCTTTTTACGGGTAATCCTGACTAAAGTACTAGGTCTTATAGTTGACTTAAATACTCGGGAATCGCATACTTGCTCCCATTCTGAAACACCTTGGTACTTGTCCATGAGACTGACTACAAAAGGCCGATACGCGGTGACTGCCATGCTCGACCTGGCTTTGCACGCGCAAACTGGGCCGGTGTCCCTGGCCGATATCTCCGAGCGCCAAGGCATTTCCCTGTCCTACCTCGAGCAGCTGTTCGCCAAGTTGCGCCGTAGCAACCTGGTTTCCAGTGTGCGGGGGCCGGGTGGTGGCTATCAGTTGTCCCGCGACATGCAGGGCATCCAGGTGGCTCAGGTGATCGACGCGGTCAACGAATCCGTCGACGCCACCAAATGCCAGGGCCTGGGTGACTGCCACGCCGGCGACACCTGCCTGACGCACCACTTGTGGTGTGACTTGAGCCTGCAGATCCATGAGTTTTTGAGTGGTATCAGCTTGGCTGATCTTGTGACTCGCCGTGAGGTGCAAGAAGTAGCCCAGCGTCAGGACCAGCGCCGTTGCAACACCAAGGCGCCGCGTCTGGACAAGATCGAAGCGTCCGCCGTCGAGTGACAGCCGCAGAGCTAACGGCACGCCAGCCAGCCTGATTTAGGAGAAAGTCCATGAAATTGCCGATTTACCTTGATTACTCAGCGACCACCCCGGTTGATCCACGTGTCGCGCAAAAAATGAGCGAATGCCTGCTGGTTGACGGAAACTTCGGCAACCCGGCCTCCCGCTCCCACGTATTCGGCTGGAAAGCCGAGGAAGCGGTCGAGAACGCTCGTCGCCAGGTCGCCGACCTGGTGGGCGCCGACCCACGTGAAATCGTCTGGACCTCCGGTGCCACCGAGTCCGACAACCTGGCGATCAAGGGCGCAGCGCATTTCTACGCGACCAAGGGCAAGCACCTGATCACCACCAAGATTGAGCACAAGGCTGTCCTCGACACCATGCGCCAACTGGAGCGTGAAGGTTTTGAGGTCACCTACCTCGAGCCGACCACCGACGGTATCGTCACCCCGGCCATGATCGAAGCCGCGCTGCGTGATGACACCATCCTGGTGTCCGTGATTCACGTGAACAACGAAATCGGCACCATCAACGACATCGAAGCGATCGGCGAACTGACCCGCTCCAAGGGCATTCTGCTGCACGTCGACGCTGCTCAGTCCACCGGCAAGGTCGAGATCGACCTGTCCAAGCTGAAAGTCGACCTGATGTCGTTCTCGGCCCACAAGACCTACGGCCCTAAAGGCATCGGCGCGCTGTACGTGAGCCGTAAGCCACGCGTGCGTATCGAAGCCACCATGCACGGTGGCGGCCACGAGCGCGGCATGCGTTCCGGTACCCTGGCGACCCACCAGATCGTCGGGATGGGCGAAGCCTTCCGCGTAGCCAAGGAAGACATGGCTGCCGAAAACGTGCGCATCAAAGCGTTGAGCGATCGCTTCTACAAGCAGGTCGAGAACCTTGAAGAGCTGTACATCAACGGCAGCATGACTGCACGTGTACCGCACAACCTGAATTTGAGCTTCAACTACGTCGAAGGCGAGTCGCTGATCATGGCGCTCAAGGACCTGGCGGTATCGTCCGGTTCGGCCTGCACCTCGGCATCCCTTGAGCCTTCGTATGTATTGCGCGCCCTGGGCCGTAACGACGAACTGGCACACAGCTCGATCCGCTTTACCTTCGGCCGCTTCACCACTGAAGAGCAAGTCGACTACGCCGCGCAGAAAGTCTGCGAAGCCGTCAACAAGCTGCGCGTTCTGTCGCCGCTGTGGGACATGTACAAAGACGGTGTCGATATCTCCAAGATCGAGTGGGCGGCACACTAAATATAGAAGCCGCCACCCAAGCTCTGTAGGAACGTGGCGGAAAACGCAGGCGTTTCTACAGGGTTCCAGAGCGGCCCTGATGAGTGAGGAATCAGTACCATGGCTTACAGCGAAAAGGTCATCGACCACTACGAAAACCCGCGCAACGTCGGCAAGATGGACGCGCAAGATCCTGATGTCGGCACTGGCATGGTTGGCGCTCCGGCGTGCGGCGATGTGATGCGCCTGCAGATCAAGGTCAACGACGCTGGCGTTATCGAAGACGCCAAGTTCAAGACCTACGGCTGCGGTTCGGCTATCGCCTCCAGCTCCCTGGCGACCGAATGGATGAAAGGCAAGACCCTGGATGAGGCTGTCACCATCAGCAACACCCAGCTGGCCGAAGAACTGGCCCTGCCGCCAGTTAAAATTCACTGCTCGGTACTCGCAGAAGACGCCATCAAGGCGGCCGTTCGCGACTACAAGCAGAAGAAAGGCTTGATCTAAGCATTTGGCGACGAGTAAGGAGTCAACGATGGCTATCAGCATGACAGAAGCGGCTGCGCAGCACATTCGCCGCTCCCTGAATGGGCGCGGTAAAGGTGAGGGGATTCGTCTGGGTGTTCGCACCACGGGCTGTTCCGGCCTTGCCTACGTGCTGGAGTTTGTCGACGAGGTAGTGGCGGAAGACCAGGTGTTCGAAAGTCACGGCGAGAAAGTGATCATCGACCCGAAAAGCCTGACCTACCTGGACGGCACCGAGCTCGATTTCGTCAAGGAAGGGTTGAACGAAGGCTTCAAGTTCAACAACCCCAACGTACGCGGTGAATGTGGCTGCGGCGAAAGCTTCAACATCTGAGGCTTCTTGTGGGTACTCCTTGTCATTTCGCTTTATTCGAGCTGCAACCGAGCTTTCGGCTGGACCTCGAGCAGCTTGCCACGCGCTATCGAGAATTGGCGCGTGGCGTGCATCCGGACCGTTTCGCTGACGCTTCCGAGCGTGAGCAGCGCCTGGCGCTGGAGCGGTCAGCCAGCCTCAACGAAGCCTATCAGACGCTCAAGAGTCCGCCCAAGCGCGCGCGTTACCTGCTCGCGATGAACGGTGGCGAGCTGCCGATCGAGGTCACGGTGCACGATCCGGACTTCCTGATGCAGCAGATGCAATGGCGCGAAGAACTCGAAGACTTGCAGGACGAAGCCGATGTGGCCGGAGTCGCGGTGTTCAAGCGTCGTCTGAAAACCGCCCAGGATGAGCTCAACGAAAGCTTCGCGGCCTGTTGGGATGATGCAGCGCAACGCGAGCAGGCCGAGCGCCTGATGCGCCGCATGCAGTTCCTCGACAAGCTCACCTACGAAGTGCGCCAGCTAGAAGAGCGCCTCGACGATTAACCCAGTGCTGCCCGTGATGCACGCCTGATAGACAGATAAGACCTGATTACCATGGCTCTACTGCAAATCGCCGAACCCGGCCAAAGCCCTCAACCGCACCAGCGTCGCCTGGCGGTCGGGATTGACCTGGGCACCACCAATTCCCTGGTCGCCGCCGTGCGCAGCGGCCTGTCCGAGCCGTTGCCCGACGCCGATGGCCAGGTGATCCTGCCGTCCGCCGTGCGTTATCACGCCGACCGCATCGAAGTGGGCGAGTCCGCCAAGCTGGCGGCGTCTACCGACCCGTTGAACACCGTGCTGTCGGTCAAGCGCTTGATGGGTCGTGGGTTGTCCGACGTCAAGCAATTGGGCGACCAGCTTCCGTACCGCTTTGTCGGCGGCGAATCCCACATGCCGTTCATCGACACCATTCAAGGCCCGAAAAGCCCGGTGGAAGTGTCAGCCGATATCCTCAAGGTACTGCGCCAGCGCGCGGAAACCACATTGGGTGGCGAACTGGTCGGTGCAGTGATCACGGTTCCGGCCTATTTCGATGACGCTCAGCGCCAAGCCACCAAGGATGCGGCAAAGCTTGCCGGCCTGAACGTGCTGCGCTTGCTTAACGAGCCGACCGCTGCTGCCGTGGCTTATGGCCTTGATCAGCATGCCGAAGGCCTGGTCGCGATTTACGACCTGGGCGGCGGCACCTTCGATATTTCGATCCTGCGCCTGACCGGCGGTGTCTTTGAAGTGCTGGCCACCGGTGGCGACAGCGCCCTGGGCGGCGATGACTTCGACCATGCCATCGCAGGCTGGATCATCAGCAGTGCGGGCTTGTCTGCCGACCTGGACCCAGGCGCGCAGCGCAACCTGCTGCAAACCGCCTGTGCTGCCAAGGAAGCGCTGACGGATGCTGCAACCGTTGAAGTTTCCTACGGCACCTGGTCGGCCCAGCTGACCCGTGAAGCCTTCGATGCGTTGATCGAGCCGATGGTTGCCCGCAGCCTCAAAGCCTGCCGCCGTGCCGTGCGCGATTCCGGTATCGAGCTCGAAGACGTCGGTGCTGTGGTCATGGTGGGCGGCTCCACCCGCGTTCCCCGCGTTCGTGAAGCCGTGGCCGAAGCCTTTGGCCGCCAGCCGCTGACTGAAATCGACCCGGACCAAGTGGTCGCCATCGGTGCCGCGATCCAGGCCGATACCTTGGCTGGCAACAAACGCGATGGTGGCGAACTGCTGCTGCTCGACGTGATTCCGTTGTCCCTTGGGTTGGAAACCATGGGCGGCCTGATGGAGAAGGTGATTCCGCGCAACACCACCATCCCTGTCGCGCGTGCCCAGGACTTCACCACCTATAAAGACGGCCAGACGGCCATGATGATTCATGTGCTGCAAGGCGAGCGCGAGCTGATCAGCGACTGTCGCTCCCTGGCGCGCTTCGAATTGCGCGGTATCCCAGCCATGGTTGCGGGTGCGGCGAAGATTCGCGTGACCTTCCAGGTAGACGCCGATGGCCTGCTCAGCGTCGCGGCTCGCGAACTGGGTTCGGGCGTCGAGGCCAGCATCCAGGTCAAGCCGTCCTACGGGCTGACTGACGGTGAAATCGCCAAGATGCTCAAGGACTCGTTCCAATATGCCGGCGATGACAAGGTCGCCCGCGTGCTGCGTGAGCAGCAAGTCGACGCCCAGCGCCTGCTCGAAGCGGTGCAGGGCGCGCTTGATGCCGATGGCGAGCGTCTGTTGGATGCCGAAGAGCGCATGGTCATCGACCTGCAGATGCAGGAACTGGCCGAACTCATGAAAGGCAACGATGGTTACGCCATCGAGCAGCAGACCAAGCGCCTGTCACAAGTCACCGATGCCTTTGCCGCCCGCCGTATGGACCAGACGGTAAAAGCCGCCCTGGCGGGTCGCAACCTGAATGAAATTGAGGAATAACTGATGCCGCAGGTCATTTTTCTGCCACACGCCGAGCATTGCCCGGACGGTATGGTTGTTGAGGCTGAGACCGGCAAGTCCATCCTCGAAGTCGCCCACGACAACCATATCGAGATCGAAAGCGCTTGCGGCGGTGTGTGCGCCTGCACCACCTGCCACTGCATCATCCGCGAGGGCTTCAACTCCCTTGAGGAAGCAGACGAACTGGAAGAGGATTTTCTTGACCGCGCCTGGGGCCTGGAGGCGACTTCTCGCCTAAGCTGTCAGGCAAAGGTCGGCACTGAAGACATCACTGTCGAAATCCCGAAATATTCGCTCAACCATGCGGCCGAAGCGCCGCATTGATTCAAGGAACTGTCATGAGCCTGAAATGGGTTGATGTACAAGAAATCGCTATACAACTTGCCGAAGCTCATCCTGAGGTCAATCCTCTGACAGTGAACTTCGTCAAATTGCGTGATCTGGTGATGGCGCTGCCGGACTTTGACGACATCCCTGATCGGGGTGGCGAAAAGGTCCTGGAGGCGATTCAAGGCCTGTGGATCGAAGAAGCAGACTGAGCCGCCTTTTTACGCAGTTAGGCAATACCCAATAACCCGCGTATAATTCGCGGGTTTAATTTTTCGTAAATTACCGTTTCTGGAGTTACACCATGGCTGTTCAACGTACTTTCTCCATCATCAAGCCTGACGCTGTTGCAAAAAACGTCATCGGCGAGATCACCACTCGTTTCGAAAAAGCCGGCCTGAAGGTTGTAGCTTCGAAACTCAAGCAACTGTCCAAGGCTGAAGCTGAAGGCTTCTACGCTGAGCACAGCGCTCGTGGCTTCTTCGGCGACCTGGTTGCCTTCATGATCTCCGGCCCTGTTGTTGTTCAGGTTCTGGAAGGCGAGAACGCTATCGCTCTGAACCGTGAGCTGATGGGTGCTACCAACCCTAAAGAAGCGGCTGCCGGCACCATCCGTGCTGACTTCGCTGAATCCATCGACGCCAACGCTGTACACGGTTCGGACTCCGAAGCCGCTGCTGCTCGCGAAATTTCGTACTTCTTCGCCGCTACTGAAGTAACCGCTCGCTAAGCATCGGCTTAAAGAGTGAGGGTGAATCCATGACGACATCGACTGTTAAAACCAACCTGCTGGGTCTGACTCAGCTGGAAATGGAGAAATTCTTCGACTCAATCGGGGAGAAGCGTTTCCGTGCCGGTCAGGTAATGAAGTGGATTCACCACTTTGGCGTCGACGATTTCGACGCCATGACGAACGTCAGCAAGGCCCTGCGCGACAAGCTCAAGGCCATTGCTGAGGTCCGTGGTCCCGAAGTGGTCAGCGAGGACATCTCCAGCGACGGCACCCGTAAGTGGGTGGTGCGCGTGGCGTCCGGCAGCTGCGTCGAGACCGTGTACATTCCCCAGGGCAAGCGCGGCACCTTGTGCGTTTCGTCCCAGGCAGGCTGTGCCCTGGACTGCAGTTTCTGCTCCACCGGCAAGCAAGGCTTCAATAGCAACCTCACCGCCGCCGAAGTCATCGGCCAGGTGTGGATTGCCAACAAATCCTTTGGCAGCGTCCCGGCGACCGTCGACCGTGCCATCACCAACGTGGTGATGATGGGCATGGGTGAGCCGCTGCTGAACTTCGACAACGTGATTGCGGCCATGCACCTGATGATGGACGACCTGGGCTACGGCATCTCCAAGCGCCGTGTGACCCTGTCGACCTCCGGCGTGGTGCCGATGATCGATGAGCTGGCCAAGCACATCGACGTTTCCCTGGCGTTGTCGCTGCACGCACCTAATGACGCATTGCGTAACCAATTGGTGCCAATCAACAAGAAGTATCCGCTTAAGATGCTGCTCGAATCCTGCCAGCGTTATATGGCTACCCTGGGTGAGAAGCGCGTGCTGACCATCGAGTACACCATGCTCAAGGACATCAACGACAAGGTCGAGCATGCCGTGGAGATGATCGAGCTGCTCAAGAACACCCCATGCAAGATCAACCTGATTCCGTTCAACCCGTTTCCGCATTCTGGCTACGAGCGGCCGAGCAACAACGCCATCCGCCGTTTCCAGGATCAACTGCACCAGGCCGGCTACAACGTCACCGTCCGCACCACCCGCGGCGAAGACATCGACGCCGCCTGTGGCCAATTGGTAGGGCAGGTGCTGGATCGCACCCGTCGCAGTGAGCGCTACATCGCCGTGCGTGAATTGAGCGCCGCCGACGATGCACCGCAAAGCGCTGCAAACCGAACCTGAGAGAGGACCTCTATGCCCTTGCGCCTTGCGCTGCTGTTGCTTGTTACCGGTCTGGCGACCGGTTGTGTTTCATCGGGCCACGAGAGCCCGTTGCAAACCGGCAAGGGTCGTGAAGCGGCGCGAGTGGCGTATGTGCAACTGGGCCTGGGCTATCTGCAACAAGGCATGAGCGAGCAGGCCAAGGTGCCATTGAAGAAAGCCCTGGAGCTGGATGCCGACGATGCTGATGCCAATGCCGCGCTGGCGTTGGTGTTCAAGGCCCAGGCCGAGCCCGAGTTGGCTGATGGGTATTTCATCAAGGCGCTGGCGTCCCGTCCTGGTGACGCGCGCTTGTTGAACAACTACGGCAGTTTCCTGTTCGAGCAGAAACGTTATGAACAGGCGGCCGGTTATTTCCAGCAGGCCAGTACCGATACCCTATATCCTGAGCGTTCGCGCGTGTTCGAGAACCTGGGGGTGGCTTCGATCCACCTGGGCCAACGCGAGCTTGCGCGCCAGCAGCTGGAAAAAGCCCTGCTCCTGAACGCTCGCCAGCCACGCGCTTTGCTTGAAATGGCTGAGTTGTCTTACGAAGATAGGCATTATGTGCCGGCACGTGACTATTACGAGCGTTTCAGCCAGCTCAGCGGGCACAATGCACGTAGTCTGTTACTTGGTGTGCGCCTGGCGACGGTTCATGAAGAACCGGCCACAGCCGCACGTTTTGGCCAGCAACTCGAACGACTCTATCCCGGTACGCCGGAATATCAGCAATACCTGTCGGAGCAATGATGAAAGCCGCGCACCCGGAAGTTGTAGCAGCTAATCGCGTCAACCCAGGCGAGACCTTGCGTCAGGCCCGCGAAAGCAATGGTTGGTCGCTGGCGGAAGTGGCCCTCAAGCTCAATCTGACCACCACCTCCCTGGCCAACCTGGAGGCTGGCGCGTTCGACAAGCTGCCTGGGCATACCTTTGCCCGCGGTTATATCCGTGCCTATGCCAAATTGCTGGGGATCGACCAGACCGTGCTGGTCCAGGCGTTCGACGAGTTCACCGGCACCGACTCCCAGGGCAGCAATGTCCATGGCCTCGGGCGTATCGAAGAACCTACTCGGGTTTCCCACACGATCTTGCGCATCGTCAGCCTTTTGCTGTTGATTGCGGTGGTCGGCGGCGGCTTCGTCTGGTGGCAGGACCAGACCACCCAGCGCAACAAAGACCTGACCAGCAACGCCCTGGAGCACGTCGAAGTCGAAAGCGCCGACGGCACCACCCAGATTCATCCACTGGATGAGCCGGAAGACCAGGCGGTCGCCGAAGGGCAGGCCGCGCCAGAAGCGCCGGCCAGCGTCGAGCAACCTGCTCCAGACACCGGCAGCGCACCAGCGGCGACTGCGGCTGCAACAACACCGGCTCCGGTTCCGGCAGCACCTGCCGCGCCAGCACCGGCTGCCTCTGCACAGGCTCCGGCGCCGACTGCGCCAGCCATTTCGCCGCCCACCACCCCAGCGTTGATCGCCGGTGACGGGCGCGTACAGATCACCTTCGTCGCTGACTGCTGGACGCAAGTCACCGATGGCAATGGCAAAGTGCTGTTTAGCGGTCTCAAGCGTAAGGGAGATACTCTGGACCAGGGCGGCAAGCCTCCTTTGACGCTGCGTCTGGGCTTCGCCCGTGGCGCGCAAGTGGTCTACAACGGCCAGCCTGTGGACGTGGCGCCGTTCACCAGTGGCGAGACAGCTCGCCTCAAGTTGGGACAATAGTCATGCACGGCGAATCTCCAATCAAACGTCGCGTATCGCGCAAGATCTGGGTCGGCTCGGTGCCGGTGGGCGGCGATGCCCCCATCGCGGTGCAGAGCATGACCAACAGCGACACCAATGACGTGGCCGCCACCGTCGCCCAGATCAACCGTCTGGAAGCGGCCGGCGTGGACATCGTGCGGGTTTCCGTACCGGACATGGACGCTGCCGAAGCGTTCGGCCGTATCAAGCAATTGGTCAAGGTGCCCCTGGTTGCCGACATTCACTTCGACTACAAGATTGCGTTGCGCGTAGCCGAACTGGGTGTGGACTGCCTGCGCATCAACCCGGGCAACATCGGTCGCGAAGACCGTGTGCGCGCTGTGGTCGATGCGGCCCGTGATCGCGGGATTCCGATCCGCATCGGCGTCAACGCCGGCTCGCTGGAAAAAGACCTGCAAAAGAAATACGGCGAGCCTACCCCGGCGGCGCTGGTCGAGTCGGCACTGCGCCACGTTGAACACCTGGAACGCCTGAATTTCCAGGACTTCAAGGTCAGCGTAAAGGCTTCCGACGTGTTCATGGCCGTAGAAGCCTACCGCCTGCTGGCCAAGGAAATCGTGCAGCCACTGCACCTGGGTATCACTGAAGCGGGCGGTTTACGCTCAGGCACAGTGAAATCTGCGGTGGGTCTCGGTATGCTGCTCGCCGAAGGGATTGGCGATACCATCCGCATCTCCCTGGCGGCAGACCCCGTAGAGGAAGTGAAGGTCGGCTACGACATTCTCAAATCCCTGCGTTTGCGTTCCCGTGGCATCAACTTCATTGCCTGCCCGAGCTGTTCGCGGCAGAACTTCGACGTGGTGAAAACCATGAACGACCTGGAGTTGCGCCTGGAAGACCTGCTGGTGCCGCTGGATGTGGCGGTGATCGGTTGCGTGGTCAACGGCCCGGGCGAGGCCAAAGAGGCGCATGTGGGCTTGACCGGCGGCACCCCGAACCTGATTTACATCGACGGCAAGCCGTCGCAGAAATTGACGAATGACAATCTGGTGGATGAGCTGGAAAAGCTGATCCGCGAGAAAGCGGCCGAAAAGGTCGCCGCTGACGCAGCGCTGATCGCTCGCGGCTGATTGAACGAATTTAAGGATTTGATGTGAGCAAGTCTCTGCAAGCCATTCGTGGCATGAACGACATCCTGCCGGAGCAGACGCCACTGTGGCGTTACTTCGAGAGCACTGTCGCGCGCCTGCTGGATAACTACGGTTACAAGCAGATTCGCATGCCAATCGTCGAGTTCACCGAGCTGTTCAAACGCTCCATCGGTGAAGTGACCGACATCGTCGAAAAAGAAATGTACACTTTTGAAGACCGTAACGGCGACTCCCTGACCCTGCGTCCGGAAGGTACCGCGGCGTGCGTTCGCGCTGTGCTGGAGCATGGCATCACCGGTGGCGGCCAGACCCAGAAGCTGTGGTACATCGGCCCGATGTTTCGCCACGAGCGGCCGCAGAAAGGTCGTTATCGCCAGTTCCACCAGATCGGTTGCGAAGTCTTTAACCTGGACGGGCCGGACATTGACGCCGAGCTGATCGTGCTGACCTGGCGCCTGTGGGGCGAGCTGGGCATCCGTGACGCGGTCAAGCTCGAACTCAACAGCCTGGGCACCAGCGAGTCCCGTGGCCGCTACCGGGTCGCCCTGGTCGAGTACCTGTCTGCCCACCTGGACAAACTGGACGAAGACAGCCAGCGCCGCCTGAAGACCAACCCGCTTCGCGTGCTGGATACCAAGAACGCCGACACCCAGGCCATACTGGTCGACGCGCCGAAAATGGCCGACTACCTGGACGACGAATCCCGCACGCACTTCGAGGGCCTCAAGGCTCGTCTGGATGCAGCGGGTATTCCGTACGTGATCAACCCCAAGCTGGTGCGCGGCCTCGATTACTACAGCAAGACCGTGTTCGAATGGGTCACCGACAAACTCGGCGCCCAGGGCACCGTGTGTGCCGGTGGCCGTTACGATGGCCTGGTCGAGCAGATGGGCGGCAAGCCCACTGCGGGCGTGGGTTTCGCCATGGGCATTGAGCGGCTGATCCTGCTGCTGGAAACCCTGGAGCAGGTGCCGCAAGAGATTTCCCGCCAAGTGGACGTGTATCTTTGCGCGTTTGGCGAGGCCGCCGAACTGGCTGCCTTGGCCCTGAGCGAAAAAGTGCGTGACCAGCTGCCGAACCTGCGCCTGCAGATCAATGCCGGTGCGGGGAGCTTCAAGAGCCAGTTCAAGAAGGCCGACAAGAGCGGCGCGTTGTATGCGCTGATCCTCGGCGATGACGAACTGGCCCAGCAAGTGATAGGTTTCAAACCCCTGCGTGGCCAGGGCGAACAACAGAACATTGCCTTTGATGCGCTCGCTGCGCACCTGGCCACCTGCGTCGTGCAGGGTTGAAGCTGTCGAACAGCCGAATTTAGCGATTAAGGAGTATTGGGGTGTCGAGTACTGATGATGAGCAACTGGCCGAGTTCAAGGACTGGTGGCAGCGTAACGGCAAGCCCCTGGTTACTGGCGGCCTGCTGGCTTTAGTGGTGGTGTTCGGCTGGCAAGCCTGGACCAAGTATCAGGCCAACCAGTCCCAGGGCGCCTCGATCGTTTATCAGCAACTGCTGGAAACTACCCTGACGCCGGACGGCAAGCCGGACCCTGCCCAAGTGGCAGACCTGGCCGGCAAGCTGAAGAACGAATTTGGCGGCACTACCTACGCCCAGTACGGCAGCCTGTTCGTCGCGAAAGTCGCGGTCGACACCGGCAAGCTGGATGATGCAGCCACCGAGCTCAAGGCCATCGCCGACAAGCCGACCAACCCGACCCTGGGTGAAATCGCACGTCAGCGCCTGGCACAGGTATTGGCGGCACAGAACAAGGCTGACGAAGCACTCAAACTGCTCGACGGCGATGCTGACAAGGCATTTGTAGCCACTCGCGAAGAGCTCAAGGGCGACCTGTTGGTCCAATTGGGTCGTACCGACGAAGCCAATGCTGCGTACCAAAAAGCCAAGGCGGCGCTGTCTGATGAAGCGGCGGTCGGTGGCTTACAAATCAAGCTGGACGACCTGGCCAAAGGGGATGCGTGACGTGATCCGTTGGAAACATGCAGCATTGCTGGCTCTGGCCGTTCTGGCCGCGGGTTGCAGCAGCAACAGTAAAAAAGAACTGCCGCCTGCGGAGCTGACCAGCTTCAAGGAAGAAGTGGTCCTGCAGAAGCAGTGGAGCCGCTCCATCGGTGACGGTCAGGGCGAAACCTACAACATGCTGGTACCGGCAATCGACGGTGACAACATTGTGGCCGCTGACGTAACCGGCATCGTGACCTCCATGGATCGCATGAACGGTGACGTGAAGTGGAAGAAAGACCTGGAATTGCCAGTTTCCGGCGCCGTAGGCGTGGGTTACGGCATGGTCATGCTCGGCACCCTCAAGGGTGAGGTCGTGGCCCTGGATTCCAGCACCGGTGAAGAGAAATGGCGCGCTCGCGTGACCAGTGAAGTCCTCGCACCGCCTGCCACCAACGGCGATATCGTCGTGGTGCAGACCCAGGATGATCGCGTGATCGGTCTGGACGCCGCCACCGGCAACCAGCGCTGGTTGTACGACAGCACCCCGGCGGTGCTGACCTTGCGCGGTACCAGTGGTCCGATTGTGACCAACAATCTGGCCGTTGCCGGGCTGTCGACCGGTAAAGTGGTCGCCCTGAATACCCAGAATGGCGTACCGGCCTGGGAAACCCGTGTGGCAATCCCACAAGGTCGCTCCGAGCTGGACCGCGTGGTGGACATCGACGGCGGCCTGTTGCTGTCCGGCGAGACCCTCTACGTCGCCACCTACCAGGGCCGCGTTGCGGCGCTGGACCTGCAGAGCGGTCGGGTCAACTGGCAGCGTGATGCTTCCAGCTACGCCGGTGTCGCCCAAGGGTTTGGCAGCGTCTACGTAAGCCTGGCGTCCGGCACCGTTGAAAGTGTCGACGAGCGTTCCACCACTGCGCTGTGGAGCAACGATTCCCTGGCTCGCCGCCAACTGTCGGCACCGGAAGTCTTCTCCAGCTACGTAGCGGTCGGTGACTTCGAAGGCTACCTGCACCTGCTGAGCCAGGTGGACGGTCGCTTTGTAGGTCGCGAGCGTATCGACAGCGACGGCCTGCGTGCGCGTCCGCTGGTGGTGGGTAACATGCTTTATGTGTATGGCAACAGCGGCAAGCTGGAAGCCCTGACCATCAAGTAAGAACGACGCCTGGGGCTAAACTCCTAAGGCAGCTTCAACCTGTAGGAGCGAGCTTGCTCGCGAAAATCGTTAACGATAACGCGTGATGCTTGAATGAACGCGGTGCCTTTGCAATTTTCGCGAGCAAGCTCGCTCCTACAGTCGAGCACCAGCCGCTGCCCTGCAGCGGCTTTTGTATTTTCTGAAATAACGAAGTGGAGAGCCGCATGGTTCCCGTAATCGCCCTGGTGGGCCGACCTAACGTCGGCAAGTCCACCTTGTTCAACCGCCTGACCAGGACTCGCGACGCCATCGTCGGCGACTTGTCCGGTCTTACCCGTGATCGCCAATACGGTGAGGCAAAGTGGCAAGGGCGCTCCTACATTATTGTCGACACCGGTGGTATCTCCGGTGACGAACATGGCATGGACGAAAAAATGGCCGAGCAGTCGCTGCTGGCCATTGAAGAAGCCGATGTCGTGTTGTTCCTGGTGGACGCCCGTGCGGGCTACACCGCAGCCGACCAGATGATTGGCGAGCACCTGCGCAAGCGCAACAAGCGTTCCTACCTGGTCGCGAACAAGATCGATAACATCGATCCTGAGGCGGCCCGTGCCGAATTCAGCCCGATGGGCCTGGGTGATGCGATCCCGGTTGCCGGTGCCCACGGTCGCGGCATCACGCAGATGCTGGAAATTGCCCTCAGCACCTTTCCCAAGGATGACGATGAGGAAGAAGAGGGCGAGGAGGAGATCGTCGCCGAAGGCGAGGAAGCCAAGCGCATTCCTGGCCCGAGCGAAAAAGACGGGATCAAGATCGCCATCATCGGCCGCCCTAACGTCGGCAAGTCGACCCTGGTCAACCGCATGCTCGGTGAAGACCGGGTCATCGTCTATGACGAACCCGGCACCACCCGTGACAGCATCTACATCCCGTTCGAGCGTAACGACGAGAAGTACACGCTGATCGACACCGCCGGTGTGCGCAAGCGCGGCAAGATCCACGAGGAAGTTGAAAAATTCTCCGTGGTGAAAACCCTGCAGGCGATCAAAGACGCCAACGTAGTGATCTTCGTGATGGACGCCCGCGAAGGCGTGGTTGACCACGACCTGAACCTGCTGGGCTTCGCCCTGGAAGCCGGGCGTGCCCTGGTGATCGCGATCAACAAGTGGGACGGCATGACGCCGAGCGAGCGCGATTTCGTCAAGATCGAGCTGCAGCGCCGCCTGTTCTTCGTTGAGTTCGCCGATATCCACTTTATCTCGGCACTGCACGGCACTGGCGTGGGCAACCTCTACGCGTCGGTACAGAACTCGTTCAAGTCCGCGGTTACCCGCTGGCCGACCAACCGCCTCACCCAGATCCTGGAAGACGCGGTGGGCGAGCACGCGCCGCCGATGGTCAACAACCGCCGCATCAAGCTGCGTTACGCCCACTTGGGTGGTGCCAACCCGCCGATTATCGTGATCCACGGTAACCAGATCGAGAAGGTGCCCAAGTCCTATGTGCGCTACCTGGAAAACACCTACCGCCGTGTGCTGAAACTGGTCGGTACGCCGATCCGTATCGAGTTCAAGGGTGGCGAGAACCCATACGAAGGCAACAAGAACACACTGACTGACCGTCAGGTGAACAAGAAGCGTCGTTTGATGACTCACCACAAGAAGGCCGACAAGAAGCGCCGCGATAAAAAATAGCGGCAACTTCAAGTTGTAAGCGACAAGCTGCAAGAAAGGGCTCCTTTGGAGCCCTTTTTTGTGCCTGGCGGTTTGCCCCTTGACCTCCTTGCAGCTTGCAGCTTAAAACTTGGGCTCACCCGAAGGGGGCTCCCATGATCACCAGCAAGCTGCCGAATGTCGGCACCACCATCTTCACCACCATGTCACAGCTCGCTGCCGAAACCGGCGCGCTCAACCTGTCACAGGGTTTTCCTGACTTCAACGGTCCCCAGGGTTTGCTCGATGCGGTAGGCAAACATGTCGCCAGCGGGCATAACCAGTATTCCCCCATGACCGGCTTGCCGTCGCTGCGCCAGCAAGTGGCGGCCAAGATCGCCCGCAGTTACGGCGCCAAGGTCGACGCCGATAGCGAAGTGACCATCACCCCCGGCGCGACCGCCGCCATCTTCTGCGCGATCCAGGCGGTGATTCGCCAGGGCGATGAAGTCATCGTGTTCGACCCCTGCTACGACAGCTACGAGCCTTCGGTCGAGCTGGCCGGGGGCCGTTGTGTGCATGTGCAACTGAGCCAGCAAGGCTTCGCGCTGGACTTTGAGCAGATCAAGGCCGCGCTTTCTCCACGCACGCGCATGATCGTCCTCAACACGCCGCATAACCCCACTGGCGCGTTGATCACCCGCGCCGAGCTGGACCAACTGGCCGAACTGATCCGCGATCGCGACATCTACCTGGTCAGCGATGAAGTCTATGAACACCTGGTGTTCGACGGCGTGCCCCACGTCAGCGTGCTCGCCCACGAAGAGCTGTACCAGCGCGCGTTCGTGATCAGCTCCTTCGGCAAGACTTACCACGTCACCGGCTGGAAAACCGGCTATGTGGTCGCGCCGCCCGCCCTGACCGCTGAACTGCGCAAGGTGCACCAATACGTGAATTTCTGCTGCGTAACGCCGTTGCAGTTCGCGCTGGCCGACTTCATGGCCGCGCATCCGCAACATGTCGATGAGCTGCCTGCGTTCTATCAGGCCAAGCGCGACCTGTTCTGCGACCTGCTCGCACCGTCCCGTTTCAATTTCACTCGGGTGACGGGCACTTATTTCCAACTGGTGGATTACTCACAGATCCGCCCGGACCTGGATGACGTCGCCATGTCGCTGTGGATGACCCGTGAACACGGGGTGGCGAGTATTCCGGTGTCGGTGTTCTACCAGACTCCCCCGCAGGGCCAGCGCCTGGTGCGCCTGTGCTTTGCCAAACGCGAGGATACGCTGCGACAGGCAGCCGAAAAATTATGCGTGATTTGACCGCTCTGCCCAATCTCACTATTGCCCTGGTCCAGACCACCCTGGCCTGGCACGACCGTCCAGCCAACCTCGAACATTTCGAGTTGCTGTTGGAGCAGGCCAACGGCGCCGACCTGATCGTATTGCCGGAGATGTTCACCACCGGCTTCTCCATGGAGTCGGCTGCCCTGGCCGAACCGGAAAACGGCCCGACTCACCGCTGGCTTCAGGCTCAGGCCGCGAAATACAACGCCGTGATCACCGGCAGCGTCATCATCCAGGCGGCCGACGGCAGCCACCGTAACCGCCTGCTGTGGGCGCGGCCGGACGGCGAGGTGCTGCACTACGACAAGCGCCACCTGTTCCGAATGGCCGGCGAGCATGACCACTACACCCCCGGCGAGCGTCAGGTGCAGTTCGAGCTGAACGGTTGGCGTATTCGGCCGTTGATTTGCTACGACCTGCGCTTTCCGGTGTGGAGTCGTGATGCCCAAGACACAGATCTGCTGCTGTACACCGCCAACTGGCCGGGCGCGCGGCGTCAGCATTGGAACCGGCTGTTGCCTGCGCGGGCCATCGAGAACCTGTGCTACGTAGCCGCGGTGAACCGGGTGGGCACGGACGGGAAAGGCTTTGCCTACACCGGGGACAGCCAGGTGCTGGACTTCCAGGGCGAGACCCTGCTGAGCGCGGGAGAGGCGGATGGGGTGTTTCAGGTGAGGCTGGATGCGGCTGAACTGGCGGCGTATCGCACACGGTTTCCGGCGAACCTGGATGCCGATAGCTTTCAATTTACCTGACGGACCGTCATCGGGCGCAAGCCCCCTCCCACATTTGGAATGCATACCCCTGTGGGAGGGGGCTTGCCCCCGATGAGGCCGCTAGCAACACCATAGTAAAAAGGCCCCTGGATTCTCACCCAGGGGCCTTTTGCATTGCGCCGATAAAGCTTACGCCGCTTTCGCTTCCTGCTGGCTCAGCGAGCGGTTCAGCGCACTGAACAGCGCCTTGAAGCTGGCGGTGGTGATGTTTTCATCGATGCCCACACCATGCACCGGACGTTCACCGTTCACACGCAGTTCGATGTACGCCGCTGCTTTAGCGTGGGTGCCCGCGCCGATTGCATGTTCGTTGTAATCCATGATCTCCACACCAATCGGCAAGCCCGCCACCAGCGCTTCCAGCGCGCCGTTGCCTTTGCCTTTCCAGTGCAGGTTGGTTTCGCCCTGGCCCTTGCCGGAGACTTCCACTTCCACGTAGCTGTTGCCGTTTTCTTCCTGCAGGCGATGGCTGACCAGCGCGTAAGGGGTGTTGGCCTGCAGGTATTCGCGTTGCAGCAAGGCGTAGATCTGCGGTGCGGTCATTTCCAGGCCGACGCGGTCGGTTTCAGCCTGCACCACCTGGCTGAATTCGATCTGCATGCGGCGTGGCAAGCTGATGTCGTATTCCTGCTCCAGCAGGTAGGCGATACCGCCCTTGCCCGACTGGCTGTTCACGCGGATCACTGCCTCGTAGCTGCGGCCGATGTCGGCCGGGTCGATCGGCAAGTACGGTACTTCCCACAGGGCGTCGTCTTTCTGCTGGGAGAAGCCTTTGCGGATTGCATCCTGATGGGAGCCGGAGAACGCGGTGTGCACCAGGTCGCCGACATACGGGTGACGTGGATGCACCTGGATCTGGTTGCACTCCTCGACGACTTTGCGCACGCCGTCGATATCCGAGAAATCCAGCTGGGGGTCGAGGCCCTGGGTGTACATGTTCAGCGCCACGGTGACCAGGTCGACGTTACCGGTGCGCTCGCCGTTGCCGAACAGGCAGCCTTCGACGCGATCAGCCCCGGCCATCAGGCCCAGCTCGGTGGCGGCCACGCCCGTGCCACGGTCGTTGTGGGTGTGCAGGCTGATGATCACGCTGTCACGGCGGTTGATATGGCGACCGAACCACTCGATCTGGTCGGCATAGATGTTTGGCGTGGCGCATTCCACGGTGGCCGGCAGGTTGAGGATCATCTTGTGCTCGGGCGTCGGGTTCCACACCTCGATCACCGCGTCACAGACTTCCTTGGCGAACTCCAGCTCGGTGGCGCTGAAGGTCTCCGGCGAGTATTCGAAGGTCCACTGGGTTTCCGGCTGCTGGGCAGCGTATTTGACGAACAACTTGGCCGCGTTCACTGCGATTGCCTTGATGCCGTCCTTGTCCTGGTTGAACACAATGCGGCGGAACGACGGCGAGGTGGCGTTGTACAGGTGCACGATGGCCTTCTTGGCGCCGCGCAGGGATTCGAAGGTACGGGCGATCAAGTCCTCGCGGCCCTGGGTCAGCACCTGGATGGTGGTGTCCTCGGGGATGTGGTTGTCTTCGATCAGGGTGCGTACGAAATCAAAATCGGTTTGCGACGCGGCCGGGAAGGAGGCTTCGATTTCCTTCACGCCGACGGCGACCAGCGTCTTCCAGAAGCGCAGCTTTTTCGCGGCGTCCATCGGTTCGATCAGCGACTGGTTGCCATCACGCAAGTCCGAGCTGCACCAGATCGGCGCGGTGGTAATGGTGTTGGACGGCCAGGTGCGGTCCGGGATATCGATGGTCGGAAACGCACGGTATTTCGAAGACGGGTCTTTGAGCATGCTCATCGCAAAATCCTTTGTTATAGGGCCGAGAAAAGGCGGCCTGCCGAATCACTAGTGTTGGGACGACGCTTGGGCGAGACAGATCGATTCAGCTTGGCAGTCGTGCGCTGACGAGGCACAGACTGCGGTGCTGGCGGCGCTGAATGAGGGTGTGAGAGGTTTTCATAAGCTCAACCCTAACCGTCGGGATAAAGGATGGCAAGCAGTCGAGAAAATTTGAGAGAAGTTCTGCTATTTACGTAGAAATCGAGATTTTATGACCGATAATTTTCTTATGGGTGACTTTAATTGCGCAGCCTTTCGCAGCTGCGCAATCGAGCGGTTCAGGGCTGAAAAGCACCGATGAAGATCGCCGGATCCACTCTCGCATCGTTAAGGCTGACGTTCCAGTGCATGTGCGGGCCGGTTGCCCGACCGGTCGAGCCGACCTTGCCCACTACCGTGCCGCGTGCGAGTGGGTCGCCGACCTTCACGTCAATCTTCGACATATGGCAGAACATGCTGATAAAACCCTGGCCATGGTCGACAAATACTGTGTTGCCATTGAAGAAGTAGTTGCCAGTAAGGATCACCTTGCCAGCCGCAGGCGTCTTGATTGGCGTACCGGCCGCCACCGCAAAGTCCAGGCCCGAGTGCGGGTTGCGCTCCTCGCCATTGAAGAAGCGGCGCACGCCGAATTTGCTCGACAGCGGCCCGTTCACCGGCTTGTCCAGTACCAGGTTGCTCGGCACGTTCGGGCTGAAGCTGCGGTAAGCCTTGAGCTGCACGGCCAGTTCGCCCTCGATGCGCTTCAACTGCGCCGGGTCGGGGTTGACCTGGCTTTTGTTTTTCAGGGTGATGCGCTGTTCCGGGTACTTCTTGTAACCCACCACAAACGGCAGGTTGCGCCCGCCGCTGCTGATGCGTTCATTGCCCGGCTTGACCGTCAGCGGGATGCCGACAATTGCCAGCCAATCGCTCTGCTCCTTGACCACCAGCACCGGCCGGCCCAGGTAGACCGCCTTGGGTGCCGTTGCGGCAGGCCCCAGGTCGACCACTGCCACGCCACCGGGCACCGGCTTGTTCAACGTGCGGGTGATGTAGCTGTCGGCGTGGGCATTGAAGGTCAGGCAAGCGAGCATCAACAAACTGAGAAAGCGTGGCATCGGTCAATCCAGTAGCGAAAGGGTGACAGGCGTCAGGTGGTTGTCTTCCACCCGCACTTGCAATTGGCCCTCACCGAGGCGCGCGGTCAGGCGCTGGCCGGTATGGGTTTGCGCGGCGTTGCGAATGGCCTGGCCACGTTCGTCCAGCAGAATGCTGTAGCCCCGGCCGAGGGTGGCCAGCGGGCTGACCACTTGCAGTGTCTGGACCTGGCTTTGCAGTTGCAGGCGCCGCGCCTTGAGCCCTTCACGCATGGCGCGGGGCAGGCGTTCGGCGAGGCTGTCCAGGCGCTGGCGCAGCAGCGCCAACTGGCGGCCCGGGTGCTGACCGGCGAGGCGGGTTTCCAGGCGGATCAAGCGTTCGCGACGGGTATTGAGACTGCGCTCGAAAGCGCGGCGCAGGCGCATGTCCAGGTCGTCCAGGCGCTGGGCCTGCTGGCGCAGACGCTCGCCGGGGTGACGCAGGCGGCGGGCCATGCCTTCCAGGCGCAGGCGGCTGTGGCTCAGGCGGTTGCGCATCAGCATCACCAGGCGGCGATGCAGGTTTTCCACCTGGCGCACCAGGTGGCTGGCATCCGGTGCCAGCAGTTCAGCGGCGGCCGATGGGGTAGGGGCGCGCACGTCGGCGACGAAGTCGCTGATCGACACATCGGTTTCATGCCCGACGGCACTGACAATGGGCGTGACGCAGGCATCTATCGCGCGGGCCACGGCTTCTTCGTTGAAGCACCAGAGGTCTTCCAGCGAGCCGCCGCCACGGGCCAGGATCAGTGCGTCGAAGCCACGGGCGTCGGCGAGTTTCAACGCCCGCACAATCTGCGGGATGGCTTCGCGGCCCTGCACGGCGGTCGGGATCAACGTCAGTTCGATGTTCGGCGCGCGGCGGCCGAACACGCTGATGATATCGCGAATCACCGCGCCGGTTGGCGAGCTGATAATGCCGATGCGCCGAGGGTGCGCCGGCAGGGGCACCTTGCGCTCGGCACTGAACAGGCCTTCTGCGCTGAGTTTTTCCTTCAAGGCATCGAAGGCCAGGCGCAGCGCACCATCACCCGCCGGTTCCACGGTGTCGAGGATTAACTGGTAGTCGCCACGGCCTTCGAACAACGAGACCTTGCCGCGTACCTTCACCGCCAGGCCATCCTTCAGCGCCTGGCGCACCCGCGCAGCGTTGTTTCGAAACAACGCGCAACGCACTTGGGCGCCGCTGTCCTTGAGGGTGAAATACACATGGCCGGAAGCCGGGCGGGCGAGGTTGGAGATTTCGCCTTCAACCCAGATATTGGTGAACACGTCTTCGAGCAACACCCGCGCGCGGCCGTTGAGCTGGCTGACAGTCAGGACTTCGCGGTCCAGGCCCAGTCGGGCAAAAGGATCTTTAATCATGGGCCGCAGTTTATAGGCATTCGCGCAAGGTTTGGCAGAATTGCTCCACCAGCGCGCTCGGCGCCTGGGCACAGGCCAGGGCCACGGTGCTGTGGCAGCCCGGGTCGGCCAGCGGCAAAAAGTGCAGGTCAGCAGGCGCGATGTCCTGCATGGATTTTGGTAACAAGGCAATACCGAAGCCGGCCTGGATCAGCTGCAATTGCGTGGTCTTACGCGACATCACCCGTGCCGCCCTGGGGAAAAACCCGGCACGCATGCACAACTCTGCCGACAGATAACTCAGCCCGCCGCGCTGGGGATGGGGCACTGAGATAAACGCCTCGTCCTTGAGCTGTGCCAATTCCACAGGCGTATCGCGGCGTGCCAATGGATGACCTGGCGGCACCGCCAATAACAGCGGCTCGCTGTATAAAGGCAGCACGCGTACGCCTTCGCGCTGGCGCAGCACCGGCAGGCGCAGCAACCCTGCTTCGAGGCGACCGTCGGCGATTTCCTCCAGCTGGGCTTCGGAGGACAGTTTGACGATATCCATCGACACGCCGGAGCAGCGCTCCAGCCAAGTACTGACGCCGCGCAGCAACGCGCCGCTCATCGGTACGGTGCTCGAATGGCTCAGGCGCAGGGTGCCGAGTTGGCCGTTGCCGACCTGCGTGGCCATTTCGCTCGCCTTGTTCAGGTCGCTCAACAGGTTGCGCGCCCGAGGGTAGAAGGCTTCTCCGGCTGCAGTCAGGCGTGGCTGGCGTGCGGTGCGTTCGAACAGCGGGGTTTGCAGCTGGGACTCAAGCTCCTTGATCTGCCGGCTCAACGCCGATTGCGCCACGAACAGGCGTTCGGCCGCGGCACTGAAACTGCCGCTGTCGGCGATTTCGACGAAGTAACGCAGCTGGCGAGTAGAAATCACGGCTCATGCCTTTTTGAGATGGGTAGCGGGCTTTGACGATATTAGTCGCAACACTCGGCGATGGCTAAAGTGAACGCCATGTCTATTTAGGGAAGAGCCCATGAGCCTGGTTGAGTGGATGAGTCAGTGGCCGTTCGGCGCTGTGGACTGGCTGGTGATCGGCCTGGGTGTGGTGGTGGCCTATGTGGTGTTTGGCATTGCCGGGTTCGGTACGGCATTGGTCGCGGGGCCGATCCTGATCGTTTTCATGCCGCTGTCGAAGATCATCCCGCTGCTGGTGCTGCTGGATTTCGTCGCGGCGTTTGGCAACCTGCTGCAATCTCGGCGAGACGTGAACACATCAGAACTGCTGCGATTGCTGCCGTGCATGGCGATGGGTTGCACGCTGGGTGTGGTGTTTTTGCTCAACCTGCATTCGGACCTGCTGCTCTTACTGATGGGCCTGTTTATCAGCGCGTACGCGATCTACAGCCTGGCGGTGAAGGCGCGGCCCACGCAGTTGGCGACGGGGTGGTCGATCCCCATGGGTACAGTCGGGGGCCTGTTCGGTGCACTGTTCGGCAGTGGCGGCTTTTTATATGCGATCTATTTGAATAGCCGTCTACCCAAGGACGCCGCGCGAGCCACGCAAAGCGCGCTGATCAGTTGCAGCACGGTGGTGCGCCTGAGCCTGTTCCTGATGGCCGGGGTGTATGCGGATTTACCCTTGTTGATGCTGGCGGTGTGCCTGTTGCCGGCGATGGCCCTGGGGCTGTGGTGCGGGCGCAGGTTGACGCTGCGCATGTCCCGCGAGGCGTTTGTGCGGTTGGTGACGTGGTTGGTGCTGGCCAGTGGGATCGCGTTGATTGGGCGATATTTGAGTACTTGACCTGGGTGGAACAGGGATTAAGCTGCCAGCCTTCAGGGCGCCATCGGGGGCAAGCCCCCTCCCACATTTGAATTGTGAACACAGTTAACTGTGGGAGGGGGCTTGCCCCCGATAGCGTCAGCAGCCACACCGCAGGACTCCCATGAATTCCCAAAGCATCCTTGTCCCGAAAATCTCCACCTTGCCCGTCCACGAGCCCCGCGCGCGGGCAATCGTGCGCTGGCTGGTGCGCAAGAACATCATCAAGGAAGAACTGACCACCTGCGGCCGTACCGGCAACCGCATGGCCTACGCCCTGGCCGACGGCGCCCGTGCGGTGGTGCTGCACCCTGAGGCACTGCCGTTCAACGAACCGGTCAATGGCCTGGAAATCATCTACAAACGCTGCATCTATACGCCGGCCAAAGGCTTTCTTGAAGAAGCCGGCTGCCCGGAATGCCGCAAGGAAGTCGGTGAGGCCCTTTTCGAAAGCCTGGAAGACTGGATGCCCGGCCACACCGACAATTTCACCTGCCCGCTGTGTGGGCACGAAGACGACATCAACGGCTTCCTGTTCCTGCAGGAATGCGGGTTCTCCAACCTGGGGTTTATCTTCAACAACTGGGCGGAGGCGGGTTTCAAGCAGAGCTTTATCGATGAATTTGCCGACTGGCTGGACCAGAAGATCGCCTGGGTCAAAGTCGAGCTTTGACCCCACCTATCCGTATTCCCAAATATGTCAGAGTTTTACGTTGAGACCCGAGGGGTGTCTGAGTATAATGGCGCGCTTCCATTTTCCCGCTCGGGAGCCCCCGCGATGCTGCGTATCAGCCAAGAAGCTCTGACATTCGACGACATTCTACTAGTGCCCGGTTATTCCGAGGTGCTTCCTAACGAAGTCAGTCTCAAGACCCGCCTAACCCGTGGCATCGAGCTGAACATTCCCCTGGTTTCCGCTGCCATGGACACCGTCACCGAAGCCCGTCTGGCCATCGCCATGGCTCAGGAAGGCGGCATCGGCATCATCCACAAGAACATGACCATCGAGCAGCAAGCTGCCGAAGTGCGCAAGGTCAAGCGTTACGAAGCCGGTGTGGTGAAAGATCCCATCACCATCGAAGCTGACGCTACCGTGCGTGATCTGTTCGAACTGACCCGCATGCACAATATCTCCGGCGTTCCGGTACTGCACGATGGCGACCTGGTCGGCATCGTCACTTCCCGTGACGTGCGTTTCGAGAACCGTCTTGAAGTCACCGTCCGCGAAGTGATGACGCCCAAAGAGCGTCTGGTCACGGTCAAGGAAGGCGCCGACAAGAACGATGTGCGCGAACTGCTGCACAAGCACCGCATCGAGCGCGTGCTGATCGTCGACGAAAAATTCGCCCTCAAAGGCATGATGACCGTCAATGACATCGAAAAAGCCAAGGCTTACCCGCTGGCCAGCAAGGATGACCAAGGTCGTCTGCGCGTGGGCGCCGCCGTCGGTACCGGTAAAGACACCGGCGACCGCGTTTCGGCCCTGGTTGCCGCAGGCGTTGACGTGGTGGTGGTCGACACCGCTCACGGTCACTCCAAAGGCGTGATCGACCGTGTTCGCTGGGTCAAGCAGAACTTCCCTGACGTGCAGGTGATCGGTGGCAACATCGCCACTGGCGCTGCCGCCAAGGCCCTGGCCGAAGCGGGCGCGGACGCCGTCAAGGTCGGTATCGGCCCAGGCTCGATCTGCACCACGCGTATCGTCGCCGGTGTCGGCGTGCCGCAAATCAGCGCCATCGCCAACGTCGCCGCTGCCCTTGAAGGCACCGGCGTTCCGTTGATCGCCGACGGCGGCATCCGTTTCTCCGGTGACCTGTCCAAGGCCATCGTTGCCGGTGCTTCCTGCGTGATGATGGGCTCGATGTTCGCCGGTACCGAAGAAGCGCCGGGCGAGATCGAACTGTTCCAGGGCCGTTCGTACAAGGCTTACCGTGGCATGGGGTCGCTGGGCGCCATGTCCCAGGCGCAGGGTTCGTCCGATCGTTACTTCCAGGATTCCTCGGCAGGCGCCGAGAAGCTCGTCCCGGAAGGTATCGAAGGCCGTGTGCCGTACAAAGGCACCCTGAGCGCGATCATCCATCAACTGATGGGTGGCCTGCGTTCCTCGATGGGCTACACCGGCAGCGCCGACATCGAAGAAATGCGCACCAAGCCAGAGTTCGTACGGATCACCGGCGCCGGCATGGCTGAATCCCATGTCCACGACGTGCAGATCACCAAGGAAGCGCCAAACTACCGCGTAGGTTGAGGCTTCCAGCAAAACGTTAAGTAACCGGGGCTGTTCTTTCAGCCCCGAGTTGTTTCTGATTCATTAGACGAGACTGACCTCATGGCCCTCGACATTCACGCCCACCGCATCCTGATCCTCGACTTCGGTTCCCAGTACACCCAGCTGATCGCCCGCCGCGTGCGTGAAATCGGCGTGTACTGCGAACTGCACCCGTTCGACATGGATGACGAAGCGATCCGCGAATTCGCGCCCAAAGGCGTCATCCTGGCCGGTGGCCCCGAGTCTGTACACGAAGCCAACAGCCCGCGCTGCCCGCAAGCGGTGTTCGACCTGGGCGTGCCGGTCTTCGGCATCTGCTACGGCATGCAGACCATGGCCGAGCAACTGGGCGGCAAGGTTGAAGGCTCCGAGCTGCGTGAATTCGGTTATGCCCGTGTCGACGTGGTCGGCAAGAGCCGGCTGCTGGACGGCATCGAAGACCACATCGACGCCGACGGCCTGTTCGGCCTCGACGTGTGGATGAGCCACGGTGACAAGGTCACCAAGATGCCGGAAGACTTCCACATCCTGGCCAGTACCCCGAGCTGCCCGATCGCCGGCATGTTCAGCGACGAGCGTCGTTACTACGGCGTGCAGTTCCACCCGGAAGTGACCCACACCAAGCAAGGCGGACGCATCCTGTCGCGCTTCATCCTCGACATCTGCGAGTGTGAAGCCCTGTGGACCCCGTCCAAAATCGCTGAAGACGCCATCGCTCAAGTGCGTGCCCAAGTCGGCACCGATAACGTCCTGCTCGGCCTGTCCGGCGGCGTTGACTCCTCGGTGGTTGCGGCCCTACTGCACAAGGCTATCGGCGACCAACTGACCTGCGTCTTCGTCGACAACGGCCTGCTGCGCCTGCACGAAGGTGAGCAGGTGATGGCCATGTTCGCCGAGAACATGGGCGTCAAGGTGATCCGCGCCAACGCCGAGGACCAGTTCCTCAACAACCTGGCCGGCGAGTCCGACCCGGAGAAGAAGCGCAAGATCATCGGCCGCACCTTCATCGACGTGTTCGATGCCCAGGCCAAACACCTGGACAACATCAAGTACCTCGCCCAGGGCACCATCTACCCCGACGTGATCGAGTCGGCCGGCGCCAAGAGCGGCAAGGCCCACGTGATCAAGTCCCACCACAACGTGGGTGGCCTGCCTGAGGAAATGAACCTCAAGCTGGTAGAACCGCTGCGCGAACTGTTCAAGGACGAAGTCCGCCGTCTGGGCCTGGAACTAGGCCTGCCCTACGACATGGTCTACCGCCACCCATTCCCGGGCCCGGGCCTGGGCGTGCGCATCCTGGGTGAAGTGAAGAAGGAATACGCCGACCTGCTGCGTCGCGCCGACCACATCTTCATCGAAGAACTGCGCAAGGCCGACTGGTACCACAAAGTCAGCCAGGCGTTCGTGGTGTTCCAGCCGGTGAAATCCGTAGGCGTCGTAGGCGATGGCCGTCGTTACGCGTGGGTCGTGGCCCTGCGTGCGGTGGAAACCATCGACTTCATGACCGCCCGCTGGGCACACCTGCCGTACGAACTGCTGGAGACCGTCAGCGGCCGAATCATCAATGAAATCGAAGGCATTTCGCGCGTGACGTATGACGTGTCGAGCAAGCCGCCGGCGACGATTGAGTGGGAATAACCCCTCTTAGCTACACACAAAAGCCCGCGTAACAGCGGGCTTTTGTTTGTGTCGCCTACAGCGGCTGAACGTCAAGGCTTGGGCTTTGGTCCCCTCATGGCCTCGGTCACCCTGGCCACCTCACACGGCGCGACGGCGGGTATCTTCGCCCAGCAGTCTATGCTGGTCTGAGTGCGCAAAATGCCTTTGAGAACGCCAGTCCAGAACGAACCCGAACAAGGAGACAGCATGACCGAGCAAAATGCCTATCAGGTCGCCGATTGGAATGGCAAAAGCGGAGAGTACTGGGTGGCCAACCAGGCTCGGCTTGACGCGATGATGGCGGTGTTCGGCCAGGCTGCGATCGAGGCCGCTGCGCCCGCCACGGGCGAACGCGTGCTGGATGTCGGCTGCGGCGCAGGCGCGACCAGCCTTGAGCTGGCCGTTCGCGTCGGCGCAAGCGGCCATGTGCTCGGCGTGGATATTTCCGAGCCGCTGATCGGCAGAGCGCGCACGCTGGCGCCGCCGAATGCGCCGGCCCTGTTCCAGGTGGCCGATGCCAGCAGCGCCGAGCTGCCCGAGGGCGCGTTCGACATCCTGTTTTCGCGCTTTGGCGTGATGTTCTTTGACGATCCGGTGGCGGCGTTCGCTAACATGCGCCGTGCCCTCAAACCGGGCGGGCGGGTTGCTTTCGTCTGTTGGCGCGGCGCGGCCGAGAACGATTGGGTACGCCTGCCGATGGGTGCGCTCAAGGGCATCGTCCCGCCGCCCGCGCCGCCTGCTCCCGAAGCGCCCGGCCCGTTCTCGTTCGGCGACCCTGAGCGCGTGGTACGCATCCTCACAGCTGCCGGCTTCACCGATATCGCTATCGAGCCCTTCGATGCCGCCATCCCGTTCGGCGCGGGTGGGACGCGGGAAGCTGCGATCGACGACGCGGTGAAGATGGCGTTCGAGGGCGGCCCGTTGTCACGTGTGCTCGCCGATCAGTCCGACGACATCCGCGCCCGCGCTGCGGCTGCGGTTCGTGCCGCCTTTGCAGGCCTTCCGGGCGAGCGGTCGGTGTTGATCGACGGTGCTACGTGGATCGTAACGGCACGTCATTCGGTGTGATGACGCAGGGCTCAACGACCAGCCCACGGCCTACGTCAGGGGCTGGTTGTGTTGAACGGTGATCTCAGAGGTGTCTAGGCTTGTCCGCGAGGGTCATGCCAGTTTGCTCAAGGGCGATGACCAGCTGTTTCAAACTGTCGAACCGCTGCCCGTCAATGGTCGGCCATTTGGGCTGTTCGATGAAAAACTGGCCCGCGTTATGCCGGATTGCGGTATCCACCAAGTCGCCTGCCCGACTGCGGTGCACCAGGGTATGCGAGTTAGGTAATTGCTTGATGGTAAACATGCCGGGTTTTTGCAACAGTCTTGAGTATTCCTGCAGTGTGTTGGGCTGGGCGGGGATCGGTGTCTCGAATAACAGATCGCTTTTCAGGCCGGAATGGTCCGTGGTCGGTTCTATACCGGGATCGGGCCTGAACCTGCCCGGTTGCCCTGGTGGCACATCCTTCACGCGTACGCTGAACGCTTCCTCGATCTCGTCCAGTCCGGCAATGCCCTTGAAATTGCTCGCGTGGGTATTGCCCACCAATGCCACCCACTTGTGAGCGCCGCGCGCGGCCTGGTCGGCGCGAATCACCGTGCTGGCGTAGTAATTCATCATGGCTTGGCGGGGTGCATTGTTGGCCAGTTGTTGGCCTTCCACGCTGGGCGCGGTCAAACCCTGCAGCCGGTAACTGGCCATGCAGTCAAGGGACTGTATGCGGATCTTGTTCGCTTGTGCGGCCTTGACCAGTTCCAGGAAGTTGTACTGCCCCAGTCGATCGGTGACGTGGCCGAAGTCCAGGTTTTGCAGGTAGCGTCGCAGTTTCTCGGACATGAAGCCGGTTTCGTGAAAAACGTCGAGTGCCGCCTGGTGGAAATCGGTCAGCAGGTGTTCCAGGTAAATCGTCTTGACGTCAGCCTCGGCCAGCACCGCCATGTTGTCGATCAATAACTGTTTGCTGCCTACCGAAGCGTGGGACTCACCGAATACGATAGCGCGGTCGTTACGCAACAGGGTTCGCAGCGCGTCGCTGGTGGAAGCGTTGGCCGGTAGCTGCGGCACTGGTGGGCGGGGGCGCGGCGTATAGCCGTTGAGGTAGGTCGCTGCGTCGCGGAACAGGCGCTGCCGAGCGGCCTTGAACGAGGCGTGCGGGTCTTCACCTACGAAGGCGGCATCGTCGGCGAAGGTATAGCGGCCGGGGGGTGGGTAGCTGGCTGCGCTGTCCAGGGCGGGCCGTTCGCTCAGGGGAATTTCATAGTCACTCAGCGGGTTTTGCACCGTGGGCGGCAGTGCGGGAGGGCGGCGGAAGATTTTTTTAAAGAGCCCACCCGTACCGCCGGCGAGCTTCAGATCGGTCATCGGTTCCCATTCGCCGGCAGTATTCAGCCGTATCGGAATCGGTTTGGACAACGGCGAGCCGCTGGGGTCTATGGCGGTCCAGAAATCCGGCCCGTTCACATCGCGTTCCAGGCGGGCGTAGTAACCCAGCCCCTTGATCATCACCGCATACCAGGGCTCGGATCGTAGTTTATAGATACCCTGATAAGTCCCGGGCTCGGTGCCCAGCATGTCGTCCTCCAGCAACTCGTTGATTTGCCAGGATTCGGGAATTACGCGCGGCGCAACGTCGGGTGGCGCCGGGGGCTCGATCACCGGGGTGGCGCCGGGAGCGACGGTATTGACCGGTGGGCTTTCAGGCGGTTCTTCGGGCTCCAGCCGCTCTCGCCATTGGGCACTCTCTTTTGCCAGCGACGCCTCGACTTCCTCGCCCACTTCTTCCATCGGGCCTGGGCCTTTGATAGCCAGCAGGTCGAGCAGGATGAAGATGCCGGCGAACACTGCGCCCAGCACGCCGGCCTTGCGTTCTTGCGGCGTCTTGCCCTGTTGCGCCTGGTCGATGTTCAGGCCAAGGCTGGCAATGCCCGCGCCGAGCACCGGCAATGCCACTGGCCAGCCCACGGCGGCCATCGGCCCGAAGACCCGCAGGCCAGCGCTGAGATAACCGATCCAGAGTTTTTTGCGTAAATCGCCATTGGAGGTCAGACATAGGTCGGCTTCGGCGAACATTGCGCTGCGCGTCGAGTCCCGCAGCCAGGTGAAGGCATCGCCGGTAATAACCTGGTTTTTCTGGTTGATCAGGTGATGATCCGCAGTGCCCCAGGCGTGCACCAGTTTGCTCATCAGCGCTGGAATGTCCTCGCTGATGGCGTGGCGATCAGCCAGCGGGAAGTGATAAAGCAAGTTCGTGCGCGGCTGTTCCTTGTCCAATTGTTGCATGAACCACCAATGCAGATCGGCAGCGGTCTTGAACACTTGGAAACCTGGATCTTCCCCGGGTATGTAGACGATTTGCCGACCGTCCTGGGTGACGATTCGCAGCAGATTGGTGGCGACATGGCCGGCAATGTCTACGGTACGCACCCGCGAGGCGTCGCCGTGGCTGGTGGTTTTCAGCGCGGCCAGGGTAATGGGCCAAGTCAGGCCGGGCGCCACGGCGTCGAGCACCGCTTGCAAGTCCGTCTCGCTCAGTTGCCGGTGTTCGAGGGCCTGCACGGCCTTGCTCAGGAATGAACACTTGGCCAGGGTGCGAAAGTCATCGGCGGATTTATCCCAGAAGTTGTGCAGTTGCTGGTTATAGCGCTCGCTGAACTGGATGCTCCAGAAATCATTCAGCACATCCCGGCCGTGCAGGCGCACTTCATTGGTTTGATTGAAGTCTGTGAACACGGGGCCAACATCGTAAAAGCCGGCCCACAGGTCCAAAAGGTCGGCGTTGTCTTGGTCGGTGGCACGGAAGCGATGGATCACCAGTTGCGTCAGGGTCTGCGTTTCGTAGGGCTTTTCGCGGATATGTTCCCAGCCGGTGAACGTGTGCGGGTTGCTTTGTGCGGCCTTGAAACGGTGAAAGTAGACCTTGTCCGGGTCCAGGCCATGGAGGTTGTGTTTCTCCAGCAGTTCGCGGGCCACCGTGTGGGCACTGTCGTGCAAACTGGGGCACGTCTGCACGACCATGCTGGCCAGTTGCTTGAGCACCGCCTTGTCCGCGGCGTTGGGCAGAATGCGTGATTCAGTCGTCTTCATGAAGCCCTCAATATTCAGCGTTGAGGGCTCAGGATTGCCGACCCACAAGGGGCCGGGGCAGTACATGTTTGCCACCCGGCGACGTTATTTCTCGGCGTCGGCTGCTTCAGCCAGGATCATGCCTTTGTCGTTCAGGGCTGCTTGCAGTTCGTTGCGGTTGGCGAAGATTCTGCCATCGATGTCCGGCCACTGCTCTGCACGAATGTAGAGACCTTCAGGGGCGTCGTGGACGCGGGTGAACTCCAATGTTTCGGTCACTTCGTTTCGGTGGACGAGGAAGGGCCGGCCGTCCTTCGTGACCAACCGGTACATGAGCTTTTTGGACAGGCTTTGTTCCAGCGCGGCCTTGAAGTCCTCGTTGGTGATGATCTCCATTTGCACGATGAAGTCGGCTCGTGGGGGCTTGGGCAGCACAGTGGATGTGGATTCCAATGATTGGCGGATACTGGTTTGCAGGCCCTTGGCAACGTCTTCGACCCGCAGGCTGATGGCGCCCTGCAATTCAGTCACACCGGGGGTATCCAGGTAGGTGTTGGCGCGCGTGTCGGGGATCAGTGCCACCCATTTTCCGTTGCCGCTCTCGGCACTGATGATGCGGCTGGCCAGGTAGTTCTCGGCCTCGATCAAGGTTTGCTCGTCGGCCTCGGCGGTCGTCACAAACAGTGGGCTGGTGGCGAGGTTATCGAGGGTGCGTACGCGAATGTCTTCATTCACGGCGTCTTCCACCACACTCTGCAGGCTGTCACGGCCGAAGCTGTCGGGGCGCTGGATTCGATCAATGTCAGCCAGCGAGATCTCAAGTTCACGTTTCATTGTCAGGTGCGAGGCCTGACGCTCAAGCTCGGCCTGGTCCAGTTCGGCGGCCGGCCCTTTGATGAAGAGGGTCTTGACGTTCTGGCGGGCGAAAACCGGCATGAGTTTTTTCAGCAGGGCCCGACTGTTCAAGCCGCCTGGCGGGGTGGAAATCACTAGTCCGGGAGCATCTTTCAACGATTCTTCGACGAACTTTTCAATATTGACATTGGCGGCGAAGGCCGGAATCTGCGGACGCGGCGTCGTCTCCAGGGTTTTGAAAAACGCCTTGGCGTCGGTTCTCAACTGCACCTTGAGTCGGTCGATTTCACGCAGCAGGGGCCGGCGTGCCACGCTCAAGCCGCCACCCGGCACGGGCTCCATCGCAACGCTGTCTTGGGGTTGTGCATCAAGCTCGATCCAATTCTGGTCGACTTCATACAGGTGTTTGTAGGGGCTGCCTTCGGTAACGCCGCTTGTACCCACTTCTGGCTGGGCCGTCATGGGGCGGTAACCCTTCTTCAATTTGCCGAGTGACTTGCCACCGCCCGCCAACTTCACCCGTGATACCGCCTGCCATTGCTCGTTACTGTCCAGGCGCACGGGGATCGAGCCGGTAAAGGCATCGGGGTTGGCCGGATCGACAATGGCCCAGAAACCCGGCCCGTTGACGTCGGTTTCAAAGCGCACCATATAGGCATGGTTCAGGATCTTGATGTAGGCCGAGGGGTTTCTCCTGAGCAGGTAGATCTGGTTGAACTTGCCGGGCGTGGTGATGGGGACGTGGCCGTCCAGCACTACAGTGCTTCGATAGGATGCCGGGATATTCACGCTGGAGGATGAGGAGGGAACGCCGTCGATTTCGGGCTTGATCGAAATGTCATTGCTCAATTGTTGATTGTCATCCTTCACGACCAAAGGTTCTTCAGGTGTTTCCTGGCTGGGTTTGACGATCACCGATTCGGTTTCCTTCGTGGCAGTAAACGTCTCGCTGGCAGTGGCGATGTCGGGCAATCGGCCGTTGATTTTCAGCAACGTCGCGTTGAACAACACGTTGATTCCTGCAAGCAGCGATTGATTGATGCCGTCCTGGCGCTCGGCCTCGGTCTTGCCGGTGATAGCCTGATCGACAGCCAGCCCCAGGCTGGCCAGGCTGGCACCCAATACCACCAGCGCCACCGGCCAGCCGATTATGGCCATCGGCCCGAATACCTTGAAGAATGCCGCCAGATAAGCCTGGGCCATTTTCTTGCGCAGCTCACCATTGGCGTGCAGCGAAAATTCGGCATCGGCTCGGGTGCGCGCCTGCACCGAGTCCCGCAGCCACGAAAACACATCGCTGCTGATGGCCTGGGGCTGCTGGTTGAGCACTGTCGATTCGGCGTGGCCCCAGGTGGCAAACACTTGATCGATTCGCGTATCTAGGCCGTTGTCTATCCAGTCGGCGGGCAGGTTGCCGCTGAACAGTTGGTAGGTGCGAATCACCACACGTGGCGTCCACACCATCTCCCTCCAGGTGGCGGCCTCGCTGTAGTCGCGCGAGGTTTGCGCGGACAGCAGGAAGTGCGTCATGAACTGCGCGCGTTTGGCCGGCGTGTTGGTGCGTGACATCACCCACCAGTGCAGGTCGCGGGGCGTCTTGAGAAAATAGAAGGCTTGCGCATCGTTGGGTAGGTAAACAATTTGTTGGCCCTGGCCGTCGACGATGCGCAGGATATCGGTGGCAACATGTCCTGCGATGTCGAGAGTACACACGTGCAGGCCGCCGGGTGGGGATGCTTCGGCGCTGAGCCCTGCGAGGGTCGGCGGCCACGTCATGTTGCTGGCTACGGCTTTGATCACGGTCTGGAAGTTGGCGTCGCTCAGGTGCTTGTCATGACGCGCCTGCAAGGCTTTGCTGATGAACGTCGCCTTGGCCTGGGTACGAAAATCGGTGCCGTGATCATGCCAGAAACGCTCCAGTCGATGACCGTAGCGGTTGGCGAAGTCGATGGCCCACAGATCCTGGAGCACTTCGCTACCGCGCAGGCGCACTTCATTACTTTGATCGAACACCGTGGATGTGGCGCCATTGCTGTAGAAACCGCCATCGCAATCGAGCAGGTCGGCGTTGTCCTGGTCATGGAGGTTGAAGCGGTGCATGACCAGTTGTGGCAGGGTCATGCTTTCAATCGGCCGGATGCCGGTATGTTCCCAGCCTGTGAAGGTCTGCGTGCTGCTGATGGCGCCTTTGAAGCGGTGCCAGTGCACCTGGTCGGGCGTTTTGTCGGTGACCTTGTGCTTGCTGAGGATTTCGCGCGCAGCCTCGCGGGCCATGCCCAGTACGTCGGGGCATTTACCGGTAAGGGTGGTGGCGAGAGTCTTGAGACGTTGCTGGTCGTCGGGTTGCTGCGGGGTATCGGTCATGGTCCGGTTTTCCGTTAGGGGAGCGGACCAGCGTGCCGGGAAGTGAGGCCGGCACGGCGGTGCATACGTCAGCGGCGAGCGATATCCGAGAAATAGAATTTGTCCAGCGTATGCCGCGACTCGGTGTACTCGAACTGCCGCCCATCCTGCAAAAACGTCTGGTTGCTCACCACGATCACATGGCTTTGCCCATCCAGGTCCAGATGGGCCTGGTCGTCCTTGCTGCGGGGCAGGGCTTCGATGGTGCGTTGGGCGTAGCTGATCTGCAGCTGCAAGGTGCCTTCGATGAACGCGTAGATCGACTGTCTGGCGATGTCCGGATCCAGCCCGGGGATCAGGTCGGCGACGAAGTGGTTGATGTCGAGGATCACCCGTTTGCCGCCGATGCGACGTACACGCTTGATACGGGTGATCAGCGTGCCGGGTTCGGCCTCGATGTGCTGCAGCAGTGCGCCTTCCAAAGGCAACTGGGTGAACTCGACTACTTCGGTGTGTATGTCATCGCCCAGGTCGGCGTGGGTTTCATGGAAGCTCACGATGCCGCCCAATTGAAACTCGATCGGGTTCGGCGACAGCACAAAGGTGCCTTTGCCGTGGATTTTCTGTGCGAACCCGCGCTCCTGTAACTGTTCAATGGCACGGCGCACCGTGCCTCGGCTGGCCTGGTAGCTGTCCATCAGTTCGGTTTCGGAGGGAAGGCGCGTGCCGCGTTGCAGGCGTTCAGTGGTGATGCTGGCAAGCAGATCCGTATAGATCTGGTTGTATTTGCTCATGGGGATGGCTCTGTGCCGTGTTGGCGTTCAAGGACCGAACCTTAGTGGCAGAGAGGCGTTTTGTCTATTGGACCCGTGCATCTGTGCGGCTCGCGGCGGGGCGGTGGCCGATCAAAATCAAACAATATGTAACTCGTACAGACGAGTTGTTGCTTTAACTCGTCTGTACGAGTACTTTTCACTTCGGCGTGCTGCCAATGACCGCCCCAATAACAAAAAATCAAAGTGGAATATCAAGCATGAGCCACGACTATCCGAACATTGCCCGCCAGATCCTCCAGGGCCTGGGGGGCCGCGACAATCTTGAGCAAGCCGCGCACTGTGTGACCCGTCTGCGCCTGGTGCTCAAGGACCCGGGCCTGGTAAAAAACGCCGAATTGAACCAGGTCGAACTGGTCAAGGGCTCGTTCTTCACCGGCGGGCTTTTCCAGGTGGTGATTGGCCCAGGCGAAGTGGAAAAGGTCTACGCCGCCCTGCGCGAGCAGACGGGCCTTGCCGCCGCCACCATTGCCGACGTCAAGAAGAAGGGCGCCGACAAGACCAACGCCCTGCAGCGTCTGGTGCGGGTGTTTTCCGATGTGTTCATGCCGATCCTGCCGGCACTGATCATTGCCGGCCTGTTGATGGGCATCAACAACCTGATGGGCGCCAAGGGCATGTTCATCGAGGGCCAGACGCTGCTGGAGGCCTACCCAAACCTGGACGGCGTGTGGAGCCTGATCAACCTGATGGCCAACACCTCGTTCGTGTTCCTGCCGGCACTGGTGGGTTGGTCGGCGGCCAAACGCTTTGGCGGCAGTGAAATCCTCGGCATCGTGCTCGGCCTGATGCTGGTGCACCCGGACCTGCTCAACGCCTGGAACTACGGCAAGGCCGTGGCGGGGCTCGACGGCCAGAGCCTGCCGTACTTCGATATCTTCGGCTGGTTCAGGATCGAGAAAGTCGGTTATCAGGGCCAGATCCTGCCGATCCTGATGGCGGCATACGTGATGAGCGTCATCGAGAAATGGCTGCGGGCGCACGTGCCAAACGCCATCCAGCTGCTGGTGGTCCCGATCACCACCATCGTTATTACCGGCGTGCTGGCCCTGGCGGTGATCGGCCCGGTGACCCGTCACCTGGGCATCCTGATCACCGAAGGCCTGGTCACGCTGTTCGACCTGGCGCCAATGGTCGGCGGGCTGATCTTTGGCCTGCTGTATGCGCCGCTGGTGATCACCGGCATGCACCACATGTTCCTCGCCGTCGACCTGCAACTGATCTCCACCCAGGGCGGCACCTTTATCTGGCCGATGATCGTCATGTCCAACCTGGCCCAGGGCAGCGCCGCGCTTGCGGTGTTCTACACCACGCGCAATGCGCGGGATAAAAGCATGGCCTCGACGTCGGCGATTTCCGCTTACTTCGGCATCACTGAACCGGCGATGTTCGGGGTCAACCTGCGCTTCAAGTTTCCCTTCTACGCCGCGTTGCTCGGCTCGGCCCTGGGCAGCATTTTCCTCTCGATGAGCAAGGTCCAGGCCTCGGCCATCGGGGTCGGTGGCTTGCCGGGGTTTATCTCGATCATTCCGCAGTTCATCCCCAACTTTGTGGTCGGGATGGTCATCGCGATCGTGGTGCCGTTCGGCCTGACCTGTGCGTTGAACATGAAAATTGTGCGGCCCGGTTATCGCGTCGCCTGAGCTGCCGCTATCGGGGGCAAGCCCCCTCCCACATTTGGAATGCATTCCCCTGTGGGAGGGGGCTTGCCCCCGATGAGGCCCTCAAGGCCTGCACAAAACTATTTAAAGGAACCGCCCATGCAAACCTGGCAACACTCGGTGATCTACCAGATCTACCCCAAAAGCTTCCACAGCCACGCGGGTAATGCCACCGGTGACCTGTTGGGCATCGTGGACAAGCTCGACTACCTGCAATGGCTGGGTATCGATTGCCTGTGGATCACCCCGTTCTTGCGTTCACCGCAACGCGACAATGGCTACGACATCAGCGACTACTACGCCATCGACCCCAGTTACGGGACCATGGCCGATTGCGACCTGCTGATCGGCGAAGCGGCCAAGCGCGGCATCAGGTTGATGCTCGACATCGTGGTCAACCACACCTCCATCGAGCACGAGTGGTTTCAGCAGGCGCGCAGCAGCCTCGACAACCCCTACCGCGACTTCTACATCTGGCGCGACCAGCCAAACAACTGGGAATCCAAGTTCGGCGGTTCGGCCTGGGAATACGAGGCGCAAACCGGGCAGTACTACCTGCACCTGTTCGACCACACCCAGGCCGACCTCAACTGGGACAACCCCAAGGTACGCGCCGAAGTCTTCAGGATGATGCGCTTCTGGCGCGACAAGGGCGTGGGCGGTTTCCGCCTGGACGTGATCAACCTGATCTCCAAGCCTGCGGATTTCCCCGACGACAACACCGATGGCCGACGCTTCTACACCGACGGCCCGAACGTGCACCGCTACCTGCAGGAAATGCACCGCGAAGTCTTCGAGGGGCATGACCTGATCAACGTCGGCGAAATGTCCTCCACCAGCCTGGAACACTGCATCCGCTACTCGCGGCCGGAGTCGAAAGAGCTGTCGATGACCTTCAATTTTCATCACCTGAAAGTCGATTACCCGAACCTGCAGAAGTGGGTGAAGGCTGAGTTCGACTTCCTGCAACTCAAGCAGATCTTCTCCGACTGGCAATTGGGCATGCAGGCCGGGGGCGGCTGGAACGCGCTGTTCTGGTGTAACCACGATCAGCCACGGGTGGTCTCGCGCTTTGGTGATGACGGTGAATACCGCGTGGTCTCGGCCAAGATGCTCGCCACGGCGTTGCACTTCCTTCAGGGCACGCCCTTTGTGTACCAGGGCGAAGAGCTGGGCATGACCAATCCGGGCTTTGACAGGATCGATCAGTACCGTGACGTGGAGACCCTGAACATCTTCCGTCTCAAGCGCGATGCCGGTGAGTCCGAGGCGTCCAGCATGGCGGCAATCATGCAGAAGTCTCGCGACAACGGCCGCACACCGATGCAGTGGAACGGGCAGGCCAATGCCGGTTTCAGCCAGGGTGAACCGTGGATCGGCATCCCGGCCAACGCGGCGCAGATCAACGTCGAGTGCCAACTCGACGATCCCGATTCGGTGCTGCATCACTACCGCGCATTGATTGCCTTGCGTCGCCATGAACCCCTGATCCAGGAAGGCGTTTACCGCCCGCTGCTGCAAGACCATCTCCAGGTGTGGGCGTACCTGCGCGAGGGCCGTGGCGAACGCTTGCTGGTAGTCAGCAACTTCTATGGCACACCGTGCGAAATCCAGTTGCCTGACCACGCCATCAACGTGGCGAGCGAACAACGCCTGCTGATCAGCAACTACCCCGACTGCCCGCTGCGTACGGCGGCGGTGGCGCTGCGCCCCTATGAGTCGTTTGTGCTGCACCTCAAGGACTGAGACCGCTGTAACCCCGCATCAGGGAGTGCGGGTGGACTTTACAAAACATAATAAAAATATCGGAGCACGTCATGAAGACAACAATAAAGCTGGGCCTCGTTGCATCCTGCCTGAGCCTGCCGTTTGGTGCCCAAGCCCTGGAATTTGCTGGCTACCTGCGCAGCGGCGCCGGCACTTCCACCGGCAGCGGCAAGCAGCAGTGTTTCCAATTGCCGGGGGCGCAAACCAAATACCGCCTGGGTAACGAGTGCGAGCAATACGCCGAACTGGAATTGCGCCAGGACCTGCTGACCTTCGACGATGGCTCGGTGCTCAGCGTCGACGCCATGGCTTCCCTCTATAACAAGTACGACCGCGCCCTGACATTCCAGGGCGAGGACAACGGCTCCGCGCGCATGCCACAGATGTACGCGCAATGGTCCAACCTGCCCAGCCTCAATGGCGGTTCGCTATGGGCCGGGCGGCGTTACTACAAACGTAACGACATCCATATTTCCGACTTCTACTACTGGAACCAGAGCGCCACGGGCGGTGGTATCGAGGACGTGCTGATCGGCGATCTCAAGTACAGCTACGCCCTTTCCCGCAAGGACAACCTGTACCAGAAGGAATACGTCACGCGCCACGACTTCAACGTTGCCGGCTTCAAGACCAACCCCGGCGGCGAGCTGGAACTGGGCTTGAGCTACATCGAAAAAGCCGGCGGGCGCGATGCCCACAGCGGTTGGGCGATCACCGCGCAGCATGTACAGAAACCGTTCCTCGGCGGCAAAAACAAATTCGCCTTGCAGTACGGCGAAGGCCCCGGCACCGGCCTGGGTTACACCGGTAATACCTTCCTGGACAACACCAGCAAAAGTTACCGCGCGGTGGAGTTTTTTGACTGGCAGGTGACCCCGCGTTTCGGTGGGCAGGTCGAAGCCGTGTACCAGAAGGATATTCGTCCGGGCAGCCAGGACCAGACCTGGATGTCGCTCGGCGTGCGCCCGGCGTATGCCATCAGCGAGCAGTTCAAACTGGTCGCCGAGCTGGGTCACGATCAGGTCGACGCCACGGGGGGCACGCGCAAGCTGAGCAAATTCACCTTCGCCCCGACCTGGTCGCCCAAGGGGCCGGAATTCTGGGCGCGGCCGGAAGTGCGCTTGTATTACACCTATGCCACTTGGAACGAAGCGGCCAAGCGCGCGGCGAACGAACTGGCGGCGGGCTCGGCGTTGTCCGATACCGGCGCGTATGGCACAGCGCGGCATGGGTCGAATGTCGGTGTGCAAGTCGAATACTGGTGGAAATAACGGTCACCCCATGATTTTTAAAGAATATAACAACAGGTGAAGCCATGAACCCAACTCAACCCCTGGAACTGCTGGCGCCCCTGTCCGGGATGCTGCTGGCGTTGGATCAGGTTCCAGACCCGGTATTTTCCAGCCGCATGATCGGCGATGGCCTGTGCATCGATCCCACCTCGCAAATCCTCTGCGCACCGCTGGCCGGAACCATCAGCAATATTCAGGACAGCGGCCATGCGGTCAGCGTCACCGGCGACAACGGTGTGCAGGTGCTGATGCATATCGGCCTGGACACCGTGAGCCTGGCAGGCAAGGGCTTCACCCGCCTGGTCGAAGAGGGCCAGCGCGTGACGGCCGGGCAGCCGTTGATCGAGTTCGACGCCGACTATGTGGCGCTCAATGCGCGCAGTTTGCTGACCTTGATGCTGGTGGTCAGTGGCGAGCCGTTCAGCCTGTTGGCGAGCGGTTTGGTAGAGCCCGGCCAGCCGCTGCTGCAGTTATCCCCACGTGAAGCGGTTGAGGCGCCGGACGAGGCGGACGGCGATGCGCTGTTTTCCAAGCCGCTGACCTTGCACAACCCCAACGGCCTGCACGCACGCCCGGCAGCGGTGCTCGCGCAGACGGCGAAGGGTTTCAACGCCAGCATTTACCTGCACAAGCAAACCCAGAGCGCCAACGCCAAATCGCTGGTGGCGATCATGGCCCTGCAAACGGTGCAGGGCGACACCCTGCAAGTGAGCGCGGCGGGGCAGGATGCCGAGGCGGCGATCAATGCCCTGGTGACCTTGCTGGCTCAGGGCTGCGGCGAGAGCGTGAGCAAGGATGTCGAGCCGGTCGCCAGCGTGCCGTCGGTGACCTTGCTCAGAGGTGTTTGTGCATCACCGGGGTCGGCGTTTGGGCAGGTCGTCCAAGTGGTCGAGCCTGAGCTGACGATCACCGAAGCAGGCTCCGGTGAAGCGGTTGAACGTGCCGCCCTGGAACGTGGCCTGCTGGCTGCGACCCACGCATTGCAAGCCCTGCAGGACAAGGCCGCCGGCAGTGCCCAGGCAGAGATTTTCCGCGCTCATCAAGAGCTGCTTGAGGACCCGACTCTGCTGGAGCAAGCGCATCGTTTGCTGGCTGAGGGCAAGAGCGCCGCGTTTGCCTGGAACAGCGCCACGCTCACGACGGCCGAACTGTTCCAGGGTTTGGGCAATGCGCTGATCGCCGAACGTGCGGCGGACCTGGCCGATGTTGGCCAGCGTGTGTTGAAACTGATCCTGGGCGTTCCGGACAGCGTGTGGGATGTGCCGGAGCGCGCGATCCTGATCGCCGAGCAACTGACGCCTTCGCAGACCGCCAGCCTGGATCCGCGCAAGGTGCTGGGGTTTGTCACGGTCGGCGGTGGCGCCACCAGCCACGTCGCGATCCTCGCGCGGGCGTTGGGCCTGCCGGCCATATGCGGCGTTTCGGCCCGGGTACTGGGGTTGGCCAACGGTAAACAGGTGCTACTCGACGCCGACAAAGGCGAGTTGCACCTGGAGCCGAACCTGGCCGAAATCGAACAGCGGGACACCGCCCGCAAGCAGCAGGCGCTGCGCCATCAACGCGACGTGGCGCAGGCCTCGCAGCCGGCAACCACCCGCGACGGTCATCACATCGAGGTCACGGCCAATGTCGCCTCATTGCAGGAAGTCGAGCAAGCCCTGACCCTGGGCGGCGAAGGCGTCGGCCTGTTGCGTTCGGAGTTTCTCTACCTGGACCGCAACCGCGCGCCCAGCCCCGACGAGCAAGCCGCGACTTACACTGCTATCGCCCGCGCCCTGGGCAGCGAGCGCAACCTGGTGGTGCGCACCCTGGATGTCGGCGGCGACAAACCGCTGGCCTACGTCCCGATGGAAGCCGAGACCAATCCGTTCCTGGGCTTGCGTGGCATCCGCCTGTGCCTGGAGCGGCCGCAACTGTTGCGCGAACAACTGCGCGCGATCCTCGCCAGTGCCGGCCTGGCGCGACTGCACATCATGCTGCCGATGGTCAGCTTGCTGTCGGAACTGCACCTGACGCGCAAGATGCTCGAAGAGGAGGCGCGGGCGCTCGGGCTCAGCGAGATGCCCAAGCTGGGCATCATGATTGAAGTGCCGTCCGCCGCGTTGATGGCGGATGTGTTCGCGCCCCATGTGGATTTTTTCTCCATCGGCACCAATGACCTGACCCAATACACCCTGGCCATGGACCGCGACCACCCACGCCTGGCCAGCCAGGCCGACAGCTTTCACCCGGCGGTGCTGCGCCTGATCGCTACCACGGTCAAGGCCGCCCATGCCCACGGCAAGTGGGTGGGGGTATGCGGTGCGTTGGCCTCCGAAACCCTGGCGGTGCCGATGTTGATCGGGCTGGGGGTGGATGAACTGTCGGTCAGCGTACCGTTGATCCCGAGCATCAAGGCCACCGTGCGCGAACTGGACCTGGCCGACTGCCAGATCATCGCCCGCCAGGTGCTGGGCCTTGAAGAAGCCGGCCAAGTGCGTGAGGCCCTGCGCCAGTACCACGCCGCTACCGTTGAAACCTCACCTGTCGTGGAACACTGAGCATGTTCGAAAAATTGCAGCGCGCGTTCTGGAAAGCCCTGACGCCGGATTTGATTGCCGAACCCGTAGAGGCACCGGCGCAGGGGCTCTTGTCGGCCGAGGTGGTGAGTGCGCTGGGCGGCGCGGATAACCTCAAATCGCAGCAACGTGTGGCGCTGACGCGGGTGCGGGTGCAGTTGCAGGATGCAGCGCGGTTGGATGCGGTGGCGTTGAAGGCGGCGGGTGTGCCGGCGATGATGGTGCTGGCGGGCGGGGTAGTGCACCTGATCACCGGCCTCTGAAGCCAAGTAGAGATCAAAAAGTGGGAGGGGCGGTGCGACGATTCGACTTGCCCCCGATTGCGGTGTGTCAGCCAGCCTATCGGTAGCTGACACACTGCCATCGGGGGCAAGCCCCCTCCCACATTGATTCTTCAGTGGTCTTAGAGTTGTGGGCTATCTTCGGCCGGCTTGGTCTTGTCCACACCCGGCACATGCAGGTTGCCTTCCACCACCTGGTTGCCTTCCAGCTGCGGCTGGGTCACCCAGGTCAGAATGTCGTAGTAACGCCGGATGTTCGCCACGAAATGCACCGGCTCGCCGCCCCTGGCATAACCGTAGCGCGTCTTGCTGTACCACTGCTTCTGCGACAGGCGCGGCAACATCTTCTTCACATCGAGCCACTTGTTCGGGTTCAGGCCTTCCTTCTTGGCCAAAAGACGAGCGTCGTCCAGGTGGCCGGTGCCGACGTTGTAGGCGGCAAGGGCGAACCAGGTGCGGTCGGGCTCGGCGATCTTGTCGTCCAGCTCGTCCTTGATCTTGGCCAGGTACTTGGCGCCGCCCATGATGCTTTGTTTGGCATCCAGGCGGTTGGACACGCCCATCGCCTGGGCGGTGTTCTGGGTCAGCATCATCAGGCCGCGCACGCCGGTCTTGGAGGTGACCGCCGGTTGCCACAGCGATTCCTGATAGCCGATGGCCGCCAATAGCCGCCAGTCGACCTTTTCTTCCTTGGCGTAGGTGCGAAAGTGCTTCTCGTACTTGGGCAGGCGCTGTTGCAAATGCTGGGCGAAGGTATAGGCGCCGACGTAACCCAGTACATCGACGTGCCCGTAATAGCGATCTTTCAGACGCTGGAGCGTGCCGTTCTTCTCGACCTTGTCCAGGTAAGTGTTGATTTCGTTGAGCAGGCTGTTGTCTTCGCCTGCGGCCACGGCCCAGCTCTGATTGCTGGCGTTGCCCAAGTCGAAGGCTACGCGCACATTGGGGAAGTACACCTGGTTCATGGCGACTTCGTTGGAGTCCACCAAGGTCAGGTCGATCTGCCCTTCGTCGACCATGCGCAGCAGGTCGACCACCTCGACGGCGTCGGACTCTTCATATTCGATGGCAGGATTCTGCTTTTTAAGCTGCGCCAACTGCTCGGCGTGGGTGCTGCCCTTGAGCACCATGATCTTCTTGCCCACCAGGTCCGCCGCGTTGGTCGGCCGCGACTGGCCGTTGCGATAGATGATCTGCGGGGTGACTTCGAGGTAGGGGTGGGAGAAGCGCACTTGCTGCTGGCGCTGCTCGCTGCTGACCAGGCCGGCGGCAGCCAGAACCGGACCGTTGGGTTTGCCCAGCTGGCCGAACAGGTCATCGAGATTGTCGGCGGTTTCGATTTCCAGCTTTACGCCCAGGTCATCGGCAAAGCGCTTGACCAGTTCGTACTCGAAACCGGTTTCACCGTTGCGGTCCTGGAAATACGTCGCCGGACTGTTGCGGGTAACCACCCGCAATACGCCATCCTCCTTGATTCGCTCGAGCGTGCTGGGTTTATCAACACAGGCGCTGAGCATCAGGAAGAGTCCGGTTGCGATGAGCCATTTGGCGCATCGCGGGCGCAAAGCAGTTGGGGAGAACATCTGCGCAGTATACGCAAACGGCCCACGGCGCCATATCTCGACAGCGGCACACTTGTCTGCTAGTCACCGCAAAACTGTGCTGCATCCCGCAGAAACGCGGCCTGGCGCGTGATTGTGACGGTTAAAATATCTGAGCTCGACGCCGTGGATTTCCTTTCGACGCCACGCAAACCGTGCCAACTGACGTCCGGCAGCGGCCAACGGTAGCGTTTCGGGTGCCGTTGGCGAAGGTTTACGCTAGAATGCACGGCCTCAAAGCACACCCCCTTCCCGAGGCTGTCCCGAAGATGTTGATCCTGCGCGGTGCTCCTGCCCTTTCTGCCTTTCGCCACAGCAAACTCCTTGAGCAACTGAGCCAGAAGGTTCCAGCTGTTACAGGCTTGTATGCTGAATTTGCTCACTTCGCCGACGTAACCGGCGTCTTGACCGCCGACGAACAGCAAGTGCTGGCACGCCTTCTGAAATATGGCCCAAGCGTTCCCGTGCAAGAGCCGACCGGCCGCTTGTTCCTGGTTCTGCCACGGTTCGGCACCATCTCGCCCTGGTCGAGCAAGGCCAGCGACATCGCCCGCAACTGCGGCCTTTCGAGCATCCAGCGCCTGGAGCGGGGTATCGCTTTCTACGTCGCCGGGCAGTTCAGCGAGGCCGAAGCCGAGCTGATCGCCAGCAGCCTGCACGACCGCATGACCCAGATCATCGTCAGCCAGCTGGAACAGGCTGCCGGCCTGTTCAGCCACGCCGAGCCCAAGCCGCTGACTGCGATCGACGTGCTCGGCGGTGGCCGCGCCGCCCTCGAGAAGGCCAACACCGAATTGGGCCTGGCCCTGGCCGAAGACGAGATCGACTACCTGGTCAACGCCTTCAACGGCTTGAAGCGCAACCCGCACGACATCGAACTGATGATGTTCGCCCAGGCCAACTCCGAGCATTGCCGTCACAAGATCTTCAACGCCAGTTGGGACATCGACGGCGAAAGCCAGGAAAAAAGCCTGTTCGGCATGATCAAGAACACCTACGTGATGCACAGCGAAGGCGTTCTGTCGGCTTATAAGGACAACGCCTCGGTGATCGTCGGCTCCGTCGCCGGCCGTTTCTTCCCGGACCCTGAAACCCGCCAGTACGGCGCGGTGCAGGAGCCGGTGCACATCCTGATGAAAGTCGAGACCCACAACCACCCGACCGCGATTGCCCCGTTCCCCGGTGCAGCCACCGGTTCCGGCGGCGAAATCCGTGACGAAGGCGCGACCGGCCGTGGCGCCAAGCCAAAGGCGGGCCTCACTGGCTTCACCGTGTCCAACCTGCAGATCCCGGGCTTCGAACAGCCGTGGGAAGTGCCGTACGGCAAGCCCGAGCGCATCGTTACCGCGCTGGACATCATGATCGAAGGCCCGCTGGGCGGCGCCGCGTTCAACAACGAATTCGGGCGTCCGGCCCTGACCGGCTACTTCCGTACCTTCGAGCAGTCCATCACCACTCCACGTGGCGATGAAGTGCGCGGCTACCACAAGCCGATCATGCTGGCCGGCGGCATGGGCAACATCCGTGAAGAACACGTCAAGAAAGGCGAGATCCTGGTCGGCTCCAAGCTGATCGTCCTCGGCGGCCCGGCGATGCTCATCGGCCTGGGCGGCGGCGCGGCTTCCTCCATGGCCACCGGCACCAGCTCGGCCGACCTGGACTTCGCTTCCGTACAGCGCGAAAACCCTGAAATGGAGCGTCGTTGCCAGGAAGTCATCGACCGTTGCTGGCAGTTGGGTGACAAGAACCCGATCAGCTTCATCCACGACGTCGGTGCCGGTGGCTTGTCCAACGCCTTCCCGGAACTGGTCAACGATGGCGAGCGCGGTGGCCGTTTCGAACTGCGCAACATTCCAAACGACGAGCCGGGCATGGCCCCGCACGAAATCTGGAGCAACGAATCCCAGGAACGCTACGTTCTAGCCGTTGGCCCTGAAGACTTCGCGCGCTTCCAGGCCATCTGCGAACGCGAGCGTTGCCCGTTTGCCGTGGTCGGCGAAGCCACTGCCGAGCCGCAGTTGACCGTTACCGACAGCCACTTCGGCAACAGCCCGGTGGACATGCCGCTGGAAGTGCTGCTGGGCAAAGCCCCGCGCATGCACCGTTCGGCGGTACGTGAAGCCGAGCTGGGCGATGATTTCGACCCAAGCACGCTGGACCTGGCCAACAGCATCGAACGCGTGCTGCACCACCCGGCCGTGGCGAGCAAAAGCTTCCTGATCACCATCGGCGACCGCACCATCACCGGCCTGGTAGCCCGTGACCAAATGGTGGGCCCATGGCAGGTGCCGGTGGCCGACGTTGCCGTCACCGCCACCAGCTTCGACGTCTATACCGGTGAAGCCATGGCCATGGGCGAGCGCACGCCGCTGGCCCTGCTGGACGCTCCGGCGTCGGGCCGCATGGCCATTGGTGAAACCCTCACCAACATTGCGGCCTCGCGCATCGGCAAGCTGTCCGACATCAAACTGTCGGCCAACTGGATGTCCGCTGCCGGCCACCCCGGTGAAGACGCGCGCCTGTACGACACCGTCAAGGCTGTCGGCATGGAGCTGTGCCCGGAACTGGGTATCACCATTCCGGTGGGCAAGGACTCCATGTCCATGGCCACCCGCTGGAACGAAGACGGCACCGACAAGAGCGTTACCTCGCCACTGTCGCTGATCGTCACCGGTTTCGCACCGGTCACCGACATTCGCCAGACCCTGACGCCGCAGCTGCGCATGGACAAGGGCACCACTGATCTGATCCTGATTGATCTGGGCCGTGGCCAGAACCGCATGGGCGCCTCGATCCTCGCGCAAACCCACGGCAAGCTCGGCAAGCACGCGCCGGACGTCGACGACGCTGAAGACCTGAAGGCCTTCTTCGCCGTGATCCAGGGCCTCAACGCCGATGGCCACCTGCTGGCTTACCACGACCGTTCCGACGGTGGCTTGCTGACCAGCGTGGTCGAGATGGCGTTTGCCGGTCACTGCGGCCTGAACATCGTGCTCGACAGCGTTGCCGAGGATGCTGGCGAAATCAACGGCATCCTGTTCAACGAAGAGTTGGGTGCGGTGATTCAGGTGCGCCAGGACGCCACTCCAGACGTTCTTGCACAGTTCAGCGCCGCTGGCCTGGCCGAGTGCGTGGCGGTGATCGGCCAGCCGATCAACAACGGCGAAGTGAATATCTCGTTCAACGGTGACACGGTATTTACCGGTCAGCGTCGCCTGCTGCAACGCCAGTGGGCCGAGACCAGCTACCAGATCCAGCGCCTGCGCGATAACGTCGACTGCGCCGAGCAGGAATTCGACGTGATCCTGGAAGAAGACAATCCGGGCCTGAGCACCATGCTCAGCTTCGACGTCAACCAGGACATCGCTGCGCCCTACATCAAGAAAGGCATTCGCCCACAGGTTGCTGTACTGCGTGAGCAGGGCGTCAACGGCCAGGTGGAAATGGCGGCCGCGTTCGACCGCGCCGGCTTCAATGCGATCGACGTGCACATGAGCGACATCCTCGCCGGTCGCGTTGACCTCAACGAGTTCAAAGGCCTGGTGGCCTGCGGTGGTTTCTCCTACGGCGACGTACTGGGTGCCGGTGAAGGCTGGGCCAAGTCGGCGCTGTTCAACAGCCGTGCCCGCGATGCGTTCCAGGGCTTCTTCGAGCGCAACGACAGCTTTACCCTGGGTGTGTGCAACGGTTGCCAGATGATGTCCAACCTCAGCGAACTGATCCCGGGCAGCGAGTTCTGGCCGCACTTCGTGCGTAACCGTTCCGAGCAGTTCGAAGCCCGTGTCGCCATGGTGCAGGTGCAGGAATCCAACTCGATCTTCCTGCAAGGCATGGCCGGTTCGCGCATGCCGATCGCCATCGCCCACGGTGAAGGCCATGCCGAGTTCGCCAGCGAAGAAGCGCTGCTCGAAGCCGACCTGTCCGGCACCGTGGCCCTGCGCTTTGTGGATAACCACGGCAAGGTCACCGAGACCTACCCGGCCAACCCGAACGGCTCGCCGCGCGGCATCACCGGCCTTACCAGCCGCGACGGCCGCGTGACCATCATGATGCCGCACCCGGAGCGTGTATTCCGCGCCGTGCAGAACTCGTGGCGCCCGGAAGAGTGGAACGAAGACGGCGCCTGGATGCGCATGTTCCGCAACGCTCGCGTGTGGGTGAACTAAGGCGGTGTATAAGCTCGCCTTCTTCGTACCCGACAGCCACGTGGAGACGGTGAAAACCGCCGTCTTCGCTGCCGGCGGCGGGCGCATCGGCGACTACGACAGCTGCGCCTGGCAAGTGCTGGGCCAGGGCCAATTCCGCGCGCTGGACGGCAGCCAGCCGTTTATCGGGCAGGTGGGTCAGGTTGAAGTGGTCGAGGAGTGGAAGGTTGAGCTGGTGGTGGCGGATGAGTTGATCGTGGCTGTGGTGGCTGCGCTCAAACTCAGCCATCCGTACGAAACACCGGCGTATGAGGTGTGGCAGTTGGCGGATTTTTGATGCGCTGGCTGTAAACGCAAAAAACCCGCTGGGCCTGTTTGGCCAGCGGGTTTTTTGTTGGCCGTCGGGGCCTCATCGGGGGCAGCCCCCTCCCACAGTTGACCGAGTTCCAGCTTTGGAATGCAGTCCAATGTGGGAGGGGGCTTGCCCGCGATGAGGCCAGAAAAGCCACTACTTTTCTAAACCCTGGCGCTGACCTCGCGGCCACTGACCAGCCGCTCCAGTGCTTCACCCAGCCCGGCCGCCGTGTCGCCAATCAACAGGTGCCAAACCCCGCTGTCGAGCTGGCTTACACCCTGGCAACCCAGTGCGGTCAGGTCCGCTTCGGACAACCCCGAGTCATCCGCCAACTCCACCCGCAAGCGGGTCATCGCCACCGCTTCCAGCTGGCGCACATTCGCGCGGCCACCCAACGCGCTCAGCCATTTCCCGGCCTCCTGCACATCCACCGCCACCGGCTTATCCACAGGCGCAACCGCCGCTGGCGCAGTGGCAACAAACGAAGGCATGGCCAGCCGGATCTCATCGGCAATGCTATCGGCCATCGGCCCGACCACCACCTGCAGGCTTCCGCCATTGCCTGGGCGAACCACCGCCATGGCGCCCAATGCTTTCAACTCACTGTCGATGGCCTTGTTGCGATCCACCATGTCCAGGCGCAGACGCGTGGTGCAGGCGCCGACGCTCAGCAGATTTTGCGCACCGCCCAACGCCTGGATATAAGCCGTAGCCCGCTGGTTATCGGTCATCACCTCGGCCTGCACCACCTGGATATCTTCACGACCCGGCGTCTTCAGGTTGAAGCGGCGGATGCAGTAGGTGAAGACCGAGTAGTAGATCAGCGCGTAAGCCAGGCCAACCGGGAACACCAGCCAGCCGTTGGTCGACTTGCCCCAACCGAGCACCATGTCGATGAACCCGCCGGAGAAGGTAAAGCCCAGGTGGATATTGAGCATATTGGTCACGGCCATCGACAGGCCGGTGAGCACCGCGTGGATCAGGTACAAAAAGGGCGCGAGGAACATGAACGCGAATTCGATGGGCTCCGTTACCCCGGTCAGGAACGAGGTCAGCGCCATCGACAGGAAAATCCCGCCCATCACTTTGCGCCGCTCCGGCAGGGCATTGCGGTACATGGCCAGGCACGCGGCCGGCAGGCCGAACAGCATCACCGGGAACATGCCGGTCATGAACTGGCCGCCTTTCGGATCGCCGGCGAAGTAGCGGGTCAGGTCGCCGGTGACCACTGCGCCCGTCGCCGGGTCGGTAAAGCTGCCGAACACGAACCACGCCATGTTGTTGAGGATGTGGTGCAGGCCGGTGACGATCAGCAGGCGGTTGAACACACCAAACACGAACGCGCCGAGGCTGCCGCTCTCCATCAGCAGCACGCCGAAGCTGTTGATGCCGTGCTGGATCGGTGGCCAGATCAGGCCAAAGATCACGCCCAGGCCCACCGCCGAAAACCCTGTGACAATCGGCACGAAGCGCCGCCCGCCGAAGAACGCCAGGTATTCCGGCAGTTTGATGTCCTTGAAGCGGTTGTACAGCCCGCCGGCCATCAGGCCGCTGGCGATACCGGCGAGCATGCCCATGTTGATGGAGGTGTCCATCACCTTGAGCGTGGAGATCATCACCAGGTAGCCAATCGCCCCGGCCAGGCCGGCCGTGCCGTTATTGTCGCGGGCAAAGCCGACGGCGATGCCGATGGCGAAGATCAGCGCCAGGTTGGCGAAGATGGCCTGCCCGGCGTCGTGCATCACCGCGATGTTGAGCAAATCGGTGTCGCCCAGCCGCAGCAACAGGCCGGCGATCGGCAGGATCGCAATCGGCAGCATCAGGGCGCGGCCCAGGCGTTGCAGGCCTTCGATGAAATGTTGGTACATGGCGTGTCTCCCTATTCTTGTTGTTTTCAGCTCAGCGGCCAGTGGTGTTGACAGGCTTGGCGAACGGCCTTGGCGCTGCTCAGGTTGAGCAGGCCCTGGCTCAGTTGCCGGCATTGCGCCGCGTCCAGGTGGCGGACGCGGTCCTTGATTTCGCCGATCTGCGGCGGGCTCACCGACAGCTCGCTGACGCCCAGGCCGACCAGCACGGGCGTGGCCAGGGGGTCGGAAGCGAGGGCGCCACACACGCCGACCCAGCGCCCGTGTTTTGCCGCTCCGTCGCAGGTCTGGGCGATCAGCCGCAGCAAGGCCGGGTGCAGCGCATCGACCCGGGCAGCGAGGCCGGCGTGGTCGCGGTCCATGGCCAGGGTGTACTGGGACAGGTCATTGGTGCCGATGGACAGGAAGTCCGCATGCTCGGCCAATTGCTCCGCCATCAGCGCGGCAGCGGGCACTTCGATCATCACCCCCAGTTCGGGGCGCTGGGTCAGCCCCAGCTCTTCGCACAATTGCTCCAGGCGCTGGCGGATCTGCAGCAGTTCATCCACTTCGCTGACCATCGGCAGCAGGATGCGGCAACGCTGCAGCGGGCTGACCTGCAGCAGGGCGCGCAATTGCTGGTCGAGCAGTTCCGGGCGCACCTGGGCCATGCGAATTCCGCGCAGGCCCAGCACCGGGTTGGCCTCGACGGGCAGCGGCAGGTAGTCCAGTTGCTTGTCGCCGCCCACGTCGATGGTGCGGATGATCACGGACTTTTCGCCCATGGCATCGAGCACGGCTTGGTAGGCCTGGCGCTGCTCCTGTTCGTCCGGCGCGGTGCGGCGGTCGACGAAGAGAAATTCGGTGCGCAGCAGGCCGACACCGTCGGCACCGTTTTCAAAGGCGAGCTGGGCTTCGGCGCTGGAGGCGACGTTGGCGGCGATTTCAATGCTCACGCCGTCGGTGGTGCATGCCGGCAATTGGGCCTGGGCCTGTTGCTGCTGGCGGCGCACCTTCTGCGCGTCGCGAATCTGATGCACCTGGGCATGGCGCGCGTCGCTGGGGGCCAGTTCCAGGCGGCCATTGACCGCGTCCAGCACCACGCGCTGGCCCTGGGGCACATCAAGCACCTCGGCACCCAGCGCCACCACACAGGGTAAGCCTTTACCCCGCGCCAGAATGGCCACGTGGGACGTGGCGCCGCCTTCGGCCATGCAGATCCCCACGGCCTGCTGTTCGCTCAGTTGCAGCAGGTCGGAGGGGGTGAGTTCATGGGCGCTGACAATCGAGCCGGCGGGCAATTCGAAGTGCCAGGCTTCGCCGAGCAGCGCCCGCAGTACGCGCTGTTGCAGGTCGCGCAGATCGTTGGCGCGTTCGGCAAACAAGGGCTTGCCCAGCGCCAGCAATACCGCGCACTGGGCTTGGATCGCGTCACGCCAGGCGTGGGTGGCGGCGCTGCCCTGGGCAATGGCGCCGGCAGCCGCTTGCAGCAGGGCTGGGTCTTCCAGCAGGGCGAGGTGGGCGGCGAAGATCTCTTCTTCGTCGACGTGCTTGCGTTGGCGGGCGTGGTCCAGGGTGCTGCGGATCTCGCCGCGCACCTGCTCCAGTGCCGCGTCCAGACGCTGCGTTTGCTCGCTGGCCGAATGGTTGCCGGTGTCTTCGGGCAGCTCGACGCCAGTCAAGCGGAACAACGGGCCACACACCAGGCCGGGCGCTGCACAAACGCCTTGCAACACATCGGCCTCCACACTGGCGCGACGTGGTACAGCAGCCACTACGCGAGTGTGATGTTCTTCGCTGACCGCAATGGACAGCGCCGCGATCAATGCGTGCAAGGCAGCATCGGCATCGCTGCCACGGCAGCTGACGCGCACCTCGTCACCTTCGCCAATACCCAATCCCATCAAGCCAATCAGGCTGTCACAGGCTGCCGACCTGTCACCGAAGTGCAGGTGCGACTGGCTGCTGAAACCCTGGGCTGTCTTGCGGATCAGCGCAGCGGGGCGCGCATGCAAACCGCCGCGGTGGGTGATGTTTACGCTGGCGCTGGCTTCGGCACTGGAGTTATCCACAGCCACGTGAACGGGGGCGGTGGAACGCAACGCCACTTGCATCAACGGCGCGCCGACCTTGACCGTGCCGAGCGGGCAGGGGCTCAGTTCAAAACGGTCGCTGTTGGTCAGAATGATCAGGCTCACCAGGCTCTTGCACTGGCGCGCAATGCGGTCCAGATCGAATTGCACCAGCGCCTGGCCCTGGCTCACCCGAGCGCTTTCCTTGACCAGCAAGGCAAAGCCTTCGCCATTGAGTTCAACGGTGTCGATACCGATGTGCATCAGTATCTCCGCGCCGTTGTCGGCACGCAGGGTCAGCGCATGCCCGGTGCGGGCGACGTGGATGACCACCCCATCACAGGGCGCGTGCAGGCAATCGTTCAACGGGTCGATGGCAATACCGTCGCCCATGGCGCCGCTGGCGAACACTTCGTCTGGGACACTGCCCAGGGCCAGCACCGGACCACTCAAGGGGGCGCTTAGGGTGAGTCGGTTATTGTTGTTGGACATGGGCACGGTACTCATCAGGAAAACACGGCACTCGACTCAGTGAGTGCGAGTGACTTTGCTCAGGTGACGCGGCTGGTCGGGGTTCATGCCCCGCGCAACCGCCAGGCCTGCGGCCATCACATAGAAACTCTGGATGGCCAGGATCGGGTCGAGGCTCGGGTGTTCGGCGCGGCTTAAGGTCAGGTCGCGTTCGGCGATATCGTCCGGCGCGGCCAGCAGCACGCGGGCGCCGCGCTGGCGCATATCGGCGGCCAGGGTCAGCAGGCCGGCCTGTTCGGCGCCGCGTGGGGCGAATACCAGCAACGGGTAGTCTTCATCGATCAAGGCCATCGGCCCGTGGCGCACTTCGGCGCTGCTGAAGGCTTCGGCCTGGATCGCCGAGGTTTCCTTGAGTTTGAGCGCGGCTTCCTGGGCGATGGCAAAACCGGCGCCACGGCCGATCACCATCAGGCGCTGGCTGTCTTTGAGGGCCTCGATGGCGGTACGCCAGTCCTGTTTAGCGGCGTCGCGCAGGCCCTCGGGCAGCGCCTGGCAGGCGTGCAGCAGGTCGGCTTCCTGGTTCCAGTGGCCGACCAGCAACGCGCTGGCGCTGAGGGTGGCGATAAAGCTCTTGGTGGCGGCCACGCTCAGTTCCGGCCCGGCGCACAGCGGCACGTGAAACTCGCAGGCAGCTTCCAGCGGCGATTCTTCGGCGTTGACCATCGAGATGCTCAAGGCCCCGCGCTTGCGCAGCAGGCGCAGGCTGTTGACCAGGTCCGGGCTCTGTCCCGACTGGGAGAAGCCAAACGCGACCTGGCCGCTGACCTTCAACGGTGCCTGCAGCAACGTCACCACCGACATCGGCAGCGACGCCACTGGTATCCCCACGTGCTGCATGGCCAGGTAGGCGAAGTAGCTGGCGGCATGGTCCGAGCTGCCACGGGCGACGGTCATCGCCACTTGTGGCGGCTGGCGGCGCAGGCGACCGGCGACTTCTTCCAGCATCGGCTCCAGGCGTTGCAGTTGCGCGGAGACGGCATCACAGGAGGCCAGGGCCTCTTCAAGCATTTTTGAAGTCAATGGTTTCTCCTTCGACCATTACGTCGGTGAGTGTCAGGTAGCGGTCCAGGCGCACGCAGTCGGCAAAGCTGCCGGGTTGCAGGCGGCCGCGTTCTTCCAGGCCCAGGTAATTCGCAGGAAATTGCGACAGGCGTTGTGAGGCTTCGCTGATTGGCAGGCCGATCTTCACCAGGTTGCGTAGCGCCTGGTCCATGGTCAGGGTGCTGCCGGCCAGGGTGCCGTCAGCCAGGCGTACGCCACCCAGGCATTTGGTCACGGTGTGGCTGCCCAGCTTGTATTCGCCATCGGGCATGCCGGCGGCGGCAGTGGAATCGGTGACGCAATACAGGCACGGGATCGAGCGCAGCGCCACGCGCATGGCGCCGGGGTGCACGTGCAGCAGGTCGGGGATCAATTCGGCGTACTGGGCGTGGGCCAGCGCGGCGCCGACGATGCCCGGCTCGCGGTGATGCAGCGGGCTCATGGCGTTGTACAAATGGGTAAAGCTGGTGGCGCCGGCGGCGAGGGCGGCCACGCCTTCTTCATAGCTGCCCAGGGTGTGGCCGATCTGCATGCGCACGCCGCGTTCGCTGAGGGCGCGGATCAGGCCGTCGTGGCCGGCAATTTCCGGGGCGATGGTGATCACCCGGATCGGCGCCAGGCGCAGGTAGGCTTCGACTTCGGCCATCAATGCGGTGTGGGCGAAGTTGGGTTGGGCGCCGAGTTTTCCAGGATTGATGTAAGGGCCTTCCAGGTGTACGCCGAGCACGCGGGCACTGCCGGTAGGACGCTGCTCGCAGAAGGTGCCGAGCTGGCCGAGCACGCGGGAGATTTCATCCACCGGAGCCGTCATGGTGGTGGCCAACAGCGAGGTGGTGCCAAAGCGCACATGGGTGCGGGTGATGGTCTCGAAGGCTTCGACGCCTTCCATGATGTCTTTGCCGCCGCCGCCATGCACATGCAGGTCGATAAAGCCCGGCAGCAGGTAGGGCAGGTTGTTGTCGGCCGGATCGCAAGGCGTGCCTTCGATGGCGACGACCTTGCCGTGCGCGTGCACCAGGCGGCCGCGCATCCAGCCGCTGGGCGTGAGGATATTGTCTTCGGACATGGGCAGTTCTCTAAGGCCGCAACGCGGCGGCAAGGCTTTACCTACGCAGCTCTGCGACAAAGTCGTAGTAGTCGTTGCGGCAATAGGTGTCGGTGATTTCTATGGGGGTGTTATCGATTGTGTAGCCGACCCGGGTCATCAGCAGCATGGCGGTGCCGGGGGCAATGCCCACCAGCTTGGCGAACTCATCCGACGCGTTGATCGCCTGTACATGCTGGAGCGCGCGGACGATGGGCTTGCCGATGCTTTCGAAGTATTCGTACAGCGAGCTGCCCAGGGCCTGGGGCTGTGGCAGCACCGAGGCGGGGACAGCGGTCATTTCAATGGCCATGACCGTGTCGTCGGCTTTGCGCAGGCGCTTGAGGCGCGCCACTTTGTCATTGGTCGACAGGCACAGGCGGATCAATTCTTCATGGGTGGGCGGGGTGATGTCGCGCTCCAGCCACTGGGAGCCCGGCACAAAGCCCTTCAGACGCAGCATCTCGCTGAACCCCGACAAGCGCGACAGCGGCTGCTCCAGGCGTGGCGTGATAAAGGTGCCGGAGCCCTGGCTGCGACGGATAAGGCCTTGCTCGAACAGGACTTCCAGCGCTTTGCGGGCAGTCACCCGAGAAATGCTCAGCTGCTCGCTGAGCGCGCGTTCCGAGGGCAGGGCTTGCTCGGACGTCCACTGGCCGGCATGGATCGCCGCTTCGAGCTTGCGCGCCAATTGCAGGTACAGCGGCGTGGATTGTTTGTCGTCGGGGCGCAAGGCCAGGATGGGATTCATCTGTCAGGTTTCCGATGCGTTATTGGAGTGTTGTCGCCCGGTATGGGTCGGAAATTAATACCACTTAAATACCATGTCAATGCGGCCACAACGGTGCGTTCAATGGATTAAGGCACCGCAACGGTGCCTGGTATCAAGTGGTATTAGAAAGGTCTTTATGACGCGCACAACGGCGCAGCCCGCGCGGTGAACTGGTATTCACAGGCGGGTGCTGCTCGGGGCAGGAAATATTTTCGAATTATTTTACGAGTGGTCGACGATCAGGGCCGAATCTCGATCAGCGTGCCATCCTTGACCAGGCTCCAGACCTCACGCATGTCCACGTTGCGCATGCCAATGCAGCCGTCGGTCCAGTCCAGGGTGTGGAACCACTGTTCCGGGTATTCCTCGGTGTCGGGGGTGCCGTGGATCATGATCATGCTGCCCGGTTTCACCCCTTCGCGGCGGGCACGGGCGGCATCACTGATGTTGGGGTAGGAAATGTGCATGGCCAGGTTGAAGCGCTCGCTGGTCTTGCGCCAGTCGATCCAGTACAAGCCTTCAGGCGTGCGGCGATCGCCCTCGAACAGCTTGTGGCCTTTGGGGTTTTTACCCAGGGAAATGCGATAGGTCTTGAGGGGCTTGCCGTCGTTGATCAGCTGCAACTGGTGGGCGGATTTGAGCACCAAGACCTTTTCGACGGGTTTGCCGCCGAGTGTTTCCACCGTGGAGGCCGAGGACAGGGCAGCGAACGACAGGCAGATCAGAGCAAGCAACCAACGCATTGAAACGATTTCCCTTTGGCGACGATTGGCCGGCTTGTTATTGGGCGGGCTTGGACAGCGGTGGCACGGACTCGCTGCGTACCGGGAACAGCTGTTGCCGGCGGTCGGCGAAGAAGCATTCTAAGGTACGCCCGACCGTGCGGAAAGCCAGCTCGGACCAAGGGATATCGGCTTCAGCGAACAGCTTCACTTCCAGGCTTTCGATGCCGGCGGCGAAGTCCAGGTCGATCAGTTCGGCGCGATAGAAGATATGCACCTGGCTGATGTGCGGCACATTGATCAGGGTATAGATGCTCAGGTTGCGCACGCGGGCGCAGGCTTCTTCCAGCGTCTCGCGCATGGCGGCCTGTTCCACGGTTTCGCCGTTCTCCATAAAGCCTGCGGGCAGGGTCCAGTAACCCAGGCGCGGCTCGATGGCGCGGCGGCACAGCAGCACCTTGTCGCCCCACACCGGTACGGTACCCGCGACGATATTGGGGTTCTGATAATGAATGGTCGAGCAGTGGTCGCAGACATAGCGCAGGCGTGCGTCGCCTTCGGGAATGCGTTGGGTAACCGGTTTACCGCACTGGCTGCAGAAGTTCATGCTGGGGTTCCTGGAGAGTGGGCCTATCTTGGCGTGGCGGGCAGGGCGCTGCAAGTTGTCGTTTAGCGACACGCCAGCGGTTTTGGGCTTGGGCGCCTGCGCGCTTTGGTGCATGATGCAAGGTAGCCAACAGACCGAGATGACTCATGCTGGACGAGCTACTTCGCCGGGTAAGCAATCACACCCCTCATACCCTGGAGACCGACGGGCGTTTTCCCGAGGCCGCGGTGCTGGTACCGATTACCCGCAGTGACGAACCCGAGCTGATCCTGACCCTGCGCGCCAGCGGCCTGTCGACCCATGGTGGCGAAGTGGCCTTTCCCGGCGGGCGCCGTGACCCCGAAGACCCGGACCTGATCTTTACCGCCCTGCGCGAAGCCGAAGAAGAAATCGGCCTGCCGCCTGGGTTGGTCGAAGTGATCGGGCCGCTGAGCCCGCTGATCTCCCTGCACGGCATCCGCGTCACGCCGTACGTGGGCGTGATCCCCGATTACGTCGAATACCTGGCCAACGACGCCGAAATTGCCGCTGTGTTCAGCGTCCCGCTGGATTTCTTCCGCCAGGACCCCCGCGAGCACACCCATCGCATCGACTACCAGGGCCGCAGTTGGTATGTGCCCAGTTATCGGTTCGGCGAATACAAGATCTGGGGCCTGACCGCAATCATGATCGTCGAGCTGATCAACCTGCTCTATGACGATGCGCAGATCAGCCTGCACCAGCCACCCAAGAGCTTCATCAATATCTAAGCCATCGCTTGAATGGCGAGCCGTGAGGGAAAACCATGAAATACCGCCTGGGCGATGCCAGCGTCGAGACCCATCCACACAGCTGGGTGGCACCCAATGCCACGCTGGTGGGCAAGGTAAAGCTGGAGGAGGGCGCCAACGTGTGGTTCAACGCGGTGTTGCGTGGCGACAACGAGCTGATCCTGATCGGCAAGAACAGCAACGTGCAGGACGGCAGCGTGATGCACACCGACATGGGCTACCCACTGACCCTCGGCACCGGCGTGACCATCGGCCATAACGCCATGCTGCATGGCTGCACCGTCGACGACTACAGCCTGATCGGCATCAATGCGGTGATCCTCAATGGCGCCAAGATCGGCAAGCATTGCATCATCGGCGCCAACTCGCTGATCGGCGAAGGCAAGGAAATTCCCGACGGCTCGCTGGTGATGGGCTCGCCGGGCAAGGTGGTGCGCGAGCTGACCGAAGCGCAGAAGCGCATGCTGGAAGCCAGCGCCGCGCACTATGTGCATAACGCGCAGCGGTACGCGCGGGACCTGGTCGAGCAGGCAGAATGAGTGCGGTTGAACGCCCCGTTGCCTCGCCTTGCGTGAGCATTTGCGCGCTGGATGATGACGATATCTGCACCGGGTGCCAGCGTACCGTGGAGGAGATTACGCGCTGGAGCCGCATGGACAACGCCGAGCGTCGGGTGGTGTTGGGGTTGTGTCATGAGCGGGCGGTGGCGAGTGGGTTGGTGTGGATGACGCCCAAGCGCTCGGGTGGCTGATCGATTGCTATCGGGGGCAAGCCCCCTCCCACATGTTGATCTGTGAACACATTCAAGTGGGAGGGGGCTTGCCCCCGATGAGGCCCTCCCAGACAACACATTTCCAAATCTTACCCACAGGTCCATCCTCCATGTTTTTCCTGATCGCCTACATCAGCAGCGTCGTGCTGATCAACTTCGCCTTTTCCACCGCCCCCCACCTGGACGTCATCTGGTCTGCCTGGGGCGGCCTGGTATTCATCCTGCGCGACATGGTGCAAACCCGCTTCGGTCACGGCGCGATCATCGCCATGCTGGCGGCGCTGGTGCTGTCGTATATCACTTCCGACCCGTCCATCGCCCTGGCCAGCGCCACGGCCTTTGCGGTGTCCGAATGCATCGACTGGCTGGTGTTCAGCATCACCCGGCGCCCGCTGCACGATCGCCTGTGGATAAGTTCGGCGCTGAGCATTCCCCTGGATACCTTTATCTTTTTCGGCCTGATCGGTGCGCTGACGCCGGCCGTGGCGGGCACTGCGCTGGTGTCGAAATTCGCCGGTGTCACCGTGGTGTGGCTGGTCATGGCCTGGCGCATCCGCCGGCGCGCCATCGCCAACTGAGGCCAATTTTTGCAGTTCATGTAAAATGCCGGCCTTTCTCCCCCTGATCCGCTCCCCTGAGGACCTGAGATGACCCGAATCGGAACTCCATTGTCGCCAACCGCGACCCGCGTTTTGCTGTGTGGCTGCGGTGAGCTGGGCAAGGAAGTGGTAATCGAACTGCAACGCCTGGGCGTTGAAGTGATTGCCGTGGATCGCTACGCCAACGCGCCGGCCATGCAGGTTGCGCACCGTAGCCATGTGATCAACATGCTCGATGGCGCCGCGTTGCGCGCCGTGATCGAGGCGGAGAAGCCGCACTTCATCGTGCCGGAAATCGAAGCCATCGCCACCGCCACCCTGGTGGAGCTGGAAGCCGAAGGCTTCACCGTGATCCCGACCGCGCGGGCCACCTCGCTGACCATGAACCGTGAAGGCATCCGCCGCCTGGCCGCCGAAGAGCTGGACCTGCCGACCTCGCCGTACCACTTCGCCGACACCTTCGAAGACTACAGCAAGGCCGTGCAAGACCTGGGCTTCCCCTGCGTGGTCAAGCCGGTGATGAGTTCCTCGGGCAAGGGCCAGAGCCTGCTGCGCAGCGCCGATGACGTGCGCAAAGCCTGGGATTACGCCCAGGAAGGCGGGCGCGCCGGCAAGGGCCGGGTGATCATCGAAGGCTTTATCGACTTCGACTACGAAATCACCCTGCTGACCGTGCGCCACATCGGCGGCACCACCTTCTGTGCGCCGGTCGGTCACCGTCAGGAAAAGGGCGACTACCAGGAATCCTGGCAGCCCCAGGCCATGAGCCCGATTGCCCTGGCCGAATCCGAGCGCGTCGCCAAAGCGGTGACCGAGGCCCTGGGTGGTCGTGGCCTGTTTGGCGTGGAGCTGTTCATCAAGGGCGATCAAGTATGGTTCAGCGAAGTGTCGCCGCGCCCGCATGACACGGGCCTTGTGACCCTGATTTCCCAGGACTTGTCGCAGTTCGCCCTGCACGCGCGCGCCATCCTCGGCCTGCCGATTCCATTGATTCGTCAGTTCGGGCCGTCGGCGTCGGCGGTGATTCTGGTGGAAGGGCAGTCGACCCAGACGGCGTTCGCCAACCTGGGCGCCGCGTTGAGCGAGCCGGACACGGCGTTGCGTCTGTTTGGCAAGCCAGAAGTGAATGGTCAGCGCCGCATGGGCGTGGCATTGGCGCGGGATGAGACGATTGAAGCGGCTCGGGCCAAGGCGACCCGTGCTTCCCAGGCTGTTGTGGTAGAGCTGTAAAAGCATCGGGGGCAAGCCCCCTCCCACATTTGAAAGTATTCACAGTTCAAAGTGTGGGAGGGGGGCTTGCCCCCGATAGCGGCTATCAGGCCACCCTGTTCAAATCATTATCCCGCGTCTCTTTCAGGCACAGCACAGCAATCAAACTCAGCAACGCCGCCGCCGACACATACCCGCCGACATAACTCAACCCGCCCATCGCCACCAGCTTGGTCGCGAAGAACGGCGCCGCCGAGGCCCCCACAATGCCGCCCAGGTTATACGCCGCCGAAGCACCGGTATAACGCACGCGGGTCGGGAACAATTCCGGCAGCAGCGCACCCATCGGCGCGAAGGTCACGCCCATCAGGAACAACTCCAGCGCCAAAAACAGCGCCACGGCCCAGGTTGAACCGTGGGTCAGCAGCGGCTCCATGGTAAAGCCCGACAGGATTGCCAAGACCGCGCCGACAATCAGCACCGGCTTGCGCCCGTAGCGGTCACTGGCCAGCGCCGCCAGTGGCGTCGCCAGGCCCATGAACAGCACCGCGAAGCACAACAGGCCGAGGAAGGTTTCACGGCTGTAGCCGAGGGTCGACACCCCGTAGCTCAGGGAAAACGCCGTAGTGATATAGAACAGCGCATAGCACACCACCATCGACGCGGCGCCCAGCAGCACCGGCAGCCAATGTTGGCTGAACAGTTCCACCAGCGGCACCTTCACCGGTTTTTCGTGGGCCACGGCGTTGGCGAACACCGGCGTCTCGTGCAGCTTGAGCCGTGCGTACAGGCCCACCATCACCAGCGCCGCGCTGAGGATGAACGGAATGCGCCAGCCCCAGCTGCGGAACTGCTCGTCGTTCAGGCTCATGGCCAGGATCAGGAACAAGCCGTTGGCCGCCAGGAACCCAATCGAGGGGCCCAATTGCGGGAACATGCCGAACCAGGCGCGCTTGCCTTTGGGGGCGTTCTCGGTGGCCAGCAATGCCGCGCCGCCCCATTCGCCGCCCAGCCCCAGGCCCTGGCCGAAGCGCAATACACACAACAGAATCGGAGCCCAGGCACCAATGCTGTCGTAGCCGGGCAGCAGGCCGATCAGGGTGGTACACACGCCCATCAACAGCAGGGAGGCCACCAGCGTCGACTTGCGGCCGATGCGGTCGCCGAAGTGTCCGAACAGTGCCGAACCCAGTGGGCGCGCGATAAAGGCGATGCCGAAGGTCAGGAACGACGCCAGCATCTGCGCGGTGCCGGACGTCTGCGGAAAGAACACCGGGCCGATGACCAGCGCAGCAGCCGTGGCGTAGATATAGAAATCGTAGAACTCGATGGCGGTGCCGACGATGCTCGCGGTCGCCACGCGGGCCGTCGAGTTGGTCGGGGCGGCGGTTGCGGCCTCGTTATACGTGGTGCTCATGAAGGTATCCCTGACGGTCATTGCGCGTTTGGACGCGGATTATTATTGGTCGAACACCCATGGATCAGGGTTGTGCGCGGGGTGGCTCGGGATGGGAGCAAACACCGCTCGGACATGGTGACGCGGTGCCTGGACACGCTGGGTGCGGGTAGCACGCGGTCGGGCAGGGCTTGGGTAAGCCGCTGGGATTATAGGAAGGGGTATGGAAATACAACAAGTGGCTGGAGCGCCGCAATTCCAAATGTGGGAGGGGGCTTGCCCCCGATAGCGGTAGATCAGTTATAGATGAGCAGACTGACACACCGCCATCGGGGGCAAGCCCCCTCCCACATTGAATTGCTGGGTGTCAGGAGGTTAAGCGGCAACGAGCACATGGCTGGTATGCCAGATCAGCACCTTGCTCACCCGGTTGTCCTCGGTTTCGAGGATTTCCAGGCGGTAGCGCCCAATTTTCAGGCATACAGCGCAGTCCGGAATGGTCTCCAGCGCTTCGGTCACCAGGCCATTGAGGGTCTTGGGGCCGTCGCTGGGCAGGTGCCAGCCCAGGCTTTTGTTCAGCTCGCGGATCGAGGCTGCGCCGTCGATGATGTAGCGGCCATCGGGCTGGGCTTCGATATGGGGATTATCCACAGCCTGATCGCTTTCGAATTCGCCGACGATTTCTTCCAGGATGTCTTCCAGGGTAACGATGCCCAGCACTTCGCCGTATTCGTCCACCACCATGCCCAGGCGGCGCTGCTGTTTGTGGAAGTTCAGCAACTGCAGCTGCAAAGGCGTGCTTTCCGGCACGAAGTAGGGGTCGTGACAGGCGGCCAGCAGCGCTTCCTTGGTCAGGCTGGCGTCGGGGAGCAGATGCTGGATCTGCCGCGTATTGAGTACCGCTTCAACCTGGTTGATATCGCTGTGGAACACCGGCAGCCGCGTGCGCTGGGAGGTGCGCAGTTGCTCGATGATCTCTTCAATCGGGTCATCCAGGTTGATGCCGTCCACTTCGCTGCGCGGCACCAGGATGTCGTTGACGGTGATGTTGTCCAGGGCATGGATGCCAGGCATGCCGGGCAGACGCTCTTCGTCGGCGTCATGGGGTGGTTCATCGTCGTGATCGGAGGACGGTTCGTCGCTCTTTTTCACCACGCCCAGCTTGCGCGCGAACGGGCGCAGCAATAGCAGGCTGATGCCATTGAGCAACCAGGCCGCGGGGTAGAGGATCTTCAGCGGCACGCCCAGCAGAGTGTTACCAAAACCCAGTATGGCCTGCGGATAGCGAGTCGCCAGGGCGCGGGGCAGGTAGTCGGCGAGGATCAGCAGCAAGGCGCAGGAGATCAGCCAGCCGAGCCACGGCCCGTTTTGCGCCCAGGCGTAGATCGCCAGCAGCGTGCACAGAATCACAACGGCTGCGCGACACAGGCTGTTGCACAGGATCAGGCTGTGGCGCGGAAAGCTCAGGCGTGCGGCAGCCTTGTCGCCCTGGCGGGTGCCGGGGCGCAGGGCCAGCAGGTGTTGCTGCGCGGCTTCGATGGCGGTAAACAGCGCTGCCCATAAAGTCAGCAGGGCAATTACGGCGAGCATCGGCCCCAGGGGCAAGTTGTCCATGATCGCCGCCCGTCAGATATGCAGGATGTATTCGCGAACCAGCTTGCTGCCGAAATAGGCCAGCATCAGCAGGCAGAAACCGGCCAGGGTCCAGCGGATGGCCTTGTGCCCGCGCCAGCCGAGGCGGTTGCGGCCCCACAGCAATACGCTGAACACCACCCAGGCCAGGCAGGCCAACAGCGTTTTATGCACCAGATGCTGGGCGAACAGGTTCTCGACGAACAGCCAGCCGGAAATCAGCGACAGCGACAACAAGGTCCAGCCGGCCCATAAAAAGCCGAACAACAGGCTTTCCATGGTTTGCAGCGGCGGGAAGTTCTTGATCAGCCCGGACGGGTGCTTGTGCTTGAGCTGATGGTCTTGCAACAGCACCAGCAGCGATTGGAACACCGCGATGGTGAACATGCCGTAGGCAAGGATCGACAGCAGGATGTGCGCAAGGATGCCCGGCTCTTCATCGATCACCTGGACGGTGCCGGTGGGCGCGAATTGCGCCAGCAGCACCGTGAGCATGCCCAGCGGGAACAGCAAAACAAGCAGGTTCTCGACCGGAATCCGGTAGCACGCCAGCAGCGTCAGCGCGATCACGGCGGCGGCGATCAGGCTGGCGGCGCTGAAAAAATCCAGGCCCAGGCCGACCGGGGTCATCAGGTGGGTAAACAGGCTGGCGGCATGGGCCAGCAGGGCGAGCACGCCAAGGCCTGTCAGCAGACGCTTGTCCGCTTTGGCGCCTTGGGCCAGACGAGTGCCCTGATAGAGGGTCGCAGCGGCATACAAAATGGCGGCGGCGAGGCTGGGTAGCAAACTGGGTGACAAGGGGAGCATAAATCCTGATAGACAAGCCCGAAAGGCGCTGAGTTTGGCACACACCCGCGTTGCACGAAAGACTCCCGGGCCAGACAGCGGGTGTGCACGGGCGCAGTCTTCGCTATAATCCGCGACCTGCCCACGCCGCAGGCTCGCCGAGCGCTGTTTTTAATAGCGATTTACCACAGCCTGGGCTGCCATTACCTCGGTCTACCAATGCATTTCGTTGAATAGGGCCTGAAAGGATCGCGCATGTTTGAAAACTTGACTGACCGTCTCTCGCAGACGCTGCGCCACGTAACCGGCAAGGCCAAGCTGACCGAGGACAATATTAAAGACACCCTGCGTGAAGTGCGCATGGCGTTGCTGGAAGCCGACGTGGCTTTGCCGGTGGTGAAGGACTTCGTCAACTCGGTCAAGGAACGTGCGGTCGGCACTGAAGTGTCGCGCAGCCTGACCCCGGGCCAGGCGTTCGTGAAGATCGTCCAGGCCGAGCTCGAAAGCCTGATGGGCGCGGCCAACGAAGACCTGAACCTGAGCGCCGTGCCACCGGCCGTCGTACTGATGGCCGGCCTGCAAGGTGCGGGTAAGACCACCACCGCCGGCAAGCTGGCGCGCTTTCTTAAAGAGCGCAAGAAGAAGTCGGTGATGGTGGTGTCGGCCGACGTTTACCGCCCGGCCGCTATCAAGCAGCTGGAAATGCTCGCCGGCGAAGTGGGCGTGACCTTCTTTCCGTCGGACCTGAGCCAGAAGCCGGTCGATATCGCCAACGCGGCTATTAAAGAAGCCAGGCTGAAATTCATCGACGTGGTCATCGTCGATACCGCCGGTCGTCTGCACATCGACGAAGAGATGATGGGCGAGATCAAGGCGCTGCATGCCGCGATCAACCCGGTCGAGACGCTGTTCGTGGTCGACGCCATGACCGGCCAGGATGCGGCGAATACCGCCAAGGCCTTCGGTGATGCACTGCCGCTGACCGGCGTGATCCTGACCAAGGTCGACGGCGACGCCCGTGGTGGTGCCGCGCTGTCGGTGCGTGCCATCACCGGCAAGCCGATCAAGTTCATCGGTATGGGCGAGAAGAGCGAAGCGCTCGAGCCGTTCCACCCGGAGCGTATCGCCTCGCGCATCCTCGGCATGGGCGACGTGCTCAGCCTGATCGAGCAGGCCGAAGCCACGCTCGATAAAGACAAGGCCGACAAGCTGGCCAAAAAGCTGAAGAAGGGCAAGGGCTTCGATCTCGAAGACTTCCGTGACCAGCTGCAGCAAATGAAGAACATGGGCGGCCTTGGCGGCCTGATGGACAAGCTGCCGAACATCGGCGGTGTGAACCTGGCGCAAATGGGTAACGCCCAGGGCGCGGCAGAGAAGCAGTTCAAGCAGATGGAAGCCATCATCAACTCTATGACCCCGGCCGAGCGCCGCGACCCTGAGCTGATCAGCGGTTCGCGCAAGCGCCGGATCGCCATGGGTTCCGGCACCCAGGTGCAGGACATCGGTCGCTTGATCAAGCAGCACAAGCAGATGCAGAAGATGATGAAAAAATTCTCCGCCAAGGGCGGTATGGCCAAGATGATGCGCGGCATGGGCGGTATGTTGCCCGGCGGCGGCATGCCGAAAATGTAAAGTATTCGAGCGCAAGCCCAGCTTGTGCTCCGACCCACAGGGATGTGGGATCTCCAGCAAACCCGCCGTTGGCGGGCGCTGACCTGCCGTTTTAACCGACGGCTCTATAGCAGATCTGAGTGGCACGCTGATAGGCGCCAGAAAAAGACATTTGCAAAAGTCCGGATATTCCTTAGAATATGCGGCCTTTCGGGCACCTATGCCCGCTGTGCATTTAGATTTGCAGCACCGACTACAGGAACGATGTTCACATGCTAACAATCCGTCTTGCCCTTGGCGGCTCCAAAAAGCGCCCGTTTTACCACTTGACCGTAACTGACAGCCGCAACCCACGTGACGGCTCTCACAAGGAACAAGTTGGCTTCTTCAACCCGATCGCTCGTGGTCAAGAAGTCCGCCTGTCCGTGAACCAGGAGCGCGTAGCCTACTGGCTGAGCGTTGGTGCACAGCCTTCTGAGCGTGTTGCCAAGTTGTTGAAGGACTCGGCTAAGGCCGCAGCCTGAGCAATATGAACGCGACGCCAACCGTTGCTGATGATTTGATCGTTATCGGCAAGATTTACTCTGTTCATGGCGTTCGCGGCGAAGTGAAGGTGTATTCCTTTACTGATCCGACTGAGAACCTGTTGCAGTACAAAACCTGGACGCTCAAGCGCGAAGGTAGCGTGAAACAGGTCGAGCTGGTCAGTGGACGCGGGAGCGACAAGTTCCTGGTCGCAAAGCTCAAGGGTCTTGATGATCGTGAAGAAGCTCGTCTTCTGGCTGGTTATGAGATCTGCGTGCCGCGCAACCTGTTCCCTGAATTGACCGACGGCGAGTACTACTGGTACCAGCTGGAAGGTCTGAAGGTTATTGATCAACTGGGGCAGCTGCTCGGGAAAATCGATCATCTTCTGGAAACCGGCGCCAATGATGTAATGGTGGTCAAGCCTTGCGCTGGCAGCCTGGATGATCGCGAACGCCTGTTGCCCTATACCGGGCAGTGCGTGTTGGCCGTCGACCTGGCAGCGGGCGAGATGAAGGTGGAATGGGACGCGGACTTCTAAGCGTGGCTAATTTGCGCATTGAAGTGATCAGTTTGTTTCCTGAGATGTTTTCCGCCATCAGCGAGTACGGCATCACCAGTCGGGCGGTGAAACAGGGGCTGTTGCAGCTCACCTGTTGGAACCCGCGAGACTACACGACGGATCGACATCACACTGTGGACGATCGCCCATTTGGCGGTGGCCCGGGCATGGTGATGAAGATCAAGCCCCTGGAAGACGCGTTGGTTGAGGCCAAGGCCGCCGCCGGGGAGAAGGCGAAGGTGATTTACCTGTCCCCTCAAGGCCGTCAGCTGAAACAGGCTGCGGTACGCGACATGGCGAATGAGGAAGCATTAATCCTGATTGCCGGTCGCTATGAAGGCATTGACGAGCGTTTTATTGAAGCTCATGTCGATGAAGAGTGGTCGATTGGGGACTATGTCCTGTCTGGCGGCGAGCTGCCGGCGATGGTCCTGATAGATGCGGTTACACGACTGCTGCCTGGAGCTTTAGGGCATGCGGACTCCGCGGAGGAAGATTCCTTCACGGATGGTTTGCTGGATTGCCCGCACTACACCCGTCCGGAGGTGTATGCGGATCAGCGTGTTCCCGACGTATTGCTAAGTGGCAATCACGCACACATCCGGCGTTGGCGTTTACAGCAGTCCCTTGGTCGGACCTATGAACGACGCGCCGATCTTCTGGAAAGCCGCTCGCTTTCTGGAGAAGAGAAGAAGCTGCTCGAGGAATACATCCTCGCGCGGGACGATAGTTAACAACGTATCGATGGTAGGTCCATTGACTTACCTTAGGAGCACAGCATGACTAACAAAATCATCCTTGCACTCGAAGCAGAGCAGATGACCAAAGAGATCCCTACCTTTGCCCCGGGCGACACCATTGTCGTTCAGGTGAAAGTGAAGGAAGGCGACCGTTCGCGTCTGCAAGCGTTCGAAGGCGTGGTAATCGCCAAGCGTAACCGTGGTGTGAACAGTGCTTTCACTGTTCGTAAAATCTCCAACGGTGTTGGCGTAGAGCGTACTTTCCAGACCTACAGCCCGCAAATCGACAGCATGGCTGTGAAACGTCGCGGTGACGTACGCAAAGCCAAGCTGTACTACCTGCGTGACCTGTCCGGTAAAGCAGCTCGCATCAAGGAAAAACTGGCTTAAGTCCAGCTTCCCGATGCAGAAAGAAGCAGCCTACGGGCTGCTTTTTTGTGCCTGAAATTTGCCCAATGCCCGGTATTTGTCCATGACCACCCGCCTCGAAGAAATCCAGCGCCGCACCGACCTGTCCGTGACTCACGTGACCAAGGCGGTGTTTCCGCCGACCACCAACCACCACAACACCTTGTTCGGCGGCACAGCGCTGGCGTGGATGGACGAAGTGTCGTTCATCACCGCCACGCGCTTCTGCCGATTGCCTCTGGTGACGGTCTCCACCGACCGCATCGACTTCAATCATGCGATCCCGGCCGGTTCCATCGTTGAGTTGATCGGCCGTGTGGTCAAAGTCGGTAACACCAGCCTCAAGGTAGAAGTCGAAGTGTTTGTGGAGAGCATGAGCGCTGATGGCCGTGAGCGGGCGATCCAGGGCGTGTTCAGTTTTGTGGCAATTGATGCCGACAAGCGCCCGGTGCCGGTGCTGCCTGGGTTTGTGGATTGATCTGAAACCGAGTCGTGGCCAGCGCAGGCAAGCCAGCTCCCACATTGGAGCGCATTCCCCCTGTGGGAGCTGGCTTGCCTGCGATAGCATCCGTCGCACATCACCTTCATTCGCCTGAGCCTCTATGCCCGCCATTGACCACCCCCTGATCGACCGCTTCCTTGACGCCCTCTGGTTGGAAAAGGGCCTGTCGGATAACACCCGCCAGGCCTATCGCAGCGACTTGGCGCTGTTCAATGGTTGGTTGCAGGAGAAAAACCTGGAGTTGATCAATGCCGGCCGGGAGCTGATCCTCGATCACCTGGCCTGGCGCCTGGAGCAGAACTACAAACCGCGCTCCACGGCGCGCTTTCTCTCCGGCGTGCGTGGCTTTTATCGCTACCTGCTGCGGGAAAAACTCATCGCTGTCGACCCAACCCTGCAAATCGACATGCCACAGCTGGGGCGGCCACTGCCCAAATCCCTGTCGGAAGCCGACGTGGATGCCTTGCTCGCCGCCCCCGACCTCAGCGAAGCCATCGGCCAGCGCGACCGCGCCATGCTGGAAGTGCTCTACGCCTGCGGGCTGCGGGTGACCGAGTTGATCAGCCTGACCCTGGAGCAGGTCAACCTGCGTCAGGGCGTGTTGCGGGTGATGGGCAAGGGCAGCAAGGAACGCCTGGTGCCCATGGGGGAGGAGGCGATTGTGTGGGTCGAGCGTTACATGCGTGATGCGCGCCACGAACTGCTTGGTGGCCGCCCCAGTGATGTGCTATTCCCCAGCCTGCGCGGCGAACAGATGACCCGGCAGACCTTCTGGCACCGCATCAAGCACCAGGCCAAGGTGGCCGGGATCGGCAAGACGCTGTCGCCCCACACCCTGCGTCATGCATTTGCCACGCACTTGCTCAACCACGGGGCGGATTTGCGTGTGGTACAGATGCTGCTCGGGCACAGTGACTTGTCCACCACCCAGATTTACACCCACGTGGCACGGGCGCGCTTGCAGGATATGCACGCCAAGCACCACCCGCGCGGCTGAAAAATCCCAATTTACCCTGCCACGGGCTGCCCTGCGGCCCAACTGTGGTAGGCTTTGCCGGTTCAAAGGCGACGGTCACAGCCCCCAGTTTCCAATCGGCGTACCTGCACCCGTCCCTGCATCTGCCTTCAGGAGTTCCCATGCGCTTGACCCAGATTATTGCCGCCGCAGCCATTGCGCTGGTTTCCACCTTTGCTGTCGCCGATGATGCGGCCGAGCAGGCCATTCGCAAGAGCCTGGTCAACCTGCAACTCGACACGCCCATCGAAAGCATCAGCGCCAGCCCGATGGCCGGCCTGTATGAAGTCAAGCTCAAGGGCAGCCGCGTGCTGTACGCCAGCGCCGACGGCCAGTACATCGTTCAGGGCTACCTGTTCCAGCTCAAGGACGGCAAGCCCGTCAACCTGACCGAGAAAGCCGAACGCCTGGGCGTGTCCAAGCTGATCAACGGTATTCCGGTGGCTGAAACCGTGGTGTACCCGGCCATCGGCGAAACCAAGACCCACATCACCGTGTTCACAGATACCACCTGCCCGTACTGCCACAAGCTGCACGCCGAAGTGCCTGCGCTGAACAAACTGGGCGTGGAAGTACGCTACGTCGCGTTCCCGCGCCAGGGCCTGGGCTCGCCGGGGGATGAGCAGTTGCAGGCGGTGTGGTGCTCGGCCGACAAGAAAGCGGCCATGGACAAGATGGTCGACGGCAAGGAAATCAAGGCAGCCAAATGTGCCAACCCGGTTTCCAAGCAATTCGCCCTGGGCCAGTCCATCGGCGTGAACGGTACACCGGCCATCGTTTTGGCCGACGGCCAGGTGATTCCGGGCTACCAGCCGGCGCCACAAGTTGCCAAACTGGCACTGGGTGCCAAGTAAGCTTTAATCGTCGAGCCTTTGACGAGCATGACCCGCCGAACCGTCGGCGGGTCATTAATTGAGAGCCGCCGTTGTGCGGCTGTGTTCCACGGCCGACCTCGAGTCGGCCGTTTCATGGGGAGTTCTTCAGTGAAACCGGTCAAAGTAGGCATCTGTGGGTTAGGGACCGTCGGTGGCGGCACCTTTAACGTGCTTCAGCGTAACGCTGAAGAAATTTCCCGCCGTGCAGGGCGCGGGATTGAAGTGGCGCAAATTGCCACGCGTTCGCCAAAGCCTCAGTTCGAAACGACCGGTATTGAAATTACCAACGATGTGTTCGCCGTGGCCACCAACCCTGAAATCGATATTGTCATCGAGCTGGTAGGTGGCTACACCGTGGCCCGCGAGCTGGTGCTCAAGGCCATTGAGAACGGCAAGCACGTCGTCACCGCCAACAAGGCGCTGATCGCGGTGCACGGCAACGAGATCTTCGCCAAGGCGCGTGAGAAGGGCGTGATCGTGGCGTTCGAAGCGGCGGTGGCCGGCGGCATTCCGGTGATCAAGGCGATTCGCGAAGGCCTGTCCGCCAACCGCATCAATTGGGTGGCCGGCATCATCAACGGCACCGGTAACTTCATCCTCACCGAGATGCGCGAAAAGGGCCGTACCTTCGAAGACGTGCTGGCCGAAGCCCAGGCCCTGGGTTATGCCGAAGCCGACCCGACCTTCGACGTGGAAGGCATTGACGCGGCTCACAAGCTGACCATCCTGGCGTCCATCGCCTTTGGTATCCCGCTGCAGTTCGACAAGGCCTACACCGAAGGCATCACCAAGCTGACCACCGCCGATGTGAACTACGCCGAAGCCCTGGGCTACCGCATCAAGCACCTTGGCGTGGCGCGCAGCACCCCGGCCGGTATCGAGTTGCGCGTGCACCCGACGCTGATCCCTGCCGACCGCCTGATCGCCAACGTCAATGGCGTGATGAATGCGGTGATGGTCAACGGTGACGCCGCCGGTTCCACCCTGTTCTATGGCGCCGGTGCCGGCATGGAGCCGACCGCCTCCTCGGTGATCGCCGACCTGGTGGACGTGGTTCGTGCCATGACCAGCGACCCGGAGAACCGTGTGCCGCACCTGGCCTTCCAGCCGGACTCGCTGTCGGCCCACCCGATCCTCCCGATCGAAGCCTGCGAAAGCGCCTACTACCTGCGCATCCAGGCCCAGGATCATCCGGGCGTGTTGGCCCAGGTGGCCAGTATCCTGTCGGAGCGCGGGATCAACATCGAGTCGATCATGCAGAAGGAAGTCGAGGAGCAGAACGGCCAGGTGCCGATGATCCTGCTGACCCACCGCGTGCTCGAGCAGCATATCAACGATGCGATCGCCGCCCTGGAAGCGCTGCAGGGCGTAGTGGGCCCGGTCGTTCGCATTCGCGTCGAACATTTGAATTAATCCAGCTGCAAGCGCCAAGCTACAAGCTTCAAGTAGAAGCAGATCTGCTTTAACTTGAAGCTTGTCACTTGAAGCTTGAAGCCCAAACCGAAGGTTTGCCCCTATGCGCTACATCAGCACCCGCGGCCAGGCACCGGCCCTGAATTTCGAAGACGTTCTGCTGGCAGGCCTTGCCACCGACGGCGGCCTGTACGTGCCGGAAAACCTGCCACGCTTCACCCAGGAAGAAATCGCTTCCTGGGCCGGCCTGCCGTACCACGAGCTGGCGTTCCGGGTGATGCGCCCGTTCGTCACCGGCAGCATCCCGGACGCGGACTTCAAAAAGATCCTGGAAGAAACCTACGGCGTGTTCTCCCACAGCGCCATTGCCCCGCTGCGCCAGTTGAACGGCAACGAGTGGGTGCTTGAGCTGTTCCACGGCCCGACCCTGGCGTTCAAGGACTTTGCCCTGCAATTGCTCGGTCGCCTGCTGGACTACGTGCTGGAGAAGCGCGGCGAGCGCGTGGTGATCATCGGCGCTACGTCCGGCGATACCGGCTCGGCGGCCATCGAAGGGTGCAAGCACTGCGAAAACGTCGACATCTTCATCCTGCACCCGCACAAGCGTGTGTCGGAAGTGCAGCGTCGCCAGATGACCACCCTGTTCGGTGAGAACATCCACAACATCGCCATCGAAGGCAACTTCGATGACTGCCAGGAAATGGTCAAGAACAGCTTCGCCGACCAGAGCTTCCTCAAGGGCACGCGCCTGGTGGCGGTGAACTCGATCAACTGGGCGCGGATCATGGCCCAGATCGTCTACTACTTCCACGCCTCCCTGCAGCTGGGCGGCCCGGCGCGTTCGGTGTCGTTCTCGGTGCCGACCGGCAACTTCGGCGACATCTTCGCCGGCTACCTGGCGCGCAACATGGGCCTGCCGATCAACCAGTTGATCGTCGCGACCAACCGCAACGACATCCTGCACCGCTTCATGAGCGGCAACCAGTACGTCAAGGAAACCCTGCACGCCACGCTGTCGCCGTCAATGGACATCATGGTCTCGTCGAACTTCGAACGCTTGCTGTTCGACATGCACGGTCGCAACGGCGCGGCGCTGGCCGAACTGATGAACAGCTTCAAGCAAGGTGGCGGTTTCAGCGTCGAGCAAGAGCGCTGGACCGAAACCCGCAAGCTGTTCGACTCCCTGGCCGTAGACGACGCGCAGACCTGCGAAACCATCGCCGAGGTGTATGCCCAGACCGGCGAGCTGCTGGACCCGCACACTGCCATTGGTGTGAAGGCCGCCCGCGAGTGCCGTCGCAGCCTGGATATCCCGATGGTAATCCTGGGCACCGCGCACCCGGTCAAATTCCCGGAAGCAGTGGAAAAGGCCGGTGTCGGCAAAGCCCTGCAGCTGCCGGAGCACCTGGCCGATCTGTTCGAACGCGAAGAGCGTTGCACGGTGTTGGCCAACGATCTGAAGACGGTGCAGGCGTTTGTCAGCCAGCACGGCAATCGGGGCAAGCCGCTGTAAGGCACACCCGCGTAGACAAAAACGCCGCTTTCCCTTCCCTGGGTCAGCGGCGTTTTTTGTTGCTGGCAGGCCCGGCAGTCATATTGTTTATGTGAGCAGCTTATGCGCCAGCGCCATTACCGTACCAACAGCCGTAAAAAAGCCTATTGCGATGCCCACGGGGTACCAGAAGATCTCGCGGGTTATCTTGTGGACTTCAGCATTGAACTTGCGCTGTTCGGCATAAATGCGTGATATGTCCGCGTGAATTTTCTCGATCGATGCTTGTTGTTCATTGTGTTCCAACATCCTCTTCATCCTTCGCAATAAGGGCCATATGACATGCGCTCTACCCGCACGGCCGAGTGATCAGCGCTCACCGAGTATAGGATTCACCCCCGGCCTGCGCGCTCGGCGAACCCCAAAACAGCAGCCCATTGCGTAAGCACTTATGTGCGGCCGTTTTTTCGTTGTCATGTTGCAGGCGCATGCTGGAATCCGTCACCCCCTGCGGCCCCACAGAGACGAAAAAGCGAACTTTCCTACGTCACAACCAGTCACTAGGAGAGATGCAGCACCCGTTGAAACGATTGTTCCCGAACTATTGAGTGGTGATCGAGATGGAAAGTATCAGCCTGTTGCTTGAAGAAGCACTGAGCCCTTATCTGGTTACGCTGACCACCTCTGGTGTGCAGGGCGAATGCATGGTGACCGTGAAAAACCCCGGTGGCGCCATCATGGTCGAGCGCGAAGTCAACCGCGCACAACTGAGCGACAAGCGCGCGCTGGTGGATGTGGTGGATTGCCTGCTGCGCGATTTGAAAATCGCCGAAGGTCGACTCGAGCCCTCGGTCATCGCAGCCTTGCGAAACGCCGCCATGACACGAACCCCGGTATGCGCATGAAGAATTATTTATCCTTCGAAACTTCCTACAACACGGCCGGTCAGAGTTTGTAACAGCAAGAGCAAACATTGTGCTCCGGTGTTTGTGGCTTGTTGTACTGGTCTTTGTAGATCACGTTTAACCCCGAGTTGTCTCCCCACTCCTCGGGGTTTCTTTTTGCCCGGAATTTGGCGCGACACGCCCTCAGATCGCGCCATCCGCGCGCAAGCGGGCGATGGCTGGCGCGTCATAGCCCAGGGCGCCGAGCACCACACTGTTGTGCTCGCCCAATTGCGGCCCCACCCATTCACAGCTGCCTGGCGTGTCTGACAGCTTGGGCACGATGCCCGGCATTTTAAAATCCTTGCCGCCCGGCAACCGGGCGCTGAGGAACATCTCCCGGGCCAGGAATTGCGGATCGCCGAGCATGTCTTCGGCACTGTAGATGCGGCTGGCGGGCACTTGGGCCGCGTTCAGTTGCGCCATGACCTGCTCCAGCGGCAAGCCGTTGACCCAGCGGTCGATCACCCCGTACAGCTCGTCGCGGCGGCTGTCGCGCCCGTCATTGCTGGCCAGCGCTGGGTCGTTCGCCAAGTCGTCGCGGCCGATGGCGGCCATGAAGCGCTTGAAGATCGCATCGCCGTTGGCGCCGATCTGTACATGTTTGCCGTCGGCGCTGGTGTGGATCGAGGAGGGGGTAATACCGGGCATGATGTTGCCGGTGCGTTCGCGAATGAACCCGAACACGTCGAACTCGGGGATCATGCTTTCCATCATGGCGAAGATGGCTTCGTACAGCGCCACATCCACCACCTGGCCCAGGCCACCGTTGACCTCGCGATGACGCAGCGCCATCAGCGCGCCGATTACGGCCCACAGCGCCGCAATCGAGTCGCCGATGGAAATCCCGGTGCGCACGGGCGGGCGATCTTCGAAACCGGTGATATAACGCAAACCTCCCATGGACTCGCCCACCGCACCAAAGCCCGGCTGGTCTTTCATCGGCCCGGTCTGGCCGAAGCCCGAGAGGCGCACCATGACCAGCCGGGGGTTGAGTGCGTGCAGGGTTTCCCAGCTCAGGCCGAGCTTTTCCAGCACGCCGGGGCGGAAGTTTTCGATCAGGATGTCAGCGTCGGCCAATAACTGCTTGAGGATCGCCAGGCCCTCGGGGTGCTTGAGGTTGAGGGTCAGCGACTGCTTGTTCCGCGCCTGCACGAACCACCACAGCGAGGTACCTTCGTACAGCTTGCGCCATTTGCGCAGCGGGTCGCCGCCATCCGGGGATTCGACCTTGATCACCTCGGCGCCGAATTCAGCGCAGATCCTTGAGGCAAACGGGCCGGCGATCAAGGTGCCCAGTTCGATGACTTTCAGGCCTGCAAGCGGTTTGGCATTGAGCGACATGGGGATCCTTACACGCGGGGGACGGTGGCGTACTGCTTTTTAACATAGGCGAGCCGCCCAGATGCAGCGCAGTATTCGTTGAATGACCTCGCCATCGGTTAGACTGGCCGCCTTTCCTTGTCTTTAGAAGCCCGTTCATGGCCCAGCCGTCCACGACCTACAAATTCGAACTCAACCTCACCGACCTTGACCGTTCGGTGTACGAGAGCGTTAAACAGACCATCGCCCGCCACCCTTCGGAAACCGAAGAACGCATGACCGTGCGCCTGCTGGCCTACGCCCTCTGGTACAACGAGCAGTTGGCGTTCGGCCGTGGCTTGTCGGATGTCGACGAACCGGCCCTGTGGGAAAAGAGCCTGGATGATCGGGTGTTGCACTGGATCGAAGTCGGCCAGCCGGATGCAGACCGCCTGACCTGGTGCTCGCGCCGTACCGAACGTACCAGCCTGCTGGCGTACGGCAGCCTGCGCGTGTGGGAAGGCAAGGTCGTGCCGGTGGCCAACAACCTGAAAAACGTCCACATCGCCGCGGTACCCCAGGAAGTTCTTGAGACCCTGGCCCAGGACATGCCTCGCGTGATCAAGTGGGATGTGATGATCAGCGAAGGCACTATCTTCGTCACCGACGACCGTGGCCAGCATGAAGTGCAGTTGCAATGGCTGGTGGGCGGGCGTGATTGAAACAGTGTGGGAGGGGGCTATCGGTCAGCTTATCTTTAGCTGACCCGCCGCTATCGGGGGCAAGCCCCCTCCCACAGTTGATCTGCGTTGATTTGAGTCGTGTTGTTTAACCGTCGTATTAGAAGAGAAGCGCCTGTCACCGTATGCGTATCGATCCCCGTCCCTTGCCCGCCGTCCTGCCATTCCTCGGTGAATTGCCACCGCTGCTGACCCGTCTTTACGCCGCACGCGGGGTGCAATCGCAAGCCGAGCTGGACAAGAGCCTGGCGCGGTTGATCCCCTACCAGCAGCTCAAGGGCATCGATGCCGCCGTCGACCTGCTGGTGACGGCGCTGGAGCAGCGCCAGCGTATCCTGATCGTTGGTGACTTCGACGCCGACGGCGCCACCGCCAGCACCGTGGGCACCCTGGGCCTGCGTTTGCTCGGTGCCGCCCATGTCGATTACCTGGTGCCCAACCGTTTCGAGTACGGCTACGGCCTGACGCCGGAGATCGTTGCGGTGGCGCTGCAGCGCGAGCCGCAGTTGCTGATCACGGTGGACAACGGCATCTCCAGCGTCGAAGGCGTGGCCGCGGCGAAGGCGGCGGGGCTGAAGGTGCTGGTGACCGATCACCACTTGCCGGGCGATGAACTGCCGGCGGCGGATGCGATCGTCAATCCGAACCAGCCGGGCTGCACGTTCCCCAGCAAGGCGCTGGCCGGCGTGGGTGTGATCTTCTACGTATTGATGGCCCTGCGCGCGCGTTTGCGCAGCCTGGGCTGGTATGACAGCAGCCCGCAGCCGAACATTGGCGAACTGCTCGATCTGGTGGCCTTGGGCAGCGTCGCCGACGTGGTGCCGCTGGACGCCAACAACCGCATCCTGGTGCACCAGGGGCTGGAGCGTATTCGTGCCGGTCGGGCGCGGCCGGGGATCAAGGCGATCCTTGAAGTGGCTAAGCGCGACCACGCCCGTATCACTTCCACCGACCTCGGCTTCATCCTCGGCCCACGACTCAATGCCGCCGGGCGCCTGGACGATATGAGCCTGGGTATCGAATGCCTGCTCACCGCGGACTTTGCCGCGGCGCGGGAAATGGCCGCGCAACTGGACGGCATGAACCAGGACCGCAAGTCCATCGAGCAAGGCATGCAGCGCGAGGCGCTGGCGCAACTCAAGGATTTGCCGCTGGAGTCGATGCCGTTCGGCTTGTGCCTGTTCGACCCGGAGTGGCACCAAGGGGTGATCGGGATCCTGGCATCGCGCATGAAGGAGCGCTATTTCCGTCCCACCATCGCGTTTGCCGATGCCGGCGATGGCCTGCTTAAGGGCTCCGGGCGTTCGGTGCAGGGCTTTCACATCCGTGATGCGCTGGCGGTGGTTGCCAGCCAGCATCCCAACCTGATCGCCAAATACGGGGGGCACGCGATGGCGGCGGGCCTGACGCTGCCCGAAGCGAATTTCCCCTTGTTCGCCGAAGCCTTCGACGCCGAAGTGCGTCGGCAGCTGCGCGAAGAAGACCTCACCGGTCGACTGCTCACCGACGGCACCCTGGCGGTGGAAGAGTTTCACCTGGAACTGGCCCGCGCGCTGCGCCATGCCGGCCCGTGGGGGCAGCACTTTCCCGAGCCATTGTTTCACGGCGTGTTCCAGTTGGTGGAGCAGCGGGTGGTGGGCGAACGGCACCTGAAGGTGGTGCTCAAGAGCGAATGCGGGTCAGTGAAGCTCGATGGCATCGCGTTCGGCGTGGACCGTGAAATCTGGCCGAACCCGACGGTGCGCTGGGTGGAGTTGGCCTACAAGCTGGATGTGAACGAGTATCGTGGCAATGAAACGGTGCAGCTGATGATTGCGCATATCGAACCGCGTTAGAGCTAACTGATACTGCAGTACAAATGTGGGAAGGGGCTTGCCCCCTCCCACATTGGGTTGTGTGTAGTGCTTACTCGGCTTTGGCCTGGTGCTTGACGATGATATCCACCAAACGCTTGGCCAGCGCCGGGTAGTTCTCGTCGAAGTGATGCCCACCTGGCAGCTTCATGGCTTCGCCTACGGCGGTCTTGTCGGTGCAGCCGCTCTCGTCGACTTCCTCGGCGCCGTAGATGCACACCACCTTGTCTGCTGGCAGCTTGGCCATTTCCGGGCCGGTCGCAGCTTCTTTGCCGGCATTGCCCAGCCAGCCTTCCACTTCAATTTCAAAGCTGCCGGTGCGGGCGAAGGCCAGCAGGATGATCGCGTCGACCCGTTGCTGCTCGTTTGCCGGCATGCGGTTGTAGATCGCCGGCAGTACGTCGGCGCCGAATGAATAACCGGTCAGCACGAAGCGCTTGGTGCCCCATTTCTGCCGATAGTGCTGCATCAGTTCGGTAAGGTCCTTGGCGCTCTGTTCCGGGCTCTTGTGCTGCCAGTAGTAGCGCAGGGTGTCGATGCCGACCACCGGGTAGCCGATCTTCGCCATCTCGCCGGCCACGTCGCGGTCCAGGTCGCGCCAGCCGCCATCACCGGAGAGGAACAGGGTTACCGTGTCCTTGGCCTGGCCTGCTGGCACTTCCACCACTGGAATCGCCAGGCCGCCGTTGTCCGAACCCACCAGTTGCTTGCGCAGTTCGTTGTTCAGGACCTGCGGGTAATGAATGTCGTAGTCGCTGATGCTGGTGGTGGCACGCGGTGTGTCGCGTACGAAACTGGCGCTTTCATCGTCAGGGTTGTCGTTCCAGGCCACCAGCCAATTGCCATGGGCGGTGGTTTTCGGCAGCGGGTCGTTGCAGCCTTCCTGTTTCAGGGCGAAGCCGACGGAGATGGCGTTGGCCTTGTCGTCGTTCTGGGTGGCCAACCAGCGCCAGGCAAGCGCGGCGCCAGGGCCGATGCCGCTGACCAGGGTCGCCGGGCCTTTAAGCTGGCCCAGGGCGCTTTGCAGCGCTTGCTCCTGCAGTTTGCAGTCTTCCTTGGGCAGGACCACCTGGACGATCTGCGCCGAGCCGCCCTGGCTCAGGGCGATCAGTTGGCTGTCGGTGAGGGTTTCGTCGGCCATCACGGCCACTGCCACGCGGGCTTTGGCCGTGCTGGCGGGGGTTACGCGGGTCATCACTGAGCCATCGGCCTGGGGCAATTGCTCCAGGGTCGGCTGTGGGGCAGGGCGGTTCCAGTACCAGTAGCCGCCGCCCAGGATCAGCGCGAGCAGCACTACAAAAGCCAATACATACCGCCAGGAGCGTCGAATCATCAGCGTTTCACCAATCCAGTCAAGCCGCCCGCGATCAGGGCGGCGGTGTCGGCCAGTGCCACCAGCGGATCAAGTCCTGCGGGCACGGCCATATAACGGGGTTCCCAGTCAGGCTGGAACTTGTCTTTGAAGCGGCGCAAGCCTTGAAAGTTATACAACTGCTCGCCGCGGCGGAACACCATCGAGCCCAAGCGTTGGGTCAGTGGCGCGCCACGCCGTGGTTGCAGGCCCGACAACGGCACCATGCCGAGGCTGAAGCGGGCGTAGCCGTGGTTCTTATAATGTTGAATCAGGCCGACCATCATGAATTCCATGGTCAGCTTAGGCGCGTCCGGGTGCGCGCGCATCAGGTCAAGACTGGCCAGGTCATGGTTGTACGTCTCGAGCAGGTTGGCGAAGGCCACCGGGCGCCCTTCGAAGCGAATGATCGCGATACGAAAGTGCTTGAGGTAGTCGTCGCTGAAGCGGCCCAGGGAGAAGCCTTTTTCGCGCACATTCTTACCGGTTAGCCAGGCGTCCGAGATAACTTTTAATTCATCCATCGGCGCCGTGCCCGGTTCGCAGATTTCCAGGGACAGGCCGTCCCGGGTGCCACGGTTCCAGGTGTAGCGCAGATCCTTCATTTCCTTGCCCTTGGCTTCCAGGTCAAAGCGCTTCAGATCGACACGGGCTTCTTCGCCCAGCTTGATCGCGGTGAGCCCGATGTCCATGTAGTACGGCAGGTTCTCGGCGCGCACTTGATAGAACACAGGGCGTGCGTGGTGGATGTCGCACAGGTCGCGGAACTGCCAGATCATCTCGGCGCGCGGCTGGGTCGGGCCGATCGGATCGTACAAGGCCACCAGGCTGCGCCCGCGACGGGCATACATCAAAAAGGCTTCATCGTTGGGGTGGAACAGCAATGCCTTGTCGCCGGTCAGCGCCAGGCCACCGTCCGGTTGCGAGGACGCCATCAGGATTTTGGAGGCGCGCTCGAGTTCTTCCGGGGTTGGCAGATGGATCACCGGGCGCGCGGTACGCAGCAGCCAGGTCAGCGACACGATCACCAGCAAAACGGCGGCACCCAGCAATGAGCGCAGGCCGCGCGGGGCGTTGGCATCGAGGGTGAATTGCCACCAGAGTTGATGGCTGTAGGGCACGTCCTGATAGGCAAACAGCAGCAGCCAGATCGACGCACCCAACACGCACACGCTGGCCACCAGGTACAGCGGCGAGAAGGGCAGTTCGGTCAAGCGGCTGGCGCGGTAGAAGGAGCGTCGGAAGATCGCCAGCAGCACGGCGGTCATGGTCATCAGGCTGGCTTCTTCCCAGTCGAAACCCTTGAGCAGCGAGAGCAGGGCGCCGACCAGCAGCAGCACCATGGTCAGCATCCAGGCGGCCGACAAACGCCGACGCAGGCCCTGGGCCAGTAACAGGCACAGCACGCCGATCAGGCTGGCACCGAAGTGCGAAGCGTCAATCAGGCGGTGGGGAATCAGGAAACCGATGTTTTCCAGGCGTGAATCGATCTCCGGCGTGGCGCCGGAAAACAGCAGGACCACGCCGGACAAAAAAACCAGTACGGCCAGCACCGGTGCTGCCAGGCCCGAGGCGACCCGCAGGCTCTGCTGAGTCTGGAACAGGCGCTGGGCCTCGTTGACCAACAGGAAGACACACGCGATCAGCAGCGGCAACACCACGTAGATCATCCGGTACAGCAGCAGGGCCGCCGCCAGTGGCGCGGCGCCGAGTTTGTCGGCGAAGGCCGCCAGCAGGATCGCTTCGAAAACCCCGACGCCTCCCGGTACGTGGCTGAGCACACCGGCGGCCAGGGCCAGCAGGTACACCAACAGGAACGGGCCGAACGGCGGTGCTTCGGGCAGCAGCAGATAAAGGACCGTGGCTGCGGCGGCGACGTCCAGTGCGGTGATGATCAACTGCAGGAACGTCAAGCGACGGCCAGGCAGGCGCAGGGTGCGACGCCCGGCCTTGACCAGCAGGTTATCCGGGTAGGGTTGTTCCGGCAGGCGACGGCGATAGATGCCGATGCACAGCATGGCCGACAACAGCAGCACCGCGCCGGCAACGCCACCGAGCAGGCTCTGCGGCAAATGCAGGTAGGTCGATGCGGCCGGCAAGTTGCTCAACGTGGCCAATGCGGCCAGTGGCGGCAGCGCGCAGCCCAGCGCCAGGCTGGCGAATACGGTCATGTGGGCGACTTCTGAAGCGCCAATGCCATGACGTGCATATAAACGGTAGCGCACCGAACCGCCCGAGAGCATCGACAAGCCTATGGCGTTGCCGATGGCAAAGGCGGTGAAGCCACCCAGTGCCAGCGTCTTGGCGGGCAGTGTCACGCCGGCATAACGTGCGCCGGAGAATTCATAGCCCAGCAGAATGATGAAACCGGCCACCGCTGCCGCAAACGCGCCGAGCAAGGCCGGCTTAGGCACCTCCAGGATCGAGTCGTGAAGGGCGTAGAGGTCGAGTTCCAACAACAAGTGTCGGCAGGCGATCAGGGCAATTGCAAACAGCAGCAGGGTAACGGCCAGGCCGATGGGCTGACGGTATTTGCTCAACAGATCCAGCCAACGCAAACGGGTGGGAGGGATCGGTTGTTCCGCTGTGACGGTGTCGTGTGGTTCAGACGAGTTGGCGCGCATCAATCACCTCGTGGATTGTGCGCGACAGGATGGAGGTATCCAGCCAAGTTACCAATCCCTATGGACAAAATAATTACAAATATTAACGCGGATCACCGAGTGCGGCGACTGCGGCCATTGGTCGTAGAGGGTAGCGCTTGAGCACTGAGCATAGCGTGCAATGAGATGGACTCTATAAACCGTCTACGGTTTCATGAAAGATGCCATGCCATTGTTTCAGAAGAACTTTTTTACCGGATACAAAAAAGGCCACTCTTTCGAGTAGCCTTTTTTGATGTTTGGTTGCGGGAGCCGGATTTGAACCGACGACCTTCGGGTTATGAGCCCGACGAGCTACCAGACTGCTCCATCCCGCGTCTGTGGGCGGCATTCTACAGTCCAGCGCCGAGGTGTCAACCGTTAATCAGCCGATGGCTCAAATTAGTGTGATTTATTCAAAATCAAGGCCTTGGCATCTCCCTGTAGGAGCGAGCTTGCTCGCGAAAAACTTCCAGATACCGCTGGCTACCTGAAGTGCTGCGTTATCGTTGACGTCTTTCGCGAGCAAGCTCGCTCCTACAAGGGGTGGGGTAAAAACAGGCGCGCACAAAAAAGGCCACTCTTTCGAGTAGCCTTTTTTGATGTTTGGTTGCGGGAGCCGGATTTGAACCGACGACCTTCGGGTTATGAGCCCGACGAGCTACCAGACTGCTCCATCCCGCGTCTGTGTGTCGGCATTCTACAGAGGAACGCGAGGGTGTCAACCCGAAAACTGAACAAAAGCGCTTGTGGTTCAATCGGTTAGCTCTCCAAGACGCGCGGCTGGGGGGCGCGGAGCCAGTCGGGCCAAGGCTTTCAGCTCTATTGGAAGGTTGAATTCGATTGAGAAAATAAATTCAGCTGCGATATTTCCTACCGCTCAGGCAGAAGATTCAAACTACTGGTGCTATATACAGGGGTGAATGCGATACTGGCCACCCGTTGGTTCACACCCCGTTTATATGACGCAGCGCAAAATCATCCACGTCGACTGTGATTGCTTCTACGCCGCCATCGAGATGCGCGATGACCCGAGCCTGGCGCAAAAGCCCCTGGCTGTCGGCGGCTCGGCGGATCGACGGGGGGTGATCGCCACCTGCAATTACGAGGCGCGGGCGTACGGGGTGCGCTCCGCAATGTCATCACGTCACGCGTTGAAGCTGTGCCCGGACCTGACCATCGTCAAGCCGCGCATGGATGCGTATAAAGAAGCGTCGAAGGAAATCCAGACGATCTTTCGCGACTACACCGACTTGATCGAGCCGTTGTCGCTGGATGAAGCCTACCTCGACGTCTCCGACAGCCTGCACTTTGGCGGCAGCGCCACGCGCATCGCCCAGGACATCCGCCGGCGCGTGTCCAACCAATTGCATATCACCGTGTCTGCCGGCGTAGCGCCCAACAAGTTTCTGGCCAAGATCGCCAGCGACTGGAAGAAGCCCAACGGCCTGTTTGTGATCACCCCGGACCAGGTCGAAGATTTCGTCTCCCAGCTGCGGGTGAGCAAATTGCACGGGGTCGGCAAGGTCACCGCCGACAAGCTGGCGCGCCTGGGCATCGAGGACTGCCTGCAATTGCGTGAGTGGAACAAGCTGGCGCTGGTGCGCGAATTCGGCAGTTTTGGTGAACGGCTCTGGAGCCTTGCCCGTGGGATCGATGACCGGGTGGTGCATAACGATAGTCGGCGCCAATCCATCAGTGTGGAAAATACCTACGATGTGGACCTGCCGGACCTTTCCAGTTGCCTGGCGAAGCTGCCCGAGCTGATGGAAACCCTGGCAGGGCGCATGGCGCGTATCGACAGCAGCTACCGGGCGGGCAAGCCGTTCGTGAAGGTCAAGTTTCATGACTTCACCCAGACCACCCTGGAGCAGGCGGGGGCAGGGCGGGACCTGGAAAGTTATCAACAGCTGATGACCCAGGCATTCAATCGTGGTGCAAAGCCGGTGCGGTTGCTGGGGATTGGGGTGAGGTTGCTGGATTTGCGCAGCGGCAATGAACAGCTGGAGTTTGCCTGGTAGAAACCGGGATTAAAAAATGTAACAGATCAAATGTGGGAGGGGGCTTGCCCCCGATTGCAGTGTGTCATTCAGTACATCTGACATTGACGCACCGCTATCGGGGGCAAGCCCCCTCCCACATTTTGATCCGCGCAAACCTTGAGAACTCAGCGTGCGCCAGGATCTGCAACCAATCGCCCTGCATCCTTGGCCAGGGCCTGCAAAAACTCCTGCTGCAGCTCCGGATCATTGCGCGTCAGTTCGATCAGGCTTTGTTCCAGTTCGCTGGCTTCTTCTTCCAGGCCCAGCTCCGAAAGGCGCTTGACCCGGTGCACCCACTGGCTCACTTCGTCGTCTTCAAGGTCGTCGTAGATCAGGCCATGGGCTTCCAGCAATTTGCCGCGCAGGGTGTTGCTGATTGCCAGGGTCGAGTCGGTGTGCACATCGTCCTGGCCGTCTTCCACGCTGATCTTCAAGGTGGTGACGCGGTTGAGGTCCTGCTCGGCAAATGGACTGTCCAACAGGTTCAGGCGCAGCACGCCGTCGCGGTCGGTGGTCAGGTCATGGGTCTGCTTGCCGGCGGTGACCTGTACCGGGCGCTCGCTCCACGGCAGGCTTGAGTATTCCAGGCGCTTGTCACGCTGGATTTCATCGATGCCCGCGAGGTTCTGTTGCGCACGGCCGTGGGATTGCACGTTCATGAACGGGTTGATGCCGTCCACGCCATAGCTCAGCCAATCGCGCGTCATGCTGGCAGGCAGGTTACCGAGGGCGAAGATATTCACCACATTGGCGCCCGCGCCAGCCACCAGGGCTACCGCCCCCAGGGGCATCTCATAGAGTTTGCGCCAGGGCTGATAGGGCGTGTAGCGGTCGTAACGCCGGGTGACTTCGAATTCGGTGACTTCAAAGGTCTTCTGCTCGTGAATCCGAACCCGACGTTGCGGCAGCTCCAGCACTTTGGGCTCGCCTACATCGATCTGCAGGCTGTGGTCGAGCAACTTACGCTCGACCCGCTCCTCGTGCTCACTGCGTTGCGACATCTGGTTGGCGCAGCCGCTGACCAGCAGGGCGCCGCACAAGGCGGCGCCCCCCAGGGCTCTGGTGTTTCGCTTGAACATGACTTCTCTTGATCTGGTTTTCAGCGACGAATACGCGCCTGAAGGAAAGACAGCACGTCAGCCACCGGCAACGGTTGGGCTTGGGCTTCGGTCCGGCTCTTGTATTCCAGATTGCCATCGGCCAGGCCGCGGTCACTGACCACGATGCGGTGGGGGATGCCAATCAGTTCCATGTCGGCGAACTTGATGCCCGGGCTGGTTTTCTTGTCCCGGTCATCGAGCAGCACTTCAAAACCGGCGGCCGTCAGTTCGCCATACAGTTTGTCGGTGGCTTCGCGTACTTGCTCGGTTTCATAGCGCAACGGCACCAGCGCCACCTGGAACGGTGCCAGGGCGTCGCTCCAGATGATGCCTTTCTCGTCGTTGTTCTGCTCGATGGCAGCGGCGACCACACGGGATACGCCAATGCCGTAGCAGCCCATGTCCAGGGTGATCGGCTTGCCGTTCTCGCCCAGCACTTCGCACTTCATCGCCTTGCTGTACTTGTTGCCCAGCTGGAAGATGTGCCCGACTTCGATGCCGCGCTTGATCTCCAGGGTGCCCTTGCCATCCGGGCTCGGGTCGCCGGCCACGACGTTGCGCAGGTCGGCCACGGTCGGAACCGGCAGGTCGCGTTCCCAGTTCACGCCGAAGTAGTGCTTGTCGTCGATGTTCGCACCGATACCGAAGTCGCTCATCAGCTCGACCGAGCGGTCGATGATGATCGGCAGCGGCAGGTTCAGCGGGCCGAGGGAACCGGCGCCGGCGCCAATGGCGTCGCGCAGTTCGGCATCGGTGGCCATGACCAGCGGGCTGGCCACGCCAGGTTGCTGGGCGGCCTTGATTTCGTTGAGTTCGTGGTCGCCACGGATCACCAGGGCGATCAGCTTGCCTTCTTCTTCGGCGCGCACGATCAGGGTCTTGATGGTCTTTTCAATCGGCAGATTGAATTTTTCCACCAGGGCCGCGATGGTCTTGGTATCTGGGGTGTCGACCAGGCGCAGCTCCTCGGCTGGCGCTGGGCGCGAGGTTTCCCGTGGGATGGCTTCGGCCTTCTCGATGTTCGCCGCGTAATCCGACCCGTTGCTGAACACGATATCGTCTTCGCCGGATTCGGCCAGCACGTGGAATTCGTGGGAACCGGCACCGCCGATGGAGCCGTTGTCCGCTTCAACCGGGCGGAATTTCAGGCCCAGGCGCGTGAAGATATTGCAGTAGGCCTGGTGCATGCGGTCGTAGGTCGCCTGCAGGGAAGCCTGGTCGGCGTGGAACGAATAGGCGTCCTTCATGATGAATTCACGGCCGCGCATCAAACCGAAGCGTGGGCGGATTTCGTCACGGAATTTGGTCTGGATCTGATACAGGTTCAGCGGCAGCTGTTTATAGCTGCTCAACTCGTTGCGCATCAGGTCGGTGATGACTTCTTCATGGGTGGGGCCTGCGCAGAAATCGCGGCCGTGACGGTCCTTGAAGCGCAGCAACTCGGGGCCGTACTCTTCCCAGCGCCCGGATTCCTGCCACAGTTCAGCCGGTTGAGTGCTCGGCATCAACACTTCCAGAGAGCCGGCGGCGTTCATTTCTTCACGAACGATGGCTTCGACCTTGCGCATCACCTTCAAGCCCATGGGCAGCCAGGTGTACAGGCCAGAGGCCAGTTTGCGGATCATGCCGGCGCGCAGCATCAGCTGATGGCTGATCACAACCGCATCGGAAGGCGTTTCTTTCTGTGTGGCGAGCAAATATTGACTGGTACGCATGGTAGGCCGTTGTCGGTTGCTTGGACTTGAAATGACTTGGGATTGTACGGGCGCGGGCTGCTGGAGTACAGGTATCAGAATGCAGAGCGTATGTGGGAGGGGGCTTGCCCCCTCCCACATTGTCAGTCCTCTGTTGGAGGGTTCAACCGAATGCGCCGGTTCTCCTGGAACCAGTGCAAGGCAATCAGGAACAGCGTCGGCACACCCAGCAGGCAGGTGATCATGAAGAAGTTGTGATAGCCGAACTTCTCCACCATCACCCCCGAATAGCCACCGATCAGGCGCGGCAGCAACAGCATGATCGAGCTGAGCAGCGCGTATTGGGTGGCGGAGAACTTCAGGTTGGTCAGGCTCGACAGGTAGGCGACGAACGCCGACGTGGCCAGGCCCGAACTGAAGTTATCCAGGGAAATGGTGACGATCAGCATCTGCAGGTCGGGGCCCATGTCGGCGAGCATCACGAACAGCAGGTTGGTGCCGGCCGAGGCCACGCCGCCGATGAACAGGATCGGCAGAATACCGAACCGCACGATCAACAGGCCGCCCATGCCGGCGCCAAGCAGGGTCATGATCAGGCCGAAGATCTTGCTGACCCCGGCAATCTGGTCCTTGGTAAAGCCCTGGTCGATATAGAACACGTTGGCCATCACGCCCATGACCGTGTCGGACATGCGATAGGTGGCGATCAACCCGAGCAGCAGCAGCGCCTGCCAGCGGTAGCGCAGGATAAAGTCGTTGACCGGTGTCAGCACCGGCGCCAGGCCACGGCGGCCCATGGCCGAGAGGCACAGGCTGGTGAGCAGGATATAAAGGATGGCGCGCAGGAATGCGCGGTCTTCCATCAGCAGTTCCCACAGGCTTACACCCTGGAACAGCACGCTGGCGAAATCGGTGTTGTACAGCTGGGTAAACATCGCCGGCACCGACACCAGCAACACGATCAGCACGAACACCGACACCAGCTGATGTACGAAGCTGTAGCGCCCGGCCTGCAGCTGGGTGCGCAGCGGCACGTTGGGTTCGCGCATGAACAGGCTGGTGAGCAGCGCCGGAATCATCAACACGCCGAACAGCACATAGGTGCCGGTCCACGCCGAGTGTTTATAGTTGAAACCGGTGGAGCCGAAGCCTTCGGCAAAGAACAGCGCACCGGCCGTGGCGAGCAGGGCGGCGATGCGATAACCGGACATATAGCTGGCGGCGAGGGCGGCCTGGCGGCTGTCGTCGGCGATTTCCAGGCGGTAGGCATCGACGGCGATGTCCTGGGTAGCCGACGCGAAGGCAACGACGACGGCAATAGCGATCAGCCAGGACAAGTGTTTTTGCGGGTCACAAAAGCCCATGCCGATCAATCCGAGGATCACCAGCGACTGGGCGAGCACCAGCCAGGAACGCCGGCGCCCGAGTTTTCCGAGCAACGGCAGGCGCCATTGGTCGAGCAGCGGCGACCAGACCCATTTGAAGGCGTAGGCCAGCCCGATCAGGCTGGCGTAACCGATGGTCTCGCGAGCAACACCCGCTTCACGCAGCCACACGGAAAGCGTCGAGAACACCAACATATAAGGCAGGCCGGCAGCGAAACCGAGCAACAACAGCACTAACGTCGAGGGGCTGGCATAGGCGGCGAGCGCGGCGCGCCAGGTTTTACGGGGCATGGGCTGGAGTCTGCCTCAGATTTGCGGAAACAAAGCGCGCACTCTAACCGCTGTGCTCTACCGGGCGCCAGCCATGGCGCTGAATATCAACGCGATTGTTCAGGATACTGACACCTTCGCTACGTAAACGCGCACGTTGTTCGTCACCTGAGGCGCTGCCCACCGGCAGACTTATCCGACCACCGGCACCCAGCACCCGGTGCCAGGGCAGTCGGGTGTCCGCCGGAAGCTGGCTCAAGGTACGTCCGACCCAGCGCGCAGCGCGCCCCAGCCCTGCCAGGTGTGCCAATTCGCCATAGCTTACGACGCAACCTGGCGGTACTTGCGCCAACGTCAGGTACAGCGCGGTGCGGCGCATGTCGGCGGGGCTCTGCGGGGTGTCGGCAGGTTCATTCACTGTGAGGCTATCCGTTGAGAACGTCGGAGTTTTTGTGAGAAACGTCTGTAAACTTGGCGGTGAGAATTGAACTCACTATAAATAGTTGAGTCAGTTCAGGCTATCTACGACGATAGCCCCTTCTTTTCGCCACCCCCGAGCCCCGTATCTGCTTATGTTGTCCAGAACCCTGCTGTGCCTCGCTGTCCTCAGTGCTTCCACGCCTTTGCTCGCCGATACCGTCTGGTTGAAGAACGGTGACCGCCTGACCGGCAAGATCAAAGTCTTCGACGGCGGCAAGTTGCTGATCCAGACCAGCTACGGCGGCGCAATCCCGGTTGACTGGAAACAGGTCAAAACCCTGGAGAGCGACCAGGAACTGCTGGTCAAACAGGACGCCTATACCGGTGAAAAGGCCAAGTCCCTCAAGGCCGCCGAAGATGGCAAGGTGGTGCTGGCCAACGGCGAAGCGCCCAAGACCGTAGACCTGGCCAGCATCCAGCAGATCATCAAGCCCAAGCCTGTGATCGAGGACCTGGTGTGGAAGGGCAACGTCGACCTGGCGCTGGACTACAAGCGCGCCGACAAAGACACCAACGACTACGATATCGACTTCAAGACCTCGGCCCGTCATGGCCAGTGGCGCCACACCGGCACGGGCGAATACAACCGCGAATTCCAGGACGACGTCACCACCACCGACAACTGGGCCCTGGAATACGACCTGGATCGCTTTATCACCGAGCACTGGTTCTGGCAGGGCCGCCTGACCTACAAGCGCGACAAGGTCGAAGACCTGGCGCGCCAGCGCACTGTCGGTACTGGTCCCGGCTATCAGTTCTGGGACGATGAACTGGGCGCGTTCTCCCTCGGCTCGCTGGTCAACCGCACCGATTACGAATACGCCGATGGCGGCAAGGACAACTTCTATTCCCTGGCCATGAAGTGGAACTACAACCGCTACCTGGTGGGCAAGACCGTTGAATTCTTTACCAACGGCGAACTGGGCAAGCCGCTGGACGGCCCGGCCGAGTATGCGCTGGATGCCGAGATGGGCCTGCGCTACAAGGTCACCGAATGGGCATCGCTCAACCTCAAGGCGGAGCGCGACGTCATCAGCGGCGACTCCGACAGCAGCCTGAGCAAGACCCGTTACACCGCAGGGTTTGGCGTGGCCTGGTAAAGCGGCGTCGAGCGCTCTGGCAACCTGCGCGGATATTGATTACCTTGTGTTGAGATCCATTCCCATATGCCATGGGCGGCGAAACAACCAGGAGTCATACATTGAGCGCGCACGTTGCCAGGAACGCCCGAGAGCTGTTGCTCAAAGAATACCGTGGGGCCTTGGCCACACTGTCCAAAGCCATGCCCGGTTTTCCCTTCGGTTCGGTCGTGCCGTACTGCCTCGACGAGCAGGGCCGCCCGCTGATCCTGATCAGCCGCATCGCCCAGCACACCCACAACCTGCAGAAGGACCCCAAGTGTTCGTTGCTGGTCGGTGAGCGCGAAGCTGACGATGTGCAGGCCGTCGGGCGCCTGACCTACCTGGCGCAAGCCGAAAAACTCGACGACCCGGCTGCCATCGAAGCCGCTGCCGAGCGCTACTACCGCTACTTCCCCGAGTCGGCCAACTACCACAAGGCCCACGACTTCGACTTCTGGGTACTCAACCCGGTGCGCCACCGTTATATCGGTGGCTTTGGCGCGATCCACTGGGTCGACCAACTGACCTTGGCCAATCCGTTCGCGGGCAAGGTTGAGCGCAGCATGATCGAGCACATGAACAGCGATCACGCCAAGGCCATCGCCCATTACGTCGACCTCGCCGGTTTGCCCACAAGCGAGCCTGCGCAACTGGCCGGTATCGACAGCGAAGGCATGCACCTGCGCATCGGGCAATCCCTGCATTGGTTATCGTTTGCCGAACCCTGCAACACGCCGACACAAGTACGCGAAGCCCTGGTTTCATTGGCTCACGCCGAGATCTGGCCGAAAAAATCAGAGGTTAGCGCTTGAATTCACGAAAAGGCGACGTCATCTAAGGTGGACTAGCAAGGCATTCTTGCGTTGAGGAACCATTTGATGCGCCCTTTTTTGCTGCTTTTTCTCTTGTTCCCGGTGCTGGAGCTGTTCGTATTCGTTCAAGTCAGCGGTGCGATCGGTTTTTTCCCGGCACTGTTGCTGATCATTCTCGGCTCGATGCTCGGCGTTCTGGTGCTGCGCGTCGCCGGCCTGGCCACGGCGCTGCGTGCCCGTGAAAGCCTGAACCGCGGCGAACTGCCCGCCCAGACCATGCTCGAAGGCCTGATGATGGCCCTGGCCGGTGGCTTGTTGATCCTGCCGGGCTTTATCAGTGACGTGGTCGGCCTGGTCATGCTGCTGCCGGTCATCCGTAAATTGCTGGCCGGCAAGATGCGCCAGCGTGCCGAAGAAGCGGCCATGCGCCAGCGTGCCTTCGCCGACGACCTGCAACCCCGTGGCGGCCCGGCCCCGCGCCAGCCCCTGGGGCGGGAAGGCGATGTGATCGAAGGCGAGTTCGAACACCGCGACAGCAAATAACCGCTTCACTGGCACGGCACCTTCGGGTGCCGTGTTGCATTTACCCTTGAGCAGACACAAAAAATTTCATTCGCTGCCCCTTGTAATAAACCTGGGCGCCCTTATGTAACGGTCACCGCAAGGTTTCTGGTGGTGACACTAGACAGACTTCCGTGGCTCGCCCAGCGAACCGCGACCGGCACCGCCGGAATTTAACCCGCCGGAATTGATACCGGCCGATGAAAAACACAATTAGGAGAGATCGACAATGAGCAAGCTTCGTCCTCTGCACGACCGCGTCGTCATCCGTCGCAGCGAAGAAGAAAAGAAAACCGCTGGCGGCATCGTTCTGCCAGGTTCGGCTGCTGAAAAAGCCAACCACGGCGTGATCATCGCTGCAGGCCCAGGCAAAGCCCTGGAAAACGGTGAAGTACGTGCGCTGGCCGTGAAAGTGGGTGACAAGGTTGTTTTCGGCCCTTACTCCGGCAGCAACACTGTGAAAATCGACGGCGAAGACCTGCTGGTAATGGCTGAGAACGAAATTCTCGCCGTTCTGGAAGACTGATTTCCCCGCTCATTTTCCCGTTTACTCCAAAGTATTTAAGGAATATCGATCATGGCTGCTAAAGAAGTTAAATTCGGCGACTCCGCCCGCAAGAAAATGCTCACCGGTGTTAACGTCCTGGCTGACGCAGTAAAAGCGACCCTGGGCCCGAAAGGTCGTAACGTGATCATCGAGAAGAGCTTCGGCGCTCCGACCATCACCAAGGACGGCGTTTCCGTAGCCAAAGAAATCGAACTGGAAGACCGTTTCGAAAACATGGGCGCGCAGCTGGTCAAAGACGTTGCCTCCCGTGCCAACGATGACGCCGGTGACGGCACCACCACCGCTACCGTTCTGGCTCAGGCCATCGTCAACGAAGGCTACAAAGCCGTCGCTGCCGGCATGAACCCGATGGACCTCAAGCGCGGCATCGACAAGGCGACCATCGCCATCGTGGCCGAGCTGAAAAACCTGTCCAAGCCATGCGCTGACACCAAGGCCATCGCTCAGGTAGGCACCATCTCCGCAAACTCCGACAGCTCCATCGGCGACATCATTGCCGAAGCCATGGAAAAAGTCGGTAAAGAAGGCGTGATCACCGTTGAAGAAGGCTCGGGCCTGGAAAACGAACTGTCGGTTGTAGAAGGCATGCAGTTCGACCGTGGCTACCTGTCCCCGTACTTCGTCAACAAGCCAGACACCATGGTTGCCGAGCTGGACAGCCCGCTGATCCTGCTGGTCGACAAGAAGATCTCCAACATCCGCGAAATGCTGCCAGTACTGGAAGCCGTCGCCAAAGCCGGCCGCCCACTGCTGATCGTTTCCGAAGACGTTGAAGGCGAAGCCCTGGCGACCCTGGTCGTGAACAACATGCGTGGCATCGTCAAAGTCGCAGCCGTCAAGGCTCCGGGCTTCGGTGACCGTCGCAAGGCCATGCTGCAGGACATCGCCGTATTGACCGGCGGTACCGTTATCTCCGAAGAGATCGGCCTGAGCCTGGAAAGCGCGACCCTGGAAAACCTGGGTAGCGCCAAGCGCGTGACCATCTCCAAGGAAAACACCATCATCGTTGACGGTGCTGGCGTTGAAGGCGACATCGAGTCGCGTATCGCTCAGATCCGCGCCCAGGTGGCCGAGACTTCCTCGGACTACGACCGTGAAAAACTGCAAGAGCGTCTGGCCAAGCTGTCCGGCGGCGTTGCAGTGATCAAGGTTGGCGCTGGTTCCGAAGTTGAAATGAAAGAGAAGAAGGCCCGCGTTGAAGACGCCCTGCACGCAACCCGTGCAGCCGTTGAAGAAGGCGTGGTACCTGGCGGTGGCGTTGCGTTGATCCGTGCTCTGGAAGCCCTGACCAATCTGACCGGCGACAACGCTGACCAGAACGTCGGTATCGCTGTACTGCGTCGTGCCGTTGAAGCGCCGCTGCGCCAGATCGCTGCCAACTCCGGCGACGAGCCAAGCGTTGTGGTCAACGAAGTCAAGAACGGCAAAGGTAACTACGGTTACAACGCTGCGACTGGCGTGTACGGCGACATGATCGAAATGGGCATCCTGGACCCAACCAAGGTGACTCGTTCCGCGCTGCAGGCAGCAGCCTCCATCGGTGGCCTGATCCTGACCACCGAAGCTGCAATCGCTGACAAGCCTAAGGCTGAAGGCGCTGGCGGCGGCGGTATGCCAGACATGGGCGGCATGGGTGGCATGGGCGGCATGATGTAAGCCAGCCTTACCCGGCTACTGAAAAACCCCGCCTGCAGCGATGCAGGCGGGGTTTTTTTATGGGTGTTGCGCAAGCCGTCAACGGGACGTGGCGGGCTTCGATGGCCGGTACAACAGCAGGCAATACAGGCCCAGGCAGATCAGCCAGCAGAAGATTGCTGTCCACACGTTGTGGGAAAAAAAATGCGCGCCTTGCAGCATGCGGCTGACGGAAAACACGCTGCCCAGTCCCACCGCAAAGATAAACGCGTTGCGCGCCATGCGTGGCCGGCGATCGCGCAGGGCAAAGAACCAGGCGAACAAGGCGAACCCGGTTGCCGCATGGCCGCCGGGCCAGCAGCGCCCGGGCTTGTCGGTAGGCGGGCGAGGGCTAAGCAGTTCGCTGTAGGTTTCCTGGCCGCCGAATTCCTTGAGGCTCCACGGGCATTGCACGGCGGTGACGGTTTTCAATGGCGCTACATAGGCCGTCGCCAATCCCAGGGAAAGCACCAGGCACACCAGCTCGCGGCGATAAGGCTTGAGTCGCTGCAGGATGAAGCTGCCGACCAGCCCGAGAATCGCCAGTACCGAGAACAGGATCACCAGTTGCTTGGCGCGATCATGCAGGATGTCTTCGAGAAAGAAGCTGTAGCGGCCGATGAAACCGCCCTGCTCGGGGTCGTAGAAACGCTTGGCCAGGTCCATGTCCAGCGAGGTCAGCTGCAGCAGCAGCAAGGCCAGTGCTGCGCCGGTGGGCAGGCCCAGGCACAGCCAGAAATTCAGCGGTTTTGAAACGGGAATAGAGGCGGGGGGATTCATGACGAACCTTGGCAAGAAAAGTCCCGTACTCACCTGTACGGGACTTTCCGATTAGCGTGTGCTCAAGACCGGGGCCTCTTCCTTGGGGGCTCTCCAACTCAGCAGTTGTTGTTTGTAGCCATAGCTGGCGGCCTGGTAATAGGTGATCGCCCGTTGGATCAACGGGTCATCGCTGCCGACACGCAGTTCCTGGCTGTCACCCAGCGCCTGGTCATGGCGACGCAGGCCTTTGCGCGGGCTGAGGATCGCCAGGTTGGTCCCGTCAAACAGGCCCAGGTGCTGGTAGTTGCCGACCACCACCCGCGGTGGCAGCGGATTGTCCTGCAACAGGTTGCGGCCGAAGAACGTCGATTCGTAGCTCAGGTTTATCAGGCCCAGCAGCGTGGGCGCCAGGTCGATCTGGCTGGCCAGTTGCGCGTTTTCCCGCGCATCGATCAGCTTCGGTGCATAGATAAACAGCGGAATCTGGTAGTTGGTGATCGGCAGGTCTTCCTTGCCTGCGCTGCCGGCGGTGTGGTCGGCGACGAACACGAAGATCGTGTTATCGAACCAGGGCTTCTGCCGCGCGGCGTCGAGGAACTGGCCGATGGCGTAGTCGGTGTATTTCACCGCGCCGTCGCGGCCCTTGCCGGATTTGATATCGATGCGCCCGTCCGGGTAGGTGTAGGGGCGGTGGTTGGAGGTGGTCATCAACTGCAGCAGGAACGGCTGTTGCTTGGCGTAGTCGGCGTCGGCCAATTTCAGGGTTTGTTTGTAGAGGTCCTCGTCGGCCATGCCCCAGGCATTTTTGAACGAGATTTCCGCTTCGGGCACGCTGCTCTGGTCGACGACGCGGTAGCCATTGCCGCTGAAAAACGCGTTCATGTTGTCGAAGTAACCGCGCCCGCCGTAGACGAACACGCTGTCGTAGCCAATCGCGGAGAGCTGCTGCCCCAGGCTGGCGAAACCGCTTTCGCGGCCGATGCGCTTGACGATAGAGCGCCCAGGCGTAGGAGGAATCGCCAAAGTGATAGCTTCCAGTCCACGGTCGGTACGCGTACCGGTGGCATAGAAGTTATTGAAGAACAGGCTCTGTTTGCGCAGCGCATCGAGGTTGGGCGTGAGGTTGCGCTCGTCGCCATTGCTGCCCATGTATTTCGCGCTGAAGCTCTCGATGGTGACCAGCACGATATTGGGTTTGCGCAGCGTGCCGGGGTTGGTGATGGCGCGGCGGATGTCCAGCGGGTCTTGGTCGATGAAACGGGCGTTAGGTTCGCTGAGTTCGGCGCGCAATTGCTTGGCGACCACATCGGTTGGCAGGCTTTTATAGAACTGCGTGTAATCCAGTTCATTGTTACGGAACGCGGCAAAGAACTGATAGGGGCCATTGCTGGCCAGTTCGTTGTTGTAGGCGTTGCCACCTTGGGTGCGCGGGCTGTCCTGGCTGATCAATTGCAGACTGAGGCCGGCGACCACCAGCAAGGCCAGGGCATTCACCAACCGGCCACGCAGCGCCGGCAGGGGCGCGGCCATCGCGGCGTTGAAAGGCTTGCGCAGGGCCACGCTGAGAATCAGTGCCAGCATCGCCAGCAGGCTGAGCAGCTTGCCGATCGGATAGGACTCCAGCAGGTTGTTCATGACCTCGTCGGAGTACACCAGGTAATCAACGGCGATAAAGTTGAAGCGCACGCCGAACTCATCCCAGAACAGCCATTCGGCCACCGACGTGAACAGCATCGCGAACAGGCTCACCGTGAGCAGCGCTTGCAGGAACCAGCGATGCCCGCGGCGGCGCCACAGCGCAGGCGGGCACAGCAGCAGATACAGCCCCAGCGGCAGCGCCGCATAGGCCAGGAAGCCGAGGTCGTAGAGCAAACCCACGCCGAATACCGGCAGCAGGTTGCCGCTGACTTCATCCAAATGCGTGATGAGCAGTACGCTACGGGTGAGCAGGAAAATAACCAGCCAGGCGCCGGTTATCAGCAGCAGATAGCGCATAGGCGCGGTTTTGGGAAAACCCATGTCCAATTTCCTTTTATCAATGGGGGCGATCTTCACGCTGACACTGTAGTCAGTTTGTGAAGCTATAGTGAAAAACTCGTTTAGTTCAATAATCGGTTGAAAACCTTTATCGACGGGCCTTGCAGGTCTATCCCTGAGCGACACTTGGCCTTAAGCTGCGCGAGCCAACACGGCCGTTACCGCGTACGGAGACACTGCCCATGCGAATTTTATTGGTTGAAGACAACCGCGATATTCTGGCCAACTTGGCCGATTACCTGGGGCTAAAAGGCTACACAGTGGACTGCGCGCAGGACGGTCTGTCAGGCCTGCACCTGGCCGCCACCGAGCATTACGACTTGATCGTGCTCGACATCATGCTGCCGGGCATCGATGGCTACACCCTGTGCAAGCGCCTGCGCGAAGATGCACGCCGCGACACGCCGGTGATCATGCTCACCGCCCGTGACCAGTTGGACGACCGGCTGCAGGGCTTCAAGTCCGGAGCCGATGACTACCTGCTCAAGCCATTCGCCTTGTCCGAACTGGCCGCGCGTATCGAAGCGGTGCTGCGCCGTGCCCAAGGTGGCGGGCGCCGTGCCTTGCAAGTCGGCGACCTGAGCTACGACCTTGATACCCTGGAGGTCACGCGCGAAGGGCGCCTGCTCAAACTCAACCCGGTCGGCCTGAAACTGCTGGCGGTGCTGATGCAGAAGAGCCCGCACGTATTGCGCCGGGAAATCCTCGAAGAAGCCTTGTGGGGCGATGATTGCCCGGACAGCGACAGCCTGCGCAGCCACGTTCACCAGTTGCGCCAAGTGATCGACAAGCCCTTCGCCAAGCCGCTGCTGCAAACGGTGCACGGTGTGGGTTATCGCCTGGCCGAGGGCCGTGATGGAGTTTAAGCAAAGCCTTGCCCAGCGGATCATCATCGCCTTTGCGTTGATGAGCGCGTTGGTGGCAGGCGCCTTCGCCATGGGCATCGTCGCCACGGTGCACCTGGTGGAAGAGAAGCTGATTTCGGCGGGCCTGGGCGGCGACCTGCAACGCCTGCTGTTGATGGACAGCATGGAAGACTGGCGACACCGGCCCGAGCCCGACCAGTTGTTCTATTTCAGCGGCGGCCCCGGCGATTTCGAACTGCCCAAGGATTTGCGCCATCTGGAGCCAGGCTTTCATGAAGTGTTTCGCGAGTCGCTGTCGTACCACGCCATGGTCGAAGTGATCGATGGCCGGCGCTATGTGCTGCTGCAGGACCAGAGCGATTTCGAAGAGCGCGAGCGCGTCCTGTTTGCCGTGGTGTTGGTGGGCTTCGTGCTCAGCCTGGCGCTGGCGGTGTTTCTCGGCTGGGTGCTGGCGCGCAAAGTGATGGCGCCGGTCGTGCGGCTGGCTCGCCAGGTGCGCCATCGCGACCAACTGCTGGGACTTGCCCCGCCTCTGGCGCCGGATTATGCGGCCGACGAAGTGGGTGAGTTGGCGGTGGCATTCGATGCCACGCTGGGTCGCTTGCGTCAGGCGCTGTCGCGCGAACAGTTGTTCACCAGCGATGTGAGCCATGAGCTGCGTACACCCTTGATGGTACTGGCCAGCTCCTGCGAGCTGCTGCTGGAGAACCCCGCCATCGATCAGCGAGGTCGCAACCAGGTCCAGCGCATCGCTCGCGCCTGTGAAGAAATGCGCGAACTGGTGCAGACCTTCCTGATGCTGGCCCGCGCCAAGCATGAAGATGCCGCCATGTTGGCCCAGGTCAACCTGACACAGGTCGCCGAGGATCTGCTCGGGATCTGGCGTGGGCCCATCGAGCAAAAAGGCCTGGAGCTGATCTATTGCCCAGGCAGCCCGCTGGACACACGCTACAACACCACGTTCCTGCATGCCGTGATGGGCAACCTGTTGCGCAATGCACTGCATTACACCGAGCAAGGCTTTATTCGCCTCACCCTGGAGCCGAGCGGTTTCGTGGTGGAGGACTCCGGTGTGGGCATTCCCGAAGACAAGCGTGAAGCGATGTTCGAGCCGTTTGTACGCGGCAGCGAGAAGCGCGGTGATGGCCTTGGGCTGGGCTTGTCGCTGGTGCAACGTATCTGTGAGAGCCAGGGCTGGAGCGTGACCCTTAGCACCATGGAGCCCAACGGCTGCCGTTTTCATGTCGAATTGAACCCAGTCAAAACCTGACCGTTCGGTCTATCAATTTGCTGCTGCACGATGGCGTCTTTTCAGCGAAGATGGCCCGATGCTACTGAATGTTTCTGTAAAGTCTTGAAATGTATGCAATTGGACAGGACAACTTTTTCACAACGAGTTGACTTGTTGATCACAGTTCGCTGCTTAGGGTTGTAGGCATCAGTTACCGGAGACATAAGATGCCTTCCCCGATCAAGTTGGAATTCTCAGAAAAGTACGACGATCAACACGCGCAGCAATATTTGCTCAAGCATCAGGACAATCTGGCTCGCCGGTTGTCCCACAAGCGCGACGAGCAACTGGCGCGCGGTGCGCTGGCCTTGGCCGGTGAGCCGGGCCTGGTGCTGGACTTGCCGTGTGGCGCCGGTCGGTTCTGGCCATTGCTGGCCGAGAAACCCAACCGCGTGATTATCGGTGCCGACAATTCGGAGTCGATGTTGAAGGTGGCGACGGTGGCCCAACCGGCTGACGTGGTGAAACGGGTACGCCCTTTGCAGACATCTGCCTTTGATATCGATTTGCCAGATAACTCGGTCGACAGTATTTTCTGCATGCGCCTGATGCACCACATTGGTGACCCTGCGCACAGAATGACAATACTGCGGGAGTTTCAGCGTGTTACCCGCGACAGCGTGATTATCTCGCTGTGGGTGGATGGCAATTTCAAGGCTTGGAAGCGCAAGCGCGCCGAAGTGCGTCGTCGTAACAAAGGTGAGCAAGAAGGTTACCAAAACCGGTTTGTGTTACCGGCTGCTACTGTCGAGGCAGAATTCGAGCAGGCCGGTTTCCGAGTTCAGGAATCCCTGGACTTCATGCCGCTCTACGCCATGTGGCGAGTTTATGTATTGCGTAAGAGGTAACAGGATGGCAGTTGAGTGCGTAGTAGGCAGTCATGTAGCTCCCGAAGAACGATTTGATTTTTTCTGGCGCCAGCAGGGTGAATGGGTAGAAGAGCCCAATCGTCGACGTGGCGGTGAGAGTGGCGTACAGCGGGTGGTCAGCCCCAATGGACGCTTGCTCTATTGCAAACGCCAGACCGGCCACATCTACCGCAGTTGGTTGCATCCGTTTGGACGTCCGACCGTGCTGCGTGAGCGCGATGCCCTCAAGGGCCTGCGCTTGCTGGATGTGCGAGTGCCGGAGCTGGTGTTCTGCGAGGCGCGACGCGACCCCGAGCATCAGTGGAAGGCCTTGCTGGTCACCGCTTCGCTGGACGGTTTCGACGAGATCGAAAACTGGTACGCCGCTGGCGGCCGTGAGCAATACGGCGAGGTGGTGCACGAGCGCCTGCTCGAGGAACTGGCCGGCACCCTGGCGCGCATGCACAAAGGGCGCTGGCAACATGGTTGCCTGTACATCAAGCATATCTTCATAAGGGTCACCGGCGAGGGCGATGCGGTGAAGGTGGAAGTGGCACTGCTGGACTTTGAAAAATGCCGCCAGCGTTTGACCGCTTATCGGGCCGCCTCCCATGACATGCTGCAATTGCGCCGCCATTCGTCGTGGAACGATACCGACTGGAAGAAACTCAGCTACTTTTATGAGACGGCGTTTGGCAGCGCTATCAAGGGTTTAACCAGATGAAGCTAGAAATAGCACGAGGTTTGTTCCTGGTCGGGGCGTTGGGCGTTGCAGCCCTCGCCCTGGCCGCCTGGGAGCAGCCTCGCACGCAGGTACTCAGTGCGGTGCAAGGCGGTGGGCAATGCCTGCTGCCACGTGTCGCCAAGGCCAGTGTGCCCGCCAAGCCCGATCATGAATTGCTGTTATTCATGTTCGGGATGTCTCAGGCGATGAGGCCGCAGAGTTGAAACGATTGAACCCCCCGGAAAGGGCCTTGCGATGCGAGGCCCTTTTTTTTGCCTGGGTGATCGTGAATCAGATCAGGTGCAGGTGGTTATCCCAAAACCCTGCCGGCAATTCCAGCGGTTGCGCGAGCAGTTTTTCCTGGCGGCAATCATAGAATCGGCAACGTCCCTGGCCTGACGTCACAACGAAGCCATCCGCCACCGCACCCACACCGGCACAGTCGGGCAATGGCCCATCCAGGCGCAGCTCGCCGCTGTCCATGTCCCAGATAAAGAACCGATTGCCACGCGGCGCCGTCAGCGCCACCAGCCGCAGCTCACTGTGCACCGCGACGCTGGCAGTGTAGTGCCCCATCGCCTGTAATTGCTCATCAGCCACGGGAAACGCCACGAACGGTTGACCCGGCCGCTTGATCGCGAGCAATTCGGAACGCTCCTGGGACGGCCCCATGAACTGCTGTCCGGTGAGGATGGTGCCATCGCTGACGATCCCCATATGGCGCACGCTGTTCATCTGCTGGCCCAGGGTTTCCTTGCTGATCAGGCGGCCGTCGCGGTGCATCAGCACCAGGCTCGGTTCCATCGCGTTGAGGTTCATCTCCACGCGGCTTTCGGCTTCGGTGCGAATGCCGCCGTTGGCCACCACCAGGGTTTCGCCATCGGGCATCCATGACACCTGATGCGGGCCGATACCGTGGGTCGAGAGTTCCCCGCTGTGCACCAGCCGCTCGCCTTCGAACCGGTACACCCCGAGCAAACCACGGCCGGGGTCGGACGTGTCGTTCTCGGTGGCGTACAGCCATTCACCGTCTTTGTGGATCACGGCGTGTCCATAAAAGTGGCGGTTGGCATTGGACGTAATGGTTTGCAGCAACGTGCCGTCACGCAGGTCGACCAGGTAACTCTCGGTGCCCGGGCGACGGGCGACGAACAGCGCAATCGGCAGCGTCGGATGGTTGATGATGTCGTGGCAGCGCTGGCCCACCTGGGTGGCGAACACCTGCTTGCCGTCCAGGCGATAACCTACGGCGTAGTGCTTGCCGTCGGCATCATCGCGCGCCGACAGCAGCAACGGGCCATGTTTGCTGTGTGAAGCGCCGTTACCTTTGAACAGCGTCCAGCCACCCAGCGTGAGTGCGCTGAGCAGTGCGCTGCCAATCGCCAAAGCCTGTCGCCTGAGCATCATCAGTCACCGTCGTTGGCGTTGAAGCCCAGTTGGATTCCCAGCGCCTTGGCCAGCTCGCCTTCATGCAGGCGATGAACCACGTTGAGGCTGTCGTAGAGATCGTTGAGTTGCTGGCGCCCGGCGTCATCGTTCAACAGTTCGTTGAGGGAGCGCTGGTTGCTGGCGAACAGTTTGAGTGACGCGGCGTACGCAGCGTCGATCTTCTCGGCCAAGGCTTTCTGATCGGCCGGCAGCAGGCCGCGCAGGCCTTTGTTGTCCACGCCCACCCAAACCGTCTGCGCTGCCGCGAGGCTCGCTTCGAGGCTCTGCAGGGACGACTGGCTGCGCCACGCGTCGGCCTGGAACGGTTGCGGGATGCCCTTGGTCTGGCGGCCCATCGGCGTGCCGAGTTTTTTCTTCAGGGTATCCAGGGCGGTCACTTGCACGCGCAGCAGGTCAGCGATGGCTTCGTGGGAATCGGCATAGCGCTGGTTCGGGAACTTGGTCATCTGCGCCAGCATGCCGTCGGTGCTGTTCCAGCTGGCCAGGATCTCTTCGGCCAGGGCTTTCTGGCGTTCGCCGATGGCGATCAGCAGCGGGCAATACCGGGCTTTCTGGGCTTCGTCGGCGACGTCAGGCTTGGCGTCGTAGAGGATGTATTCGTAGGCCGACAGGCCTTGCACCACCACGCTGGATTTGGCGAGGGCGGCGCCGTCGATCTGTGGCTGGCTGGCAACCAGTTGCTCCACCTGGCGACCCACCAGGTTCTTCTTGTCTGGCCAGAACTGCACCTGCCAGGAACGGTTGCCCTCGGCCAGCGGGCCGATCAGCAGCGGTTGCAACTCGGCCCAGGCTTTTTGCGCGTGGAGGAAGTCGGCACGGGCGGTGTCCAGGCTTTCCTTGCCCTGGCAGTAGGCCAGGGCGCTGACGGCCAGTTGGCGGTCGGCTTCAACCCAGCGGCTGTAGGTCGGCAGGATGACTTGCTTGGCGATGGCCGCCGAGGTCACCGCTTGCGGGTCCTGGGGCGAGCAGGCGCCGAGGGCGAGGGCGGCCAGGCTGGTGAACAACAACTTGGGACGGAACATGTCGAGCTCCCTTCTGTAATTGGGGCAAAGCTTATAGAGAATTCAGGAACGCCAGCAACGCGGCACGCTGCTCGGCATTGAATGACAACACATGCTGCTGCGCCGCTTGGGCTTGCCCGCCATGCCAGAGCACGGCTTCGAGCAGGTTGCGGGCGCGGCCGTCATGCAGGAACTGGGTGTGACCACTGACGGCTTGCGTCAGGCCGATGCCCCACAACGGCGGGGTACGCCAGTCGCGGCCACTGGCCTTGAATTCGGTACGGTTGTCGGCCAGGCCCTCGCCCATGTCGTGCAGCAGTAAGTCGCTGTAGGGGCGGATCACCTGGTTGGCCAGTTCAGGTTCGGCGGCGTTGGCGGCCGTGGTGAACGTCGGCTTGTGACAGCCCTGGCAACCGGCCTGGTAAAACAGATTCTTGCCGGCCAGCACCTGCGGCGCGTTGACGTCGCGGCGCAGCGGCACGGCGAGGTTACGCGTATAGAACAGCACCAGCCGCAGGATGTTGTCGCTGACTTCCGGCTCGCCGTCGGGGCCGTTGCCGTTGGGTGCCTGTTTGCAGGCGACTTGGGCGTCGGTGCAGTCATCGAAGGGTCTCAAGGAGGTGGTGAGGCCCATATCACCAGAGAATGCGTGAACATTTTGTTGATTGAGGTTGGGTTGCCCGGCTTTCCAGCCAAACCGCCCGAGCACGGTTTTTTGCTCGGCGTCGTCCCACACCTGATTCGCTCGGCCGAGGATGGCTTCGCTGTCCGCCGTCTCCGGGTCGGTGTTGCGCAGGATATCGGCGTCGCTGATGGCTTCAAGCAGCCCCAGGCCGATCATGGGGGGGGCGACGCGCGCAGAAAAACGCGTGTCGGGGTGCATCGGGCCATAGCCGAGCTGGGTGATTTGCAGCTCGGGCTTGCGCAACTCCACCACCGTACCGTCCTTGAACTGGACGTTGACCGGTGTGTAATCGATCCGAACCTTGCCCTCCGGGGCTACGCCAGGCACGGCCATGTCCTGCAGCTGCCCGCCATACACCGGCTCCGGCACCACGCCGAGCTGTTCGATGAGTTTGGCGTAAGGAGGCTGCTCTGTGGCAGGCCGCTGGATCGACAGGCGGACCAGCATCGACACCGCATTGGGCGCGTCGGCCAGCGGTGGATGGCCTCGGCCGTCCTTGATATGGCAGTTCTGGCAGGCATTGGTATTGAACAGCGGGCCCAGGCCGTCACGTGCGGTGGTGGTAGAGGGCGCGATCACCCAGGGGCTGCGAAAGAAACTGTTGCCGACGCTGAAGTCCAGCCGGCGTGTGGGCGCCAGGTTGGCCGAGGGCAGGGAAAACGCATTCTGGTCCCGCTTGTTCACTGTCGTGGCACCGCCGGCGCGCGCTTCACCCGGCTCGGCCTGGGTGAACCGTGGGGCGTCGTCGCAGGCGGTCAGGCCAAGAGCCATCAACGCGGCGCACAGGTGAAGTAGCGAACGGAACATCGAGTTTCCTGAACGAAGGCGAAAAAGGTGGTCGCAAAGTCTAACAGGGCGGGACAGTTTGAATAAGAGCAATTATCGTTTGGTGGCCTGCCGATTCATTCCGCTAGAATGACCGCACATTTTTCTCAGGAGGTGGCCAATGCAGGCTCTCGACGCTTTGCTCAACCGTGTTTCCGTGCCGCGTTTGCTGGAGCCGGCACCGACCCAGGAGCAGCGCGACGTGCTGTTCGCCGCCGCCATGCGTGCGCCCGACCACGGTCAGTTGCGCCCGTGGCGTTTCCTTACCGTGGAAGGTGCCGCCCGTGAGCAGATGGGCACGCTGTTGGCCGAAGCTGCCCGCCTGCAAGACGCCGATGCCCCGCAAGCTGTGATCGACAAAGCCCAGAACGGCCCGTTGCGCGCGCCGCTGGTGGTGGTGGTGATTGCTCGCTTGCAGGAGCACTTCAAAGTGCCCAAATCCGAACAACTGCTGGCCGCCGCCTGCGCGGCCCACGGCATTCTGCTGGCGGCTTATGCCCAGGGGATTGGCGCGGTGTGGCGCACCGGTGAGTTGTCCTACTCGGCCCACGTCGCCAAAGGCCTGGGGCTGGCAGCCGGAGAGCAAGTGATTGGCTTTCTCTACCTGGGCACCCCACAGAACCCGCCGCGCACCGCGCCGAAGGAAGACCTGACAGCGTTCGTCCAGGCCTGGACCGGTCTGTAAGGTTTTTGTAGGAGCGAGCTTGCTCGCGAAGCACTCAGGGCCCACTCGTTTATCCAGAATGAACGCGTTGTCTGGGCGTTTTTCGCGAGCAAGCTCGCTCCTCCAGGTATTGAGGCTTGCCCGATGGCGGTGGTACATACCCAGCAGCTTTTGGTGAGTCCGAGTGGATCAAGCCATTCGTTTCATTAGGGCTGCGCCACTGTCGCGTTCTGCCTGCCAGGAATAGCGTCAGACGTTGGCTTCAAGGCGCGAGTCAACTGATAAGCAATTGCCAGCCACACGAACCATCCCGGCATGACCATCAGGGCAATACGCGTATCAGGCCGCAACGCCAGCAGGCAGAGCACAAAGCCCAGGAACGCCAGGGAAACCCAGGCCATCGGTACTCCGCCAGGCATCTTGTAAGCCGACTTCGCATGCAGATCAGGGCGTTTTTTGCGATAGGCAATATAAGACGCCAGGATCGTCGACCATGTGAAAATCACCAGGATCGCCGACACGGTAGAGACGATAGTAAAGGCTGTCATGACTTGCGGAACGACGAACAGCACCAATACTCCCACCAGCATCAGCAGCATCGTGAACGCCAGGCTCAACAGCGGCACGCTGTTACTCGACAGCCGTCGGAATGCGTGGGGCGCGTTGTCTTGGTTGGCCAACCCGAACAGCATACGGCTCGATGAAAATACGCCGCTGTTTGCCGATGATGCCGCAGACGTCAGTACCACGAAGTTGACGATGCCGGCTGCTGCGGGGAACCCTGCCACAAGAAACAGTTCGACAAACGGGCTCTTGATTGCAGATACCTGCTGCCAGGACGTCACAGCAATAATGCAGATCAGGGCCAGCACGTAGAACAAGATGATCCGCAGCGGAATCGAGTTGATTGCCTTGGGCAGGGTTTTCTCCGGAGATCGAGTTTCGGCGGCGGCTGTGCCAATCAGCTCAGTGCCGGCGAAGGAGAAAATCGCCATTTGAAATCCGGCAAAGAATCCGAACAAGCCGTTAGGGAACGCTGCCTGTTTATCCACCAGGTGACTCAGGGACGCGGTGACCCCGCTGGGTGAGACGAACGAACTGGCAATCAGCACGGTGCTGACGCCGATCAGGGTCACCACCGCAATGATCTTGATGATTGCGAACCAGAACTCCACCTCCCCGAACAGCCTGACCGTCAGCACGTTGAGCGCGAACAGGGTCGCCAGCATTCCGACCGCGGGTATCCACGCCGGCACGTCGGGAAACCAATACTGGAAAAATCCGCCGACCACGACGGCATCGCCGATCACCGCCACGCTCCAGCTCAGCCAGTACGACCAGCCGAGGAAGAATGCCGCGCGCGGGCCGAGGTACGCACCGGCGAAGTCGGCAAAGGTTTTGAAGTTGAGATTGGACAGGAGCATTTCGCCCATGGCACGCATGACGAAAAACACGAACAGTCCAATGATCATGTAGATGAGGATGATCGACGTCCCGGAGAGGGCGATGATCTTCCCGGAGCCCATGAACAGGCCGGTACCGATGGCACCGCCCATGGCCATTAGCTGGATGTGACGATTGCCCAGCGTGCGCTGCAGCGCGGGCTGTTCAAGCAGCCCGGAAGAATTCGATTTCATTGCAAAACCTCTTGATTTTATGTTTTTGAGTTTTGGCAGAAAGTAGGTGTCGAGCGTTCTTGTTAGAAATACAACGGCCAATCACGGGCATGCCTGGAAGGCGATGGCCCCCTCGCCAAGTAGCTGGGGGCGGCCATTACCGATCAGTTGACGGTGCGCAGGTGCGAGGCTTTGGCCGGTAGCGGATTCAGCAGTTGAAAGAGGTTCTTGATGTTGGCTGGCGTCGGTACGAGGTGGATGCGTCGACCGATTTGCTGTGCCTGAGCCAGATCGTTGAGGTAGCGCAGTGACGAAAAGTCCTCCAAGGCAAAGCCCACCGAATCGAAGACAGTCACCTGCGTATCGTTTTCGCGTCCAACCACTTCACCCCGCGCAATCCGGAAAAATTCGGTCACGGGAGAGTCGGCTTCCAGTTGCTGAATGTCGCCCTCAATACGTGTCTGCGGCTCGAATTCGACGATGACCCGGGCGTTGCGCAGGATATCGGCATGCAGTTCGGTTTTACCCGGGCAGTCACCGCCGACCGCATTGATGTGCATGCCGGGCTCGATCATGTCGGGGGTCAGAATCGTTGCATAGGCTTTGTCGGCGGTGACCGTGGTGACGATATCCGCGCCTTTGACTGCTTCCTTCACGGAGCCGGCCAGAATGACCTCGATTTCCGGAAACATCGCGAGGTTATGCTTCAACTTGAGGGACGCGTCGTGATCGATATCGAAGATGCGGATTTCGCTGATGCCCAACAGGTCATGAAAGGCGAGCGCCTGGAATTCACTTTGGGCACCGTTGCCGATGAGGGCCATCGAGGTCGCATTCGAGCGAGCCAAGGACTGCGCCACCAGCGCGGACGTTGCGGCGGTACGCACGGCAGTGGTCAAGGTCAGTTCGCTGAGCAGGGTGGGATAGCCACTCTGCACATCAGCCAGGACACCGAAAGCCATGACCGTCAGCAGGTTCTGCTGGCCGTTGTGCGGATGGCCGTTCACGTATTTGAATGAATACTGCTGACCATCGTCGGTGGGCATCAGTTCGATGACGCCTGCTGCCGAGTGGTTGGCGGTGCGCGGCGATTTATCAAAGTGCGCCCAGCGTGCGTAGTCAGCCTTGATGTAGGTCGCCATGTCGCGGATAGCGCGCCGGATGCCCACTTGGGTAAACAGGCGTGCAGCGTCATCGACATCTATGAAAAGCGTCATGTTCTTATTCTCCGTTCCAGAATTGAAGGCCGTTGAGCGAGGGATGGATCAGCTGCGTTTGCTCTCGAATCCGTGCAGCACGTTGACGGCGTTGATGCCGATTTCGTCGACCATGTAACCCCCTTCCATCACGAACAGAGTGGGGCAGCCAACGCTGGCAATAAGCTCTCCGATCCCGATGAAATCATCGCTTTCCAACAGGAAATGGCTGATGGGATCGTCCTTGAATGTGTCGACTCCCAGCGAAATCACCAGCACCTCTGGGGCAAAGTGCTGGAGCGTCCTGCAGGCATGGCGCAGGGCGTTGCTGTAGCTTTCCCAAGTGGTGCTTTTGGGCAAGGGGTAGTTGTGGTTGAACCCCTCGCCAAGGCCGGCGCCGACTTCGCTGCTGAAGCCTGAGTAGTAGGGATAGGAGACGGCCGGCTCGCCGTGCAGCGAGACGAACATCACGTCACTGCGGTCGTAGAAAATGTTCTGTGTGCCATTGCCATGATGAAAATCGACATCCAGTACCGCAACACGCTGGGCGCCTTGGGTAATGGCCCGTTGTGCGGCAATGGCCGCGTTATTGAGGTAGCAGTAGCCGCCCATGTATTCGCGTGCAGCGTGATGTCCCGGCGGGCGGCACAGCGCAAACGCACTGTCATGGCCTTCATCGATCAGGGCAAGGCCGGTGAGGGCTATATCGGCGCTGGTTTTTACAGCTTGCCAAGTGGTGGCAGTAATCGGGGAGCCGGCATCCATGGCGTAGAAACCCAATTTGCCGTCGATGAAGGTCGGTACTTGGTCGTTGGCCAGATCGCGCACGGGCCATACCAGCGGCAAAGCATCGTGAGTGCGTCCGGTTGCGCACCATTGCGTCCAGGCACTTTCCAGAAAACTGACGTAGCGCTCGCTGTGCGCATTGACGTAGCACGACCGGTCAAATACGCGCGGTTCGATGATCTGGCCCAGGCCGACCTGCTTGACGCGGTCATGGACGGTATCGGCCCGGCTGGGTTGTTCGAAGGACGGCTTGAGTACGCCGTCTTTTAATTCTGTGCCGTGGTGCAAACGGTGGGAATCACTAAAAACTGTAAACATTCTGCGCATCCGTTAATGTGAACCAGTGCAAATATTCTGTTCTGGCCAGGAGGCGATTTCTTTGCTTTGTTTTCGCGGATTAGCAGATATTTCGGGTTTTTTTACTCAGGAATGGCTTCATGCAGAAAAAAATTTCCAAACGTATCAGCCTCGACCACACCGACCTCGCTATCCTTGAATTGCTGCAGGAAGACGCGAGTATTTCCAATTCCGAGCTCAGTGAGCGACTGTCGTCAAGCCTGACGCCTTGTTGGCGAAGGCGTAAGAGAATGGAGGAGGCGGGCGTCATAAAAGGCTATCAAGCCAACCTTGATCGACGCATGCTGGGGTTGGATATCATGGCGTTTGTGCATATCCGTTTTTCTACCCATGCCGACCATGCTCCGGACGCCTTCGAGGCGGTGATTGCGCAATTGCCGCAAGTGTTGGCCTGTCACAAGATCACTGGTGATGCCGATTACGTGTTGCAGGTGTTGGCGAAGGATCTTGATAGCTACAGCGACTTTGTCGAGCAGGTGCTCAGACGTCAGGTGGGCATTGCGTCCATCCAGTCCAGCCTGGCCTTGCGTGAAATCAAGTCCAGTAGCCGCCTTGCGATACCAAAACCGGGAAAGGACTGAGCGAGGGCAAGCCCCCTCCAGCATTGGGCCTGTGGTGTTATCAACTTCACTTGCTGGCTGAGCGGGTGTGTAAGCGGTACTCGGTCCAACTGTGGGAGGGGGCTTGCCCCCGAAAGCGGTGTGTCAGTGACAGATAAGTTGACTGACACTCCGCCATCGGGGGCAAGCCCCCTCCCACATTGAGGTGTGGTGTTATTTAGACCTTGAACTGATCCATCAACTTCATTTGCTGGCTGGCCAGTGCATTGAGCTGGCTGCTGATGGCTGCCGACTCGGTGGCCTGGCCGGTGAGGGTTTCGGTGACGGTACGGATTGCGGAGACGTTGCGGTTGACCTCTTCAGCCACTGCGCTTTGCTGTTCGGCGGCGCTGGCGATCTGCAGGTTCATGTCGCTGATCACCGTCACGGCGTCGCTGATCTTGCCCAGGGCCTGCACGGCTTGGTGGATCTGCCCGGCGTTGCTTTGGGCCTGGTGCTGGCTCGAATGCATGGTCGCCACCACGCCACGGGTGCCGCTCTGGATACGTTCGATCACCAGGCGAATTTCCTCGACCGAATCCTGGGTGCGTTTGGCCAGGTTGCGCACCTCGTCGGCCACCACCGCAAAACCGCGCCCGCTTTCCCCGGCGCGCGCCGCTTCGATCGCCGCGTTCAATGCCAGCAGGTTGGTCTGTTCGGCGATGCTGCGGATCACTTCCAGGACCGAACCGATCTGTTCGCTATTGACCGCCAACGCCTCGACTTCGCCGACGGCCTTGCTGACTTCTTCGGCAAGGGTGGTGATATCGCGGGTACTTTGCTCGATGATCGACATGCCTTCGCGTGCCGACTGATCCGCGCCGCGTGCCGCGCTGGCGGCGTTGGAGGCGCTGTTGGCGACGTCGTGGGCGGTGGCGCTCATTTCATTGGACGCGGTAGCCACCTGGTCGATTTCGCGGAACTGCACCTGCATGCCTTCGCTGGTCTGGCGCGCAATGGCCGAGGACTGGTCGGCCGTGCCGCGCGCTTCGGTGATGCTTTGCTTGATCTGCGCGATGGTCGGCTGCAGCTTGTCGAGGAAGCGGTTGAACCAGTTCACCAGTTCGCCCAGTTCGTCTTTTTTGGCATAGGCCAGGCGTTGGGTGAGGTCGCCGTCACCGCTGGCAATGTCCTTGAGCATGGCCGCCACGCTGTTGATCGGGCGGGTGACGCCGGTGGCGGTCAGCCAGACCAGCAGCAGGCCGAGCAGGGCAGCGGCGGCGGCCACCGATAGGGCTTTGAAGGTGCCTGTCGCCTGGGCTTCATCAAGCACGCCTTGCAACTTCACGTTATCCGCCAGCATTACCGCTTTTGGCAGCTTGATCACCACACCCCAGGATTTGGCGTCGGCAATCGGCTTGACGGGGTACACAGCGCGAATGGTCTCGTCCTGCTCGCGGATCATCGGGCGATCACTGGCGAGCAGTTGCACGATCTCTTTGCCTTCGGCGCCCAGTGTGTCGATCAGATTCTTGCCCACGCGCGCCGGTTCACCGCTGTAGGCGGCGATCAGGCCGGTGCTGGACAGCACCTCCAGGTGCGCAGCGCCGTTGAACAGGTCTTTCTGGGCCGCATCGGTGACGGCTTGCAGGGCGTTGAGGGCGATATCCACACCGACCACGCCGATCACCTTGCCGTCCACGATCAAAGGCTGGGAGATGGTGGTCATCAGTACGGGCTTGCCGGCCACCGTGTCTTCGTACGGATCCAGCAGGCAGGTGGTGCGTGTGTCTCGTGGGCAGGTGTACCAAATGTTGTAGGGCGTGCCGCTGAGGTTGAGGGTGGTTTTCGTCAGGTCATCTTCAACCATGATCGTGTTCAGGCTTTCGCCGCCAGCCCGGCTCCAGTAGCTGGAGAAGCGGCCTTTTTCGTTGGAGACGCGCGCCTTGTCGTCAACGAATTCGCTGTCCTTGCCATCCAGTCCGTTGGGTTCGAACGACAGCCAGATGCCCAGCACCTTGGTGTTACGGTCAAACGCGGTTTTTACGCTCTGGTTGATGTCTTCGCGCAGGGCGCCTGCTTCCAGGGAACGCTTGGCCCCCAGGTTGCGCAGGTCTTTGATGTGGTCGGAGAGGGCGGTGACCACCAGCAGGTTTTCGTTGAAGGTTTTCTGCAACTGCACGGCCTGCTCGGCCGCCTTGGCTTGCAGCAGCTGTTCTACGCTGGCAGTCAGCATTCGTGAGCTTGAGTCACTGACCAGTTCATCGTTCTGGTTGGTCGTGTAGATATTGATGCCGACCACCAGTGCGATCACCCCTAACAGGCAGAGGCCGGAGAGCAGCACGATTTTCAAGCGGATAGAGAGGGTGTCGAACATAGGTTCACTCACGAATGGACTTGTTGAGAAGCACGCAAAGTGCCAAGTCCATTCGGCGCCATGCCTGAAACATCGGCGTAACAAATTAATTCATGAGTATCAGGCGATGAGCGGTAGGAAAACCCCTACACACAGCGTTATCCGGGCTGTGCAAGCCGCTCGGGGCGCGACCAGATCCACAGGTTGCCCAGGCCCATGCCGACGATTGCCAGGTAGATCGGCCAGCCGTGATCGAGCATCACCAGCATCAGCACGGCGCACAGCAACATGCTCACGGTGGCGCTGACCTTGGCCCGGCGCGCGATGATCTTGCCATTGCGCCAGTTGAACAGGATGGGCCCGAACAGGCGGTGGTTTTCCAGCCAGGCGCTGAGGCGTGGCGAGCTTTTGGTGGCGGCCCAGGCGGCCAGCAGGATGAATTCGGTGGTGGGCAAACCCGGTATGACAATCGCCACCAGGCCGATCCCCAGGCTGACGTAGGCCAGCAGGCCATAGAGAAGCTGGGCGATTTTCGAGGTGGATTGGAGTTTGCGGGTCATGGTGTGTGCAATCAGGAGATGACAAAAAATCAGCTTGAAATAGGGACAAAGTGTGGGAGGGGGCCTGCCCCCGATGGCGGTGGTTCAGTTATGGATTCGTTGGCTGATACACCGCTATCGGGGGCAAGCCCCCTCCCACATTGGATTGCATTAAACCGGGGATCAGGCCAGTTCAGGGGCCGTAGCGTACGCCTGTTCCAGCAATACGGTGAAGCGTACGAACGCATCGATCGCGCCTTTATCCATGGCGGCTTCCTCTTCGGCGCTCAATTGCATTGCATCGAGGGTGCGGGTGAAGCGTTTCCAGCCTTCGGCACGCCCGCCCTCCGGCTCGCCCAGGTGACGGGCACCGAAGGTTTCGCTCAGGCCCAGGCCCACGGCACGTTTGATCAGAAAGGCCGCGCCCAGTTTGGAGCCTTCGGAAACGAACAGCCAGCCCAAGGCCTCGGCGCGGCCAGGGTTGTTCACGGCGCCGGCAACCGGTGCTGGCACGTCGGTGTCGAGGTCGCCCAGGTCGAGTCTGGCGGCGTCTGCGCGGCAGCGCTGGGCCAGGTCCGGGATGATCTGGTTCAGTTCGGTATCGTTGTACAGCGCCACCAACTCCGATTGGAACAGGTACTGCGCCACCACGAAGCGAGCGAAGTTGGCCTGGGTTTCAAATGGGGCGTGGGCTTTGACCAGCGCGTCGAGCCTGGTGTGTGGCTCGTGGGTGATCTGGTTCAGGCGCTGGGAGCGCAGGTTTGGACGTTCTGCGGTAGGAGAAGCGGTCATGAAAAAGTCCTTGAGAAGGGGTAGCGCCTGTTGGCTCTAAAGAGAGCGGTTATCAACTAGACGAACAGGAAGACGCGGCACAGTAAAAAATCCTCACCTCGCCGCAATCATCGCGGCGAGGTGAGGAGGGTGCCGTCAGATGTCCCAGATCACATTGATCGCGAAGTTGCGACCCGGCTGGGTCAGGCGATCAAGGTTGGCCGGGCCGGTCACCGCGGCTTCGCCGACGCTGTCGTAGCTGCGCACGTCATCCCAGTTCCAGTACTGCTTGTCGGTGAGGTTGTAGACGCCGCCGTTGATGGTCACGTCTTGGGTGACCTTGTAGTAGGCGCTCAGGTCGAGAATGCCGAACCCCGGCGTCTTGAATGGGCCGCTGGTATCGCCGTCCGGGGCGTGGAAGGTGCTGCTGTCGACGCGATTCTGTTTCTTCACCAGGGTCCAGCTCAGCAGGCCGCCGTAGCTGTCCTGGTCATAGCCCAGGCCGAACACACCCTTGAGCGGGTTGACGCTGTTGAGCGGCTCGCCGTTGTCATTGTTGCGGCCATGGGCGTAGGACACCGCACCCTGGGTATACAGGCCTTGCGGTGCGCCGAAGGCATCCAGGTTCAGGCGACCCTTGGCTTCGGCGCCCTTGATGGTGGCGCGCTTGATATTCACCGCCTGGAACTGTTCGACGGTGCCGCCGACCACCGCGTTGTCTTCGTCGATGAAGTCGCGGTATTTGTTGTAGAACACGGCGATTTCAAAGGAGCCCTCATCGAACTTGCCGCGAAGCCCGGTTTCGATGCCCTTGCTGGTTTCCGGCTTGAGGTCGGGGTTGGGCTCCACGGTGTAGCCCAGGTTGAGGTTTTCGAAGCGGCCGTATAGCGCCTTGGCGGACGGCGTGCGGAAACCTTCGGCGTATTGGCCGAACCAGGTGTATTGATCGGTCAAGGCGTAGGTCAGGCCGAACTTGGGCGTGACGCGGTGCCAGGTCTTGTCCTTGCCGTCGACGGTATAGGCACCGGTGGGGTTCACGGTGCTGAGGAATTCCTCGGTCAGCTTGGGCTTGAGTCGGGTGTAGTCATAGCGCACGGCGGGCAGGAAGGTCCATTTGTCCCAGGTGATCTGGTCCTGGGCGAACAGCGAATAGGTGTTGATGGTCGGGTCGGGGAAGTCGCTGGCTTTCTTCACGCTGTCGCCGGCCGATGGGCTGGGCGCGCCGATGGCGGTGCAGCCGCTGCCGACCGCCAGGCAGGTGGCGCTGCCTTCGCGCGAACCGGTGACTTTCTGCTGCTTGAGCGTGGTGCCGTAGGTGACCTGGTGATCGGTGTCACCGAGGCTGAAGGCCTTGTCCAGTTGCGCATCGAACACCCATTGTTTCTCTTCGTACAACGTGTCGCGGGTGCGCAATACGCGACGGCCCGACTGGTAGATTTCAGCCGTGGTCTGGTCGGTCTTGGCGATCTGGTAATTGAGGCTGGTCTTGATGCGGTCTGCGATGGGCGAGTCGAGGGCGAAGCTGTTTTCCAGGCCGAAACGCTCGCGGGTAATGGTGTCGTTGCCGCGACGGTCTCGGTAAAGGTTGAAACCGCGTCCACCCACGAACGGGCCGCCCACCGCGTTCTTCAGATTGACGTCGCGATCATCCTTGTACTTCTCGTAGGTAAGGCCCAGGCGGTTGTCGTCGCCGTAATTCCAGCCCAGTTTGGCCAGCACATTGGTGGTGCGTGCGTCTTCAGGGTTGGCGCCGGTGCGGGCCAGGCCGGTGGCGTTGTTGCCGTCGTAGGATTCGGTTTCGTGGCCGTTGCGCTGGCTCAGGTGCAGCAAGCCGTCGAAGTCCTGCACGCGGCCGGCGACGGTGGCGGAGGTCAGCCAGCTTTCGTCGGCGGAGCTGTAACCGGTCTTCAGGCGCGCGCCGACGTCCTGGCCGGGCTTGATGATGTCATCCGGGTCGAGGGTGAAGTAGCTCACCGCGCCGCCAATCGCACTGCTGCCGTACAGGGCCGAGGCCGGACCGCGCAGGATTTCCACGCGCTTGACGATTTCCGGGTCGACGTAGTTGCGCCGGGTCTTGGCGTAGGGGCCGTTGAAGAAGTTGTCCGGCACTTCCACGCCGTCGACCTGGGTCAGAATGCGATCGCCGTCGATACCGCGAATGTTATAGCCCGCGTTGCCCGAGCGCGTGCCGGCGCCGCCCACCGACACGCCCGGCTCGTAACGCACCAGTTCACGGGTGGTGTTGACGTTCTGGCGATCCAGCTCCTGGCGGTCGTGCACGCTGACCATGCTCGGTACGCTGTCCACATCCTGCTCGGTGCGGGTGGCGCTGATGGTCACTTGCTGCAGGTTCAGAGCGCTGCCGGCGGCACGTTTCTCCAGGACAATGTTGTTATTGCCCAGCTTGCGATAGCTCAGGTGGGTCCCCGCCAACAGCCGCTCCAGCGCCTTCTCCGGCGACAACGCACCGCGCACGCCAGGGGACGACACACCCTGGCCCAACTCGGCTGGCAGGCCGACTTGCCAGCCGGTCACGCCGGTAAAGGCGTTGAGTGCCGACACCAGTGGCTGCTGTTCGATGCTGAAATTGTAGTTGCCGTGGCTGCGCGGCGCCGGTTCGGCGGCAGTCGCGGCCATTGCTGGCGCACCGGCCATCAGTATGGCGGCGGTCAGCAGGGACAGGACGGGCGAACAAGACCGGCGGTTGAAACGAGAGGACATCGAGAGCGCTCCGGAGGTACGAATCTTATAGTTGCGAACCGATTCAAATAGGAATCAGTTGCATTGGCTATAACGAGACGTATCGCCGGTCAGCTTCGAGTAAAAATAATTCTCATTTAGTTCAGGATGACCAGCGCTGGGTATTCCGAGAGCTTGGCCGAGGTGATGTGGGCCAGGGAACGCACCACGTCCAGCGGCTGGTCAAGGCGATAGTTGCCGGTGACGGCGACGCTGGCGAGCTTGTCGTTGGTGTTGACGATCCAGCCCGGGTAATAGCGACGCAGCTCGGCCAGCACTTCGCTCATCGGGCAGTTCTCGAAGACCAGGCGGCCCTGGACCCAGGCCAGGTCTTTGCTGGCATCCAGCTTGGCCGGCTGGCCGAAGCCCTTGGGGCCGATGCGGATGCTCTGGCCGGCACTCAGGCGCACACGGGCGTCGTCGAAGGTATTGCTCAGGTCGACGTCACCGCGCTGCACTTGCACCTGGGCTTCGCCGTCGAGATAGCGCACGGCAAACGCGGTGTCCTGCACGCTGGCGCGCACCGGGCCGGCGTCGATTTCCAGCGGCAGGCCACGGGCGGGGGCGATGTCGAAAAACGCCTCGCCCTGGTAGAGGCGGGCGATGCGCTGATGGTCCTTGATGCTGCTGGAAAACGCCGAATTGGTGTTGAGCAGTACGTTGGAACCTTCGTCCAGTTGCAGGCGCTGGCGCTCGCCGACCACGGTGAGGTGGTCGGCCTGCAGGCGTACCGGCAGGTTGCTGAAGCTGAACAGGCCGAGCAGCAGCACGGCGGCGGTGGCCAGGGGTTTCCAGTGCGGTTTGACCCGGCGCCAGGCGCTCGGCTTGCGCGGCGCGGCCAGGGCCACGGCGGCGCTGTGCACCGGCGCGCCATCCCAGGCGGCCTGGGCCTTGTTGAAGGCGTGGGCATGCGCCGGGCTCTCGGCCAGCCAGGCCTGGAACGCGGCGTGCTGGCCGGGCTGCGGGCACTGCAAGGCGATCAGCCAATCGAGGGCTTGGTCCATGGCCGCGTCTTGCAGCACCTCATGAGCCAACTCGTGGGGGCGCAGTTTATTCGGGTCCGTCACGGTGTTCCTCGGGTCTTCGCCACGTTCTATTCATTTTTCCTACAGCCTGGATCGACGCCTCTGTCGGAGTGAAGCTTAAGGCTGATCCAATCGTTCGGCCACACCTACACAGATGGCCATGATCAACTTCAGTTCCTTTTGTACGGTGCTCAAGGAGACCTGCAACTGATCGGCAATCTCCTGGTAGCTGCAACCGTGCAGGCGGCTGAGGATAAAGATGCGTTGCTGGCGGGCGCTCAACTGGCCCAGGCTGACGCTCAAATGCTCGAGCAGTTGCTCGGCCTGGGTGGCGTCTTCAGGTGTGCTGATCGGGGCGGCGACACTTTGCAGGATATCCAGCGGTACATCTTCCTGCAGGGTGCGAGCCTGAATCCTGCGCGAACGCAAATGATCCAGCGCCAGGTTGCGCGCTGTCTGGTAGACGAAGGGTTCCAGGTGGTCGATCGGCCGCTCACTCAGGGCGCGAGTCACGCGCAGGTAGGTTTCCTGCAGCAGGTCCTCGGCGGTGCTGTGGTTATTCACCATGCGTTGCAGCGTGCGCAGCAGGATCACCCGTTGGGTGAGAAAGACGTGGTTGAAGCGAGATTGGCTCACAGTGATACCAGACCGATTTGCAGTTAATGATAATGCTTATCATCAGCCGAAATGGCAAGTGGCTATTTCTGCAGCCTTGCACCGCTCAAATGTGGGAGGGGCTTGCCCCCTCCCCACACAAGCCCCACTCCAAATGGCTTTACTCGGCGTTGCAGAGCGCCAGGCAGTTGTCGAGCATGCGGTTGGAGAAGCCCCACTCGTTGTCATACCAGGCCAGCACTTTAAGCAGCTTGCCGCTGACCTTGGTGTGGTTGGCATCGAAGATCGATGACAGCGGGTTATGGTTGAAGTCACTGGAAACCAGCGGCAGGGTGTTGTAGCCGAGGATTTTCGAGTGCTGGCTGGCGTGCTTCAACAGCGCGTTGACTTCATCGGCCGTGGCTTCTTTCTTCAGCTGTACGGTGAGGTCCACCAGCGACACGTTGATCACCGGCACGCGCACGGCCATGCCGGTCAGCTTGCCCGCGAGCTCCGGCAGCACCAGGCCGACAGCTTCAGCGGCGCCGGTCTTGCTCGGGATCATGTTCTGGGTGGCCGACCGTGCGCGGTACGGGTCGGTGTGGTAGACGTCAGTCAGGTTCTGGTCGTTGGTATAGGCGTGAATCGTGGTCATCAGGCCGCTTTCGATGCCCAGTTCGCGGTGCAGCACCTGGGCGACCGGCGCCAGGCAGTTGGTGGTGCACGATGCGTTGGAGATGATCTGGTGCGATTGACGCAGAATGTCATGGTTGACGCCGTAGACCACGGTCGCGTCCGCGCCCTTGGCCGGGGCGGAGATGATCACCTTGCGCGCGCCGGCGGTAATATGGGCGGCAGCCTTGTCACGGTCGGTGAACAGGCCGGTGCATTCGAACACCACGTCGATCTTGTGCGCGGCCCACGGCAGGTCGGCCGGGTTGCGAATGGCACTGACGGCGATCCGGTCGCCATTGACGGTCAGGCTTTCCTGATCGTGGGCGACCTCTGCTTCGAATGTGCCATGGACGGTGTCGTATTTGAGCAGGTGGGCATTGATTGAACTGTCGCCCAGATCGTTGATGGCGACGATCTGCAAATCCTGGCGGTAGCCTTGGGTATACAGTGCGCGCAGGACATTACGGCCGATGCGGCCAAAACCATTGATTGCGATACGTAGAGTCATTGGAAGGTGCCTATCGTCGATTTGTTGTAAGAATTACAAGATTATTCGCATAAAAATAGAAAACAAGCCTTTTTAGTGGCAATATTTTGTTCAATCTACAACGAGTGACCTGAATCAACTGGTCCGATGATCCAAACGACTCCCTGCCATCCCATGTGCGGCGGGCGTTTGATCAGCATAGACACTCAGGTCGCCACATCCGTTAGCCTGGAGTTCTATACATGCATCCCCGCGTTCTTGAGGTCACCGAACGGCTTATCGCCCGCAGCCGCGCCACCCGCGAGGCTTACCTTGCGCTCATTCGCGGCGCAGCCAGCGACGGTCCGATGCGCGGCAAGCTGCAGTGCGCCAACTTCGCCCACGGCGTGGCGGGTTGCGGCACCGAAGACAAAAACAGCCTGCGCATGATGAATGCCGCCAACGTGGCAATTGTTTCTTCGTATAACGACATGCTCTCGGCGCACCAGCCGTACGAACATTTCCCTGAACAAATCAAAAAAGCCCTGCGCGAAGTCGGTTCGGTCGGCCAGTTCGCCGGCGGCACGCCCGCCATGTGCGACGGCGTGACCCAGGGCGAGCCGGGCATGGAACTGAGCCTGCTCAGCCGCGAAGTCATCGCCATGTCCACGGCGGTAGCGCTGTCCCATAACATGTTCGACGCCGCGCTGATGCTGGGCATCTGCGACAAGATCGTCCCCGGCCTGATGATGGGCGCGCTGCGCTACGGCCACCTGCCGATGATCTTCGTGCCCGGCGGGCCGATGCCGTCGGGCATCTCCAACAAGCAGAAAGCCGACGTGCGCCAGCGCTATGCCGAAGGCAAGGCCACCCGCGAAGAGCTGCTGGAATCGGAGATGAAGTCCTACCACAGCCCCGGTACCTGCACCTTCTACGGCACCGCCAACACCAACCAGCTGTTGATGGAAGTGATGGGCCTGCACCTGCCGGGCGCTTCGTTCGTCAACCCGTACACGCCACTGCGCGATGCGCTGACCCGCGAGGCCGCGCACCAGGTCACGCGCCTGACCAAGGCCAACGGCAACTTCACGCCGATCGGCGAGATCGTCGACGAGAAGTCCATCGTCAATTCCATCGTCGCCCTCAACGCCACGGGCGGGTCCACCAACCACACCCTGCACATGCCGGCCATCGCCATGTCGGCCGGTATCATCCTGACCTGGCAGGACATGGCCGACCTCTCCGAGGTGGTCCCGACCCTGTCGCACGTGTATCCGAACGGCAAGGCTGACATCAATCATTTCCAGGCAGCGGGCGGCATGTCGTTCCTGATCCGCGAACTGCTCGAAGCCGGCCTGCTGCACGAAGACGTCAACACCGTGGCGGGCAAGGGCTTGAGCCGGTACACCCAGGAGCCGTTCCTGGTCGACGGCGAACTGATCTGGCGCGACGGCCCCATCGAAAGCCTCGACGAAACCATCCTGCGTCCCGTGGCCCGTGCGTTTTCGCCGGAAGGCGGCTTGCGGGTGATGGAAGGCAACCTCGGCCGTGGCGTGATGAAAGTCTCGGCCGTTGCGCCGGAGCACCAGGTGGTCGAAGCACCGGCCGTGGTGTTCCAGGACCAACAGGACCTGGCCGATGCGTTCAAGGCCGGCCAGTTGGAAAAAGACTTCGTCGCGGTGATGCGCTTCCAGGGCCCGCGCTCCAACGGCATGCCCGAATTGCACAAGATGACCCCGTTCCTTGGCGTGTTGCAGGACCGTGGTTTCAAAGTAGCGCTGGTGACAGACGGGCGTATGTCCGGCGCGTCGGGTAAGATCCCCGCCGCGATCCACGTCAATCCTGAAGCCCAGAGCGGCGGGCCGCTGGCGCGGGTTAAAGATGGCGATATCATTCGCGTCGATGGCGTCACCGGCACCCTGGAGCTTAAGGTGGACGCCGAAGAATTTGCCGCGCGCACGCCGGCCACGGGCCTGTTGGGCAATAACGTGGGCGCCGGTCGCGAGTTGTTTGCATTCATGCGCTTGGCCGCAAGCTCCGCAGAGCAGGGCGCCAGCGCCTTTACCTGTGCCTTGGAGACGCTTAAGTGAAGTTAGCGCTGGTCGGTGATATCGGGGGTACCAACGCCCGTTTTGCGTTGTGGCGGGATCAGGCACTGCATGCGATCCGCGTGCTGGCCACGGCGGATCACTCAAGCCCTGAGGAGGCCATCAAGGTCTATCTCAAGGAAGCAGGCCTGGCGCTGGGTGACATTGGCGCGGTATGCCTGTCGGTGGCCGGGCCGGTGAGCGGCGATGAGTTCAAGTTCACCAACAATCACTGGCGCTTGAGCAAGACGGCGTTCTGCCAAACATTGCAGGTGGACGAACTGCTGCTGGTCAACGATTTCTCGGCCATGGCCCTGGGCATGACCCGCTTGCAGCCCGATGAATTCCGCGTGGTCTGCGAAGGCACCCCGGAGCCGTTGCGACCGGCGGTGGTGATCGGCCCGGGCACCGGCCTGGGCGTCGGTACCCTGCTGGACTTCGGCGCAGGCCGTTGGGCCGCGTTGCCAGGGGAGGGCGGCCATGTCGACCTGCCCCTGAGCAGCCCGCGCGAAACCCAGTTGTGGCAACACATCTACAGCGAAATCGGCCACGTCAGCGCTGAAACCGCGTTGAGCGGCGGTGGGTTGCCGCGCCTGTACCGGGCGATTTGTGCGGTGGATGGGCACACACCGGTGCTGGACACGCCCGAGGCCATCACGGCGGCGGGCCTGGCGGGCGATCCGGTGGCGATGGAAGTCCTCGAGCAGTTCAGCATCTGGCTGGGCCGGGTGGCGGGCAACAATGTGCTGACCACGGGTGGGCGTGGCGGCGTGTATATCGTGGGTGGGGTGATACCGAGGTTTGCCGATTTCTTTATCAACAGCGGTTTTGCCAAAAGCTTTGCCGACAAAGGTTGCATGAGCGACTACTTCCAAGGCATTCCGGTATGGTTGGTGACGGCGCCGTATTCGGGGTTGACCGGGGCGGGGGTGGCGCTGGAGCAGGCCTTTGCTTAGGCTGTGATGGCCTTAGCGGGGGCAAGCCCCCTCCCACACTTTGAATTGTGAACGCTTTCAAATGTGGGAGGGGCGGTGCGACGATTCGACTTGCCCCCGATGAGGCCCTCAAGAGCACCCCATCACAACAAGGAGGACCCCGTGAGCGTAATCAGTAAATCGATTCTCCTCGTCGACGACGACCAGGAAATCCGCGAATTGCTGCAAACCTACCTCAGTCGCGCCGGCTTCCAGGTCCGTGGTGTGGCCGATGGCGCGGGGTTCCGCCAGGCGATGAGCGAGGCCCCGTGCGACCTGGTCATCCTCGATGTGATGTTGCCGGACGAAGACGGTTTCAGCCTCTGCCGCTGGGTCCGCCAGCACCCGCGCCAGGCGCAGGTGCCGATCATCATGCTTACTGCCAGTTCCGACGAAGCCGACCGCGTGATCGGCCTGGAACTGGGCGCCGATGATTACATCGGCAAGCCGTTCAGCCCCCGCGAGTTGCAGGCGCGGATCAAGGCGCTGCTGCGTCGCTGCCAGTTCGGCCAAGAGCGCAGCAGTGGCGGCGAGGTGTTGGTGTTCGATGAATGGCGCCTGGATATGATCAGCCATCGCCTGTTTCACGTGGATGGCGAAGAGGTGATCCTCTCCGGTGCCGACTTTGCCTTGCTCAAGCTGTTTCTCGACCACCCGCAACAGATCCTCGACCGCGACACCATCGGCAACGCCACCCGTGGCCGCGACCTGATGCCGTTGGACCGGATCGTCGACATGGCCGTCAGCCGCCTGCGCCAACGCCTGCGCGACACCGAAAAGCCCCCGCGGCTGATCCGCACCGTACGCGGCAGCGGCTATCAACTGGCAGCCAGCGTGGTTGCCGGCAATGCCCACTGAACACCTGAGCGAACGCCGCCGCCGTTTCCCCGTGCCACGCTCGCTGCTGGGGCGCATGTTGCTGTTGACCCTGCTTGCCGTGTTGTTCGCCCAGGCGCTGTCCAGCGTGATCTGGGTGTCGCAGCTGCGCGCCACCCAGCTGGAAGGCCTGGTGACCAGCGCCCGTAGCCTGGCGCATTCGATGACCGCCAGCGTGAGTTACTTCCGTTCGTTGCCGGTGGCCTATCGCCCGCTGGTGCTCGACCAGTTGCGCAGCATGGGCGGCACGCGGTTTGTGGTGACCCTCAATGATCGCCCGCTGGACATGCAGATCTTGCCCGAAACCCCGCGCAAGCAGGCGGTGCTGGTGGCGGTGGACGAAGTGCTGCGCCAGACCCTCGGCGCCGATGTGCATATCTCGGTGGAGTTCGTCAGCGCCGAAGACCTGCGCATCTTCAACGCTGGTCTCAAGCTTGATGAACTGCCGCGCTCCTGGGCGCACTACGCATTGACCCTGGAGCCGGTCAACCCGCCGGTGCTGGTCACCCAGATCCAGCTCGCGCCCGGTGAATGGCTGTACATTGCCTCGCTGCTGCCGGAGCCATACACCAGCCTCGAAGAGCAAGGCCTGCCTGCCCAACAGGTGTGGTTTATCGTGCTGACCAGCGGTTTTCTGTTGCTGTTTATCGGCCTGCTGGTGCATTGGCAAAGCCGGCCGCTCAAGCGCCTGGCGCGGGCGGCGCGGGACATGTCCCTGGGCGCCGATGTAGAGCCGGTGGCCGAAGGCGGCGGCAGCGAAGTGGTGGAAGTGGGGCGTGCGTTCAATGCCATGCGTGAGCGCATCAGCCGTTACCTGACCGAGCGCAGCCAGTTGTTCAGCGCGATCTCCCACGACTTGCGCACGCCCATCACGCGCCTGCGCCTGCGCGTGGAATTGCTTGAAGACGAGAACCTGCAAACCAAGTTCGGGCGTGACCTGGATGAGTTGGAATTGCTGGTCAAAGGCGCGCTGCAATGCGTGAAAGACACTGATATCCACGAGAACATCCAGCCGGTCGACCTCAATCACGTACTTGAATGCCTGGTCGAGCCGTACCTGGCGCCCAACGGCAATGGGCGCGTGACCCAGCATGGGCAGGCCTTGACCACCTATCCGGGCAAGCCGCTGGCGCTCAAACGCTGCATCGGCAACCTGATCGACAATGCGCTGAAATACGGACAGAACGCGCATTTGCACATCGAGGACGATGGCGCCGAGTTTATCCTGCACGTGGATGATGAAGGCCCCGGCGTGCCGGAACAGCGCCTGGAGCAGGTGTTCGAACCGCACTTTCGCCTGGCCGGGCAGCAGCAAGGGTACGGCCTTGGCTTGGGCATCGCCCGTAACATTGCCCACAGCCATGGCGGTGAAGTGAGTTTGCAGAATTTGCGCGAGGGTGGATTGCGGGTGACCCTGCAGCTGCCCCGCGGCCTCGACTGAACATACGCCGGACCAACTGTGGGAGGGGGCTTGCCCCCGATAGCAGTGTGTCAGTCAGCCAATGTGTAGCTGACACGCCGCCATCGGGGGCAAGCCCCCTCCCACATTTTGATTTTCATTGCATCAGATGCTTTGGCGTAACCGGGCCAGGTCGCGCAAAGGCGGTGCACCAAACAACCGGCTGTATTCCCGGCTGAACTGCGAGGGGCTTTCATAGCCCACTCGATACCCTGCTGCCGAAGCCTCCAACCCTTCGGCAATCATCAGCCGCCGGGCTTCCTGCAAGCGCAGTTGTTTCTGATATTGCAGCGGGCTCATGGCGGTGATCGCCTTGAAACGGTGGTGCAAAGTCGAGACGCTCAGGTTCACTTCCCGGGCCAGGTCATCGATGCGCAGCGGCTGTTCGTAGTTGCCGTTCAACCACTTGATCGCCTGGCTCACGCGATGGCTCTGGCTGTTGGCCACGGCGATTTCATACAAACGATAGCCTTGAGGCCCACGCAACAAGCGGTAGAGGATTTCGCGGTTGATCAGCGGCGCGAGCATCGCGATATCCTTGGGCGTATCCAGCAGGCGGGTCAGGCGCAGCACGGCGTCGAGCAGCTGATGGTCGATGCGGTCGACGTACATGCCACGGGCGGTCGGACGCGACGGCACGCCCATCGGCCCGGCTTCGGCAATCAGCGCGGTGAGCTGGGCCGGGTCGATGTTGATGCGCACCGACAGGTTGGGGTCTTGAGGGGTGGCGTCGATAATCCGCCCGGACACGGGCATGGCCACCGAGAACACCAGGTAGTTGAGCGGGTCGTAGGCAAAGATTTCGTCGGCCAGGCGCACTTCCTTGCTGCCACTGGCCAGGATGCACAGGGCCGGCTCCACCAGTACCGGCATGAAGTCGCGCGGTGTGTTGTGGCGGTTCAGGTACAGCGACGTGATCGCCGTGCCGTAGGAACCATCCTCCCAGGTATGACGGTGCACAATGCTGGCCAGTTCGGCACGCTGCTTTTCCATCTCGGCATCGAGGGGAATGGGCTTGAGGTCGGGCGACGACATGGGGCGTCCTCTACACGCGGGTTTGATGGGGCTCAGCTTAGCGGTGGGTTTTCAAATAGTGTTACGTCGATTCTGCACAATCCTTGCCTGATCCTGCGCCATGGCGTGGATCAGGCAAGCAAGAGGGCTGTCATCTCCCTGAAACATGGCGTTTGCGCCTGGAATAAATCGGCGGCTGGGACGTCCTGCCTACGCTTCTCGCAGGATTGTGCAATAAGCCTGCAGGAATTGACTAACCGGGCCCACACCGGCGCCGCTATCTTTGATCCTGTGGCAACACGCCCCCACAGTGCTTGCCGAGCATCACTTCTCAACGGGAGAGTCGAACATGTCCACCCCCATTCCCGCGAGCCATATGGCCTTTATCCGTGCCCGTACCGGGTGCAGCACCGAACTCGGTGCACGCTTGAGCAGTTTGATCGAACCGGGCCGACAGGCTCAGGGTTGCTTGCAGTTCTCGCTGCAGCATTCCCAGACCGACCCTGATATGTGGCTGATCTCGGGCTTCTGGAGCAGCGAACAGGCGATGAGCGCCTACTTCGATTCGCCGGCCCTGATGGTCTTTACCGAGTTGCTGAACGACATGGTCGTGCGCAGCATGGACTTCCAGACCTTCACCGATGCATCCGCCGTCAACGCCTACGACGAGTACCTGCAACTGGCCGGTTGAGAGGGTTAGAATGGCCGACTTTCCATTGGCCAGGACTTTCAACATGGCACGTAAACAATTTGCCCACCACGAAGCCGTTTCCGCCGTAGTGCCGGGAGAGGGTGGCTACAGCGCCGCCGTCGCCGTCAAGGCACTGGATGGCATGGGCGCTCCACGTTTTCACAAAATCCTGGAAGGGCAAACCTTCAAGACCGCTTCCGATGCCGACGATGCGGCGACTGCGCAGCTTGAGCAGTTGGTCGATGTAGATATGGAAGGCCAACTGACCTGGGCAACTGCAGCCAACTAATGTGGGAGGGGGCTTGCCCCCGATAGCAGTGTGTCAGTCAGCTTATGTGTAGCTGATACACCGCTATCGAGGGCAAGCCCCCTCCCACAGGTTGGCTGTATTTCAGTCAGGCTTTGGTGGCGCCTGGGCGGTACATCTTGAACAGCGCTTGCGGGCCCAGCTGGAAATAATCCGCCGGCCCGCCACCGCGCAGAATCGGCTCGGCGGCGGCGGTGTCGTAGACCCCATCCTTGAGCAGCCATTTGGCGATGTGCACCGCGACCACTTCGCCCAGTACCAGCCAGCTGGGTACCAACTGCTGGTCGGCGCGTTGCAGCTGGATGATCTGCGTGACCTTGCACTCGAACGACACCGGGCTCTCGCCCACCCGCGGTACGCCAACGATCTTCGATGCCACCGGCGTCAGGCCGGATAACTCGAATTCATTCACGTCGGGCGAGACGGCCGCGCAACTCTGGTTCATCTGCTCGGCCAGCGGGCGCGTCGCCAGGTTCCACACAAATTCGCCGGTCTGCTCGATATTGTTCAGGCTGTCTTTGCGCCCGACGCTGGAAAACCCAATGATCGGCGGAATGTAATTGAACGCGTTGAAGAAACTGTAGGGCGCCAGGTTCAGGCGGCCTTCGCTGTCGTGGGACGAGATCCAGCCGATGGGTCGCGGGCCGACGATGGCATTGAACGGGTCATGAGGCAGGCCGTGGCCTTTGGCGGGTTCGTAGAAATGGATATCGTCAGACATAAGCCGGGGGTTCCTGCTGCGGGGATCTGGGAGGCAGCCATAGTGCAATCCATGACGGTCAATTTCCATCGACAATATGGAATTTTCATTCCTCGCCCACCTATTTTTCACAGCTCCCCGTTCAGTCTGCGCGCCAGGTCGACACCCCCTTATAAGTTGGCCATTGAATGACTGAGCTTCGGAGCCTACTCGCACTATGAATAAACTTCCTCAGATCACCCTGGCGTTCTGGGTCATGAAAATCTGCGCAACCACCCTGGGCGAAACCGCCGGGGATTTGCTGTCGATGACGCTGAATGTCGGGTACGCCATCAGCTCGATGATCCTGATCAGCGTGTTCCTGGTCACTCTGGTGACGCAACTCTGGTCGAAAACCTACAACCCGGTGCTCTATTGGATCGTGATTCTGTCCACCAGTACGGCGGGCACCACGATGTCGGACTTCATGGACCGCACCCTCGGCCTGGGATACGCCACAGGGTCGATGATCCTGATCGTGATCTTGATGATCATCTTCGCGATGTGGCACCTCAGCGGTGATTCACTGAACGTGAACAAGGTGCAGACCTTCCGGGGTGAGTTGTTTTACTGGATGGCGATTCTGTTCTCCAACACCTTGGGCACGGCATTGGGCGATTTCCTGGCGGACGATTCTGGGCTCGGCTTTGCCGGTGGCGCCTTGTTGATCGGCTCGACCATCGCGGCGGTGGTGGCGCTCAAATACTTCACCCGAATCTCATCGGTGCTGTTGTTCTGGGTGGCGTTCGTGCTGACCCGGCCGTTTGGCGCGACCCTGGGCGACTTCCTGACCAAGCCCCATGAAAAGGGCGGGCTGGATTTCGGCACCATTGGTTCGTCGGCGGTGTTGGCGGCGGTGCTGGTGGTGATGATTGCCGGCGCGTCCTATGTGCAGCGTCGCTATGGGCGAAGGGAGGTTGCAGAGCTGTCCTGAAACCAATGTGGGAGGGGGCTTGCCCCCGATGGCGGTGTATCAGCTACACATTGGCTGACTGACACACCGCTATCGGGAGCAAGCCCCCTCCCACATTTTTTAGTCCGTAGTGATCCGAGAATGCTTGCGGGTGTCTTTCATGGTCACGTAGACCAGCAACGACACCGCGATACACGCGGTCACGTACCAGTAATAGCCGGTTTCCATGCCGATACTCTTGAACCACAGCGCGATGTATTCAGCGGTGCCGCCGAAGATCGACACGGTCAGGGCATACGGCAGGCCAACGCCCAGGGCGCGAATTTCAGTGGGGAACAGCTCGGCTTTCACCACCGCGTTGATCGAGGTGTAGCCGCTGACGATGATCAGCGCCGCCATGATCAGGAAGAACGCGCCCCACCAGGTCTGCACGGTGTGCAGCGTGGTGAGGATAGGCACGGTGAACAGGGTGCCGAGGATACCGAAGGCGATCAGGATCGGCCGACGGCCAATCTTGTCCGACAGGCCGCCCACCAAGGGCTGCAGGCACATGAACAGAAACAGCGTGGCGGCCGAGATGGTGGTGGAGTCGGAGATGCTCATGCCGACGGTGTTCACCAGGTATTTCTGCATGTAAGTGGTGTAGGTGTAGAACGCCAGGGTGCCGCCCATGGTCAGGCCGACCACGGTAAGCAGTTCCTTGGGATGACGCATCAAGGTGCGCATTGCGCTTTCCTTGGCTTTTTCCTTCTTGGTGAACGACTCGGTTTCTTCCATGCCGCGACGCAGGTACAGCGCAACCACTGCGCAGAGCGCGCCGATGGCGAACGGGATGCGCCAGCCCCAAGCATACAGCTGCTCGGTGGTCAGCACCTGCTGCAGGACGATCAGTACCGCCAGGGCAATGAGCTGGCCGGAAATCAGGGTGACGTACTGGAAGCTGGAATAAAAACCACGACGTTCCTTGGTCGCCATCTCGCTGAGGTAAGTGGCAGAGGTGCCGTATTCGCCACCGACGGATAGCCCCTGCAGCAGGCGGGCAAACACCAGCAGGATGGGCGCGCCAATACCAATGATTTCATAGCCAGGGCTCAGGGCAATCAGCAGCGAGCCGAAGCACATCAGGTAGACCGAGGCCATCAGGGCTTTTTTACGCCCGACCTTGTCGGCGTACAGGCCCATCAGCCAGCCGCCGATAGGGCGCATCAGGAAGCCTACGGCGAAGATCGCGGCAGTGTTGAGCAATTGGGCGGTGGTGTCGCCTTTGGGGAAGAAGGCTTTGGCGAAGTACAGCGAGAAAGCGGCGTAGACGTACCAGTCGTACCACTCGACCATGTTGCCGACGGAGCCGCTGAAGATCGATCTGATTCGGCTGGAGGTCGTGCGTTCTTTTGCCGGCGCAGCCGCCGACCCCAGAGGCAAGGTGTTGGAGTTATCCATTGAAGGATCCTTCATCTAGTTGTTTTTATGGAGCGGCGCGTGCGCAGCCTGTTGGGGCTATAGCAGGAGCTGTGCCAGGTGGATGAGGGCCCGGTTTAGAAGGGTTTCAAGGTTTTTTTGAGCGGAATGTTGCTGATGGTTTTGCGGTGATGAGCGGAAATCCGCTTATGGCTGCTGGCCTCATCGGGGGCTTGCCCCCTCCCACAGTGGACCGCGTTTATTCAGGAACAATGAGGTCAAAATGTGGGAGGGGGCTTGCCCCCGATGGCGATCGGAAGGCCGCTAGAGAAACATCTCCCGAACCAACCCATGCCGTTGCATCTTTTCATTGAGGGTCCGCCGCGGCAGTTGCAGCTCGGCCAGCACCGCCTTGATATCGCCCTTGTGCCGAGCCAGCGCGGCTTTCAGGCAATGCGCTTCAAACGCCTCTTGCTGCGCCGCCAACGATTGCCCGGCTTCGATGCCCTCCGGTTCCGGCTCACCCAGCCCGAGCACCTGGCGCTCGGCCGCGTTGGCCAGTTCGCGCACATTGCCCGGCCAGTCATGACTGAGCAGGCGGCCCAGCGCCGGGCCACTCAGCGGCTCAGCGCTGCGCCCCAGACGCTGGGCCGCATCCTGGGCAAAATGCTCATACAGCAGCGGGATATCTTCGCGCCGCTCGCGCAACGGTGGCAGGCGCAGTTGCGCGACGTTGAGGCGATACGCCAGGTCTTCGCGAAAACGCCCGGCGCGGGCCTCCTCCAGCAAGTCCGGCTTGGTGGCGGCAATGATACGCAAATCCACATGAATGCTTTGGTTGGAACCCAGGCGCTCCAGTTTCTGTTCCTGCAACACGCGCAGCAGTTTTACCTGCTGGGCCAACGGCATGCTTTCGATTTCATCGAGGAACAGCGTGCCGCCATGGGCATACTCCAGCTTGCCGATGCGCTTGCCCTGGGCGCCGGTGAATGCGCCGCTTTCGTGGCCGAACAATTCGGCCTCAAACAGTTGCTCGGGGATCGCAGCGCAGTTGAGCGCCACAAAGGGCTTTTTCGCCCGCAGGCCGAAATCATGCAGGCAGCGTGCGACCAGCTCTTTGCCGCTGCCAGTCTCACCGCGGATCAACACGTTGACCGGCAGCGTCGCCAGGTCCAGCACCTGGCGACGCAGGGTTTGCAGGCTCTTGGACACCCCCAGCAGGCTCGATTCCAGCTGGGCGCGATGGTCGGCTTGCCGATGCAAGCGGCGGTTTTCCAGGATCAGCCCGCGTTTATCCAAGGCGCGGCGCAGGCTATTGAGCAGGGCGTCCGGGCTGAAGGGCTTTTCGAGGAAGTCGTAGGCGCCGTCGCGCATGGCTTCCACGGCCATCGGCACGTCGCCATGCCCGGTGAGCAGGATCACCGGCAAGTCGGCATCACGACGCTGCACCTCGGCCAGCAGCTCCAGGCCGCTGAGGCCGGGCATGCGCACGTCGCTCAGGATCACGCCGGGGAAGTCCCTGGGCAACTGCGCCAGGCATTCCTCGGCGCGGCTGAACAACTGCACCTCGAACCCCGACAGGCTCAACCATTGCTCGACGGCCGTACGAATGCTGGCTTCGTCATCGACCACAATCACCGCGTTCAACATAGGTCGGGCGTCTCCAGCGCAACAGGCAAGGTCAGGGTAAATACTGCGCCGTCGCCTCGGTTGTCGGCGACCAGGCGTCCGCCCAGTTCATGCACGATAGCGTAGGACACGGCCAGTCCCAAGCCGAGCCCGTCACCCACCGGCTTGGTGGTGAAGAAGGGGTCGAAGACGTTGTTCAGGTGTTCTTCGGCAATCCCGCCGCCGCTGTCGCTGACGCTCAACTGCCAGAGCTGCTGGTCGGCGTGCAGACGGATTTCCAGGCGTTTGCGCGGCTTGTCGGCCATGGCGTCCAGGGCGTTGCGCAGCAGGTTGATCAGCACCTGTTCCAGACGAATCGCGTCGCCACGTACCCAGGCCGGGCGCGTCACGTCCAGCACGGTGCTGACCGCTTCATCGCGCAGGCGGGCGTCGAGCAGGTGCAGGGACTGGTCGACTACCGTGGCCAGGTCCAGGCGTTCGCGCAGGCCGCTGGGGCTTTTACGCGCGAAGGTCTTGAGGTGGCCGGTCAGCGCGGCCATGCGGGTGAGCATGTCATCCAGCGGCGTGAGTGCCTTGTAGGCATCGTCGACGCGGCCGTGATCGAGCAACAGCCGCAGCGTGGCCAATTGCATGCGCTGGGCGGTCAGCGGTTGGTTGATTTCATGGGCGAGGGCGGCGGACATCTGCCCCAATGCCGCCAGCTTGGCGGACTGCACCAAGCCATCCTGGGCGGTGCGCAGGGCCTGGGTGCGTTCCTCGACCAGTTGTTCAAGCTCCTCGCGGCTGCGTTGACGCAAACGCGCCAGGCGCCAGCGTTGGCTCAAAAACAGCACCAGGAACACCAGTGCCAGCCAGGACCCGGCGGCCGCAAGCCCGGCGTTGCGTTGGTCTTCGAACGGGAACTGGGGCTTGCGCAGCAGGTGCAGGGTCCAGCCTTCGGCTTTGAGCGGCAGCGATTCCCAGATGTAGTTGGCGTTGCCATCGGGGCCGTTGACGCGCATCAAATGGCTGTTGTCGTCGAAGCGCTGCAGGATGCGGGTCTCCAGCGGTTGCAGCTGCTTTTTGTCGTATTGGCGGGTGGACTTCAGTTCCGCCAGGTCGCTGGCCGACAGCTCACGCAAGCTGCGGTAGCGCCAGCCCGGCTGGTTGGCGATAAACACGATCCCTCGGGCATCGCTGACCAGCAGCAGGTCGTTGCCCTGGGCCCATTCGCGTTCAAGTTCGGGAAATTCGAGTTTGACCACCATGGCGCCGAGGAACTGTTCGTGCTCGTCGACCACCGCGCTGGAAAGGAAGTAGCCTGGGATCCCGGTGGTCACCCCCACCGCATAAAAACGTCCGGTGCCCTGGCTCAGGGTCTGGCTGAAATAGGGCCGAAACGCATAGTTGTGCCCCACATAACTGCTGGGTAGGTTCCAGTTGCTGGCGGCCACGGCCAGGCCGGTGCGGTCCATCAATTCCAGGGTGGAAGACTGTGCGGCACCGTTGATGCGTTCCAGCTTGCGGTTGAGCAGGTCCTGGGTAGTGGCATCCAGCGGGCCTTTCAAGGCATTGATCATCTCCGAGTCCAGGGCCAGCACGGCGGGCAGGGCGCGGTAGCGTTCGATCAGGGTGTGCAGAGAGTTGCCATACAGCGTGAGTTGCTGGTTGGCGCGGGCGGCATCGTCCACCAGGGCTTGGCGTTCGGCATGACGCGTGGCAAGCGCTGCGGCCAGTACGGCGCCGGCAATGATCAGCAGGGAGTAAAAGGTCAGGCGCAGCGGGCGAGGGATTGCGATCATACGATGATGAACAGGCGCGGTAAGGGGGCAAGCACCATACCATGAGCTGTTCGGAACGTGTGTGGGAGGGGGGATGCTCCCGCATTTGACTGCACTCATCATGAAAAAAGGCGACTGGGCCGTGGGGCCGCAGTCGCCTTTATCCTTGTAGGGAGGCGCTTACTGCACTTCCACCGCCAGGCTCTCACTGATCTTCTTCTGCCAGATGGCAGGACCGGTGATGTGTACGGATTCGCCGTTGCTGTCCACTGCAACAGTGACCGGCATGTCCTTCACGTCGAACTCGTAGATCGCTTCCATGCCCAGTTCGGCGAACGCGACGACGCGCGACTTCTTGATGGCTTGCGCCACCAGGTAAGCGGCGCCGCCCACGGCCATCAGGTACACGGCCTTGTGGTCCTTGATCGCTTCGATGGCGGTCGGGCCGCGCTCGGATTTGCCGATCATGCCCAGCAGGCCGGTTTGCTCGAGGATCTGACGTGTGAACTTGTCCATCCGCGTCGCGGTGGTCGGGCCCGCCGGGCCAACCACTTCTTCGCGCACCGGATCGACCGGGCCGACGTAGTAGATGAAGCGGCCCTTGAGGTCTACCGGCAGGGTTTCGCCCTTGTTCAGCATCTCGACCATGCGCTTGTGCGCCGCGTCGCGACCGGTGAGCATCTTGCCGTTGAGCAGCACGGTTTCGCCCGGCTTCCAGCTTTGCACTTCTTCTGGCGTCAGGGTGTCGAGGTTGACGCGACGGGCCGACGGGCCGGCTTCCCAGACGATTTCCGGGTAGGCGTCCAGCGGCGGCGCTTCCAGCGAGGCCGGGCCCGAACCGTCGAGCACGAAGTGCGCGTGGCGGGTGGCGGCGCAGTTGGGGATCATGCACACCGGCAGGGACGCGGCGTGAGTCGGGTAGTCCATGATCTTCACGTCGAGCACGGTGGTCAGGCCACCCAGGCCCTGGGCGCCGATGCCCAGTTGGTTGACCTTTTCGAACAGCTCCAGTCGCATCTCTTCGATGCGGTTCTGCGGGCCGCGCTTCTTCAGCTCGTGGATGTCGATGGACTCCATCAACACTTCCTTGGCCATCACCGCGGCTTTCTCGGCGGTGCCGCCGATGCCGATGCCAAGCATGCCCGGTGGGCACCAGCCGGCGCCCATGGTCGGAACGGTCTTGAGCACCCAGTCGACGATCGAGTCGGACGGGTTGAGCATGGCCATTTTCGACTTGTTCTCGGAACCACCGCCCTTGGCGGCTACGTCCACTTCCACGGTGTTACCCGGGACGATGGAGTAGTGGATCACCGCCGGGGTGTTGTCCTTGGTGTTCTTGCGCGCGCCTGCCGGGTCGGCGAGGATGGATGCGCGCAGGACGTTTTCCGGCAGGTTGTAGGCGCGACGCACGCCTTCGTTGATCATGTCGTCCAGGCCCATGGTGGCGCCATCCCAACGTACATCCATGCCCACGCGCACGAACACGGTGACGATACCGGTGTCCTGGCAGATCGGCCGATGGCCGGTGGCGCACATGCGTGAGTTGATCAGGATCTGGGCCATGGAATCACGGGCGGCCGGCGATTCTTCGCGCAGATAGGCCTCGTGCATCGCCTGGATGAAGTCAACGGGGTGGTAGTAGGAAATGAATTGCAGGGCGTCGGCAACGCTCTGAATCAGGTCGTCTTGCTTGATCACGGTCATGAGTCGCGCTCCTCTATAAGGGAACATTCAATAAGGTGGCTTCAGTTGGGGGGCATCGGTCGGCTGAAACCACCTTTCCAAGGCACGCCACTGGTGCAGGCGCGACGCTAAAAAGGCGCGGCAGTATAACCCGGCACGGTGGCCGATACACCCGACTATGGTCAAACTGTCGCAGGCATGATTCCCTGTGCGCGCCCCTTTGTGATTGAGCCCTTGTATGCCTGAACTCTACGTCGGCGACCGCCATTGGTCGGTAGCCACCGGCAGCAACCTGCTGGATGCCTTGAACCAGGCGGGTGTGGCCGTGCCCTTCAGTTGCCGCGCCGGAAGTTGCCATGCCTGCCTGGTACGCTGCCAGGGTGAGGTTTTGGACCAACAGCCTGACGCGTTGAATCCGGCGCAACGCCACGACGGCTGGCGCCTGGCGTGCCAGTGCCAGGTTGTCGACGATCTGCGGGTCGAAGCCTTCGACCCTGTGCGTGACGGCATGGCTGCCGAGGTCGTGAGTGCCGATTGGCTGACGGCATCGGTGCTGCGTCTGCGCCTGCTGCCCGAGCGCGGCCTGCGGTACAGGGCGGGGCAGCACCTGGTGTTGTGGGCGGGGCAGGTGGCGCGGCCGTATTCCCTGGCAAGTTTGCCCCAGGAAGATCAGTTCCTGGAGTTTCATCTGGATTGCCGCCTGCCCGGCGCATTCAGCAATGCGGCTCGACAATTGAAAGCCGGTGATCGTCTGCGCCTGGGCGAATTGCGCGGCGGGGCGCTGCAATACGATCCGGACTGGCAATTGCGGCCGATGTGGCTGCTCGCCTCCGGCACTGGCCTGGGGCCATTATGGGGCGTGTTGCGCGAGGCGCTGCGCCAGGATCACCAAGGCGCCATTCGCGTGATTCACCTGGCCCATGATGCCGAGGGGCATTACCTGGCCGAGCCCTTGGCGGCGTTGGCCGCGAGCCATCCGAACGTGACCGTGGAGTTGTGGACGGCGGCGCAGCTGGACCAGGCATTGGCGCAACTGCGGCTTGTTTCCCGGCAAACCCAGGCCTTACTCTGCGGGCACCCCGTCAGCGTCGAGGCGTTCGCCAAGCGCTTGTTCCTGGCGGGACTGCCGCGCAATCAACTGCTGGCCGATGTGTTCCTGCCCCGTGGTTGAGCGCTGAATCCTACCGCCGCGAGATTCGCCATGACCGACGCCATCCTGCTGCAACGCGAGGGCGGGTTGCTGACCCTGCAGCTCAATCGCCCTGACAAGAAAAACGCCCTGACCCGCCTCATGTACACCCAACTGGCCCAGGCGCTGGAACAGGCCGATGCGGACGCGGGCATCAATGCCGTGCTGATCCAGGGCAGCAGCGACTGTTTTACGGCCGGCAACGACATCGGCGACTTCCTCGAACAGCCGCCCAGTGACCTCGACAGCCCGCCGTTTCACTTTATGCAGAGCCTGCTCAACTGCCGTAAGCCGGTGATCGCCGGTGTTGCCGGGCCGGCGGTGGGTATCGGCACCACACTGTTGCTGCATTGCGACCTGGTGTATGTCAGCCGTGATGCGCGGTTGCGCATGCCGTTCGTCAACCTTGGGTTGTGCCCTGAGTTTGGTTCGAGCCTGATCCTGCCGCGTTTGCTGGGGCATGCGAAGGCCGCTGAACTGCTGCTGTTGGGTGAGGGGTTTACCGGTGAACAGGCCGCAGCCTGGGGAATTGCCACCGAGGCGCTGGGCAGTGGCGAAGCCGCCTTGGCCAAGGCGCGGGAAATCGCCGGACGCTTTGAGACGCTGGCACCGGGAGCGGTGCAAGTGACCAAGCAGTTGATGAAAAGCGTGGACCGTGAGCAGTTGCGTCAGGTGATCGAGGAGGAGGGGGCGTTGTTTGTGCAGCGGTTGAGGTCGCCGGAGGCGATTGCAGCGTTGTCGGGGTTTATCGCTCGGCGCTGACTGGAATGTGGAAGGGGACAAGCCCTAATGCCAGTCAGTTAAGAAGCAGCAAAAGCGAAAAGTCATCTGTGGCGAGGGAGCTTGCTCCCGCTGGGTCGTAAAGCGGCCCCAAACAACGGGACTGCTGCGCAGTCCAGCGGGAGCAAGCTCCCTCGCCACAGTTAAGGTGTGCGTTTTGACTGACTGGTATTAGGGCAAGCCCCTCTCATCGGTTTCAGCGTGTCACTCAGACCTGCGGGTCGCCCACGTGCAGGATCTTCATGCCATTGGTGCCGCCGGTGGTGTGGTAGCTGTCGCCCTTGGTCAGGATGACCCAGTCGCCTTTCTCGACCACGCCGCGTTTGACCAACTCGTCGATAGCCTTCTGGCTCACTTCGTTCGGTGCCAGCGAAGCCGGATCGAACGGAATGGTGTACACGCCACGGAACATCGCCGCGCGGGCCTGGGCTTCGCGGTGAGGGGTGAACGCGTAGATCGGTACCGACGAGCGAATGCGCGACATGATCAACGGTGTGTAGCCACTTTCGGTCAAGGCGATGATCGCCTTTACGCCTGGGAAGTGGTTGGCGGTGTACATGGCGGCCAGGGCAATGCTCTGGTCGCAGCTTTCGAACTCTTTGCCGATACGGTGGCTGGAGGTCTTGCTGGTCGGGTGCTTCTCGGCGCCGAGGCAGATGCGCGCCATGGCCTGCACGGCTTCCAGCGGGTACGGGCCAGCGGCACTTTCAGCCGAGAGCATCACGGCGTCGGTGTAGTCGAGCACGGCGTTGGCCACGTCGGACACTTCGGCGCGGGTCGGCATCGGGTTCTGGATCATCGACTCCATCATCTGGGTCGCAACGATCACCGCTTTGTTGTGGCGGCGTGCGTGCAGGATGATCTTCTTCTGGATACCGATCAGCTCGGCATCGCCGATTTCCACGCCCAGGTCGCCACGGGCAACCATCACGGCGTCGGACGCCTTGATCAGGCCATCGAGGGTTTCGTCATCGGCCACGGCTTCGGCACGTTCGATCTTGGCCACCAGCCAGGCGGTACCACCGGCCTCGTCGCGCAGTTTACGGGCGTATTCCATGTCGGCGGCGTCGCGCGGGAAGGACACGGCGAGGTAGTCCACTTCCATTTCGGCGGCGAGCTTGATGTCGGCCTTGTCTTTTTCAGTCAGGGCCGGCGCGGTCAGGCCGCCACCGCGACGGTTGATGCCTTTGTGGTCGGACAGCGGGCCGCCGATGATGACGGTGCAATGCAGTTCGGTCGGGGTTGCGGTGTCGACGCGCATCACTACGCGGCCGTCGTCCAGCAGCAGTTCGTCACCGACGCCGCAGTCCTTGACCAGGTCCGGATAGTCGATGCCGACGACGTCCTGCGTGCCTTCGGTGAGCGGATGGCTGGTGGAGAAGGTGAATTTGTCACCGATCTTCAGCTCGATCCGCTTGTTGGCGAATTTGGCGATACGGATCTTCGGGCCTTGCAGGTCACCCAGCAGCGCCACGAAGCGGCCATGCTTGGCGGCCAGGTCACGCACCAGCTTGGCGCGAGCCTTGTGCTCGTCCGGGGTGCCGTGGGAGAAGTTCAGACGGGCAACGTCCAAACCAGCCAGAATCAGCTGTTCGAGGACTTCCGGCGAGTTGCTGGCCGGGCCAAGGGTGGCGACGATTTTGGTACGACGGACGGACATGCACAGACTCCTGAGTTCAAGCGCTGGGGAAGGCTACTATGCTCTTTCGTTGTAGTCATTGTTCGTTTGCACTACTTATCGACGATCGGCTTGTTTTTGCTGCGGATGAAAGGCGAACGTCCTTGAAGATTTTCGACCAGGGGTCGATACACTGCACAAGACAGGAGAACCCCCATGCGAATTTTGCTCGTTGCTGCCCTGGCCGTCAGTGTTGTCGGCTGCACCCGCTGGTCGATGGACCATCATTTGAACAACGCCTACCGCGCCTATGGGGTGGGTGACTGCGCGCGGGTCACCCTGGAGTTGTCCCAGGTCGACCGTGAGAGCCGCACCCGTCGTTATGTGCAACCCGAGGTCTCGATGTTGCGCGGGCAATGCCTGGAGCGGCAGAAACTGTTCGTCGATGCCGCACAAACCTATCAATTCATCATCAGCCAATACCCGGCGAGCGAGTACGCTTACCGTGCCCGAGCGCGGCTCGATACCCTGCGCCAGCTAGGCCATTACTCTGGCGTGAGTGTGGCGCAACCTCCGCCGACGTCTTTGTGATGCTATTTGTCGCTTCATAACTGGCCTGTTTTCAGTCTTGGGTTATTCTTTGAGTGTTGGTTTGTACAACTTTCTATTCAAAAGAATGCAAGGCCCGGATTCGGCAGCTGTTTTGTGACAACGGCCGTTTGTCACACCGATATCCAGGGAGAGCGAGCGATGGGCTCGTTCCGAATCACTGGCTTTATTGGATGGCGAACTCAACATGTTTATCGAACGACGGATCGAACGGCATCAGCTGCCTTATTTCTTGCAGGTGTTCAACCGGCTTACGGACAAGCCAATCGGCTTTTTGGGCGACGTTTCTGAAGACGGGCTGATGCTGATCAGCCAGCTTCCGATGATGATCGGTGCCGATTTCGAGCTGTGCTTGAAAATTCCAGGACCGGACGGCGAGATTCGGGCCGTTGACCTCGCCGCGACTTGCTTGTGGAGCCGTGAAGACGTCAACCCGCAGCATTACGACTCGGGGTTCCGTGTGTGTCAGGCGTGCGATGAATACGCGCAATTGATCAACGCCTTGCTGCATTACTTCAGTTTCGATCCTCTACAGGCACCTGTCTGACTATGCGCAACGCTTGCGTTCAGAACACTCCGGCTTTTTTCCAGCGCAGATAACGCGTGACCAGCGCGGCGCCCAGCGTCGACGGCAAGCTATCGACTACCGACAGCCCATGCGCGCCCAGGTGATCATGCAGCTGGTTTCGCCTGTTGAGGTAGTCAATTGCGCCGCTGTAAGCCAGTGCTTCGGGTAGGGTTTGTACCGGGGCCTGGCGTAACTGGTCGAGTACTTCCTCTCGCAAACTCGCGACCAGTACCCGATGGTGTCGACCGATTCGCTTGATGGCAGTCATCAGGGCTTCATCATCTTCATCGCGCAGGTTGGTGAGCACGATCACCATAGCGCGGCGTTTCTGCCGAGCCAGCAATTGGCTGGCGGCGGCCTCATAGTCAGCTGTCTTGCGTGTGCTCTCCAGGTCATAAACCGCGTTCAGCAAAACGTTCAACTGGCTGCTGCCCTTGGCCGGTGCCAGGTAACGCGGTTGGTCGCTGGCAAAGGTACACAGCCCTACTGCATCGCCTTGGCGCAAGGCGACATAACTCATTAACAGGCAAGCGTTGAGAGCGTGGTCGAAGTGGGACAGCTCGTCATCCTGGCTGCGCATGCGCCGGCCGCAATCGAGCAGGAACACAATCTGCTGGTCGCGCTCATCCTCGTATTCCCGGGCAATCGGCGTGCGTTGGCGTGCGGTGGCTTTCCAGTCGATCTGGCGCAGGCTGTCACCGTCGCGAAACTCGCGTAATTGATGAAACTCCAGGCCCGGTCCGCGCCGTTGGTGCTGACGTATCCCCAGCTGGTTCAGCCAGTTATCCACTCCCTGCAACTGTGCGCCGGACAAACGGGCGAAATCCGGGTACACGCGTGTGGCGTCGCGGGCTTCGATCCAGCGTCGTGCCGACCATAACCCCAACGGACTGGGCACCTGGACCTCGCAGCGGCTGAAGCTGAAATGCCCACGGCGCACGGGGCGGACGCCATAGCCCAACTCAGCACGCTCGCCAGGGCGCAGCGTGATGTGTTGGGGCAGGTTATCCACAACCAGTCCGTCAGGCACGTGATCGAACACCTGCACGGTCACCGGCTGTGGATAGTCATGTTCCAGTGACAGGCGCACTTCGCCCCAGCGCCCCAACGCCAGGCTGCCAGGCAGTGTCCTTTGCACATGCGGCGACGGTCGGCGGCGCAACCGTATGGCATCCAGCATCGCCAGCAACAACAGAGCCAGCAACAGGCCCCAGGCGATTGCGTGCAAGGCCTTGGGCACCGTGAACTGCAACGCCGCCGACGTACCCAGCAGGATATCGAGGGCCAGCAGCACACCCAGCCAGGTCAAGAGCAGACGGGTCGGTTTCATGCCCGCGTTACTGCCTGGGCGCCGGGGTCTGGTCGAGCAACTGCATGATCACCTGATCCACCTCCAGGCCGTCGATGTCCAGCTCCGGCGAAAGACGTACGCGATGACGCAGCACCGCCAGGGCGCAGCCCTTGACGTCATCCGGGGTCACGAATTCACCCCCGCGCAACAGCGCCCGGGCACGGGCACCGCGAACCAGGGCGATAGAAGCCCGGGGACCGGCGCCGATGCTCAAGCCTGGCCAACTACGCGTTGCTCGCGCCAGGCGCACGGCATAGTCGAGGACCTGCTCATCCAGAGGCATGCCGCTGGCGATCTGCTGCATCTGCACCACGTCTTCGGCTTGCAACACGGTTCGCAACGGTTGCACATCGAGCATGTCGGCCCGTGACGAGCGGCTGACTTCGCGCACCATGTCCAACTCTTGTCGTGCGTCGGGATAATCCATGCGGACCTTGAGCATGAATCGGTCCAGCTCGGCTTCGGGCAAGGGGTAGGTGCCTTCCTGCTCGATGGGATTCTGGGTGGCCAGCACCATGAACGGCGCGCCGATGGGCAATGCCTCACCCTCCAGGGTGACCTGACGCTCCTGCATGGCTTCAAGCAGTGCCGCTTGTGTCTTGGCCGGGGCACGATTGATTTCGTCGGCGAGCAGCAGGTGAGTGAATACCGGCCCCTTGCGCAGCTTGAACTGTTCGGTCTGCAGGTCGTACACCGCGTGGCCGGTGACATCGCTGGGCATCAGGTCCGGGGTGAACTGGATGCGCGCGTAATCACCGCCAAAGCAACGGGCCAATGCACGCACCAGCAGCGTTTTGCCCAAACCGGGTACGCCCTCAAGCAGTACATGGCCGCCTGCGATCAATGCGGTGAGTACGTCGTCGATCACCGCGTCCTGGCCAATGACTGCCTTGCGCAATTCAACGCGCAGGGCCTGGGCCTGTTGGCTGGCGGATTGAAGACTGTGTTCGGTGTTCAGGGCAGTGGCCATTGGAGAGTCGCTCATAGGGCATTCCTGAGGGTTTGCAGGCACGCCACCTGGCGGCTGAAGTCGGCGCTGGAGAGCCGTTTCAGCGACGGTGCGCCGAGTGCCTGGCTGATGATATGAGAGGGTTGTCGCGTCAGGCGTCCCAGCACCTGCCATTGCTCGGCCGTGTCGAGGTGTTCGAAGCCGGGGTGGCGCCGCCGGGCGGTGCGCAGCAGGTCTTGCTGCAAGGCTTGCAGCAATGTGCACTGGCCGTTGCGGCGCAGCAGGAAGTCGGCGCTGGCGCGCAAATGCTCCTGTAACTGACGACGCGCTTTGGGCGCGGATTGCTGGATCGGGCCCTGGCGCATGCCGGCTTGCCATAGCGTCAGGGCAACCAGTGCGGCCAGCGCGATGAGGGCCTGGGGGAAATAACGGATCAGCAGGGTCAGCAGGTCGTCCACATCGCTGTTGAACAGCAAGGTGACGTCGGTGCCCTGGGTCAGGTACCACAACAGCCAAGCGTTGTCGTGCTTGCCGATGCCCGGGGTTTTCCACAGGTCGCTGTCGGTGATCACCGTGACGCGGCCTGTTCCCACGTCACGTTGCATCAGATGGCTGGACTTGGCGCTGTTGGCTGAAAACTGCGCCAGGTGCCTGGGGTCGGTAAGATTGAAATCGGTGTCAAAACTGAAATATGCCGGCGCGGTTTCATTGTCGACATACAGTTTGGTGAGGTCGGGTGCGACCTTTTTGCGCGGTGGCGCCGGCTCGTCGAAGTCATCGCTCAAGGCCTGGCGAAGTTCGAGGCGATCGAGCAGCAGGTCGCCGCTTTTGCCGGTCTCTTCATCCCATAACGCCTCGGCCACCAGTAGCAGATGGCCGCCGGCTTTTGCCCATGCCAGCAGCTGTTCCACCTGGCGTGGGGTCATGTTGCTGCGCTCCCCCAGCAACAGCAGGCTATGGTCTTTGGCGGGCAGGTCGGCCAGGCGCTCAAGCCCGTTGGCATGCGCTACCGCGACGCCCTGCTCGCGCAGGAAATGCTCAGCCGCGAGGTAGGGATTCGCCAGTGCCTCTGGCGACGGGCCACGATCCACGACTTCCACGTAGGGAATTGCCTTGTGCCAGGCATACAGGCCACCCGCTCCCAACAGGCACGCCAGCAGCAGCGCTATCCAGACCAAGGGGCGGTTCATTGGCTGGCTCCGTCACTGAAGAGTGCGCGCCAATCGTTGCACAGCTGTTGCTGGGCGGCGTCGGGGGGCAGGCGGTGGCCATAAGCAAGGTTTTGCCAGTGACGGGTCAATTCGTGACTGAATGCCAGCAACTGCGGTTGCTGCAAATGACGAATGCGCTCCAGCACCTGGCCCTCGGTGTCGGCACTTTTGAGTGGCAGGCTGAACTCATGCAGCAGTCGGCTGAGCAAGCCGCGATAGAGCAGGCCAAGGGCTTCCCTCGGTTGGCTGGGCCATAGCTGTTCGGCGGCGCTGGCGATGTCGTCGGGCAACGTCTCGACCCCCAGTTCCAGCCCGAACAACTGGGCAGGCGCAGGTTGTGTGGCCTTGGGGTGAGATTGCCGCCTGCGGCTGACAAACGTGCGCAGCCATTCACGGTAGCGCCAGACCAGCAAGGCCAGCCCGCCAATCACCAGGGCCCATAGCAGTATCTCCAGGCCCATGGCCAGGTGTTTGAAGGTGTTGCTGTTGAGGTTGTCGAGCAAGTGCTGGAGCCAGCCAGGCAGCTTGCCATCACCGTGGGCTTTACGGGCGGGGGCGGAGCTTTCCTCGCCAAAACGATAACGGGTGACGGTTTCCGGATTCTTGAACGGCGGTTTTTCCAGCAGTGCCTTGATCGATTGACTGGAGGCCTGGGTGCTGAGGGGCTTTTGGCCAGGCGTTTCGCCGGCCATCGCCGGTGGGCTCAATTGCGTCAGGGTCAGCGCGATGGCCAGCAGCAACAGCGGCGCGACACTGCTCAGGCGTTGGCGCAACCTTCGAAACACCAGTTCCAGGTCCCAAGCCTCAAGGACGGTGCGACGGTTCAGGTACAGGCTGAAACCGCAGGCGACGTAGATGGGTTCCCAGAACACCAGGATCAGCGCATAGAAGGCATTGCTCAGGTGTTCCAGCCATAGCCCCTGCGGGCCTGTCGCCAGTGCCAGGCGCTGCCAGTCCCAATCCAGTTCGACCTGTTCCGGGATGAATAGATAGAACAGCGCCATGCAGCCGAACCACAGGCCGATTTCCAGGTGCACCCCGATGATCGTCAGCCAGCGCGCAGCGCCCGCATTGCGCTGTTGCAGTACGCCCAGCCGCTGCTGGCGCGCTTGACCCTCCAGGCCTTCGAGCTGGCTCACGGGAAGTACGAAGCTGCGGCTCAGGCTCAGCCGACGCCAGGTCAGGCTGGCGAGCAGTTGTCCCTTGAGCAGGCGTGGCCACTGGCGAACGGCCTGTTTCAGGCTTGGCGTTTCACCAAACAGGGCCTTGGAAAGGATGTACAACGGCAAGCGCTCGAAGGCGGGCTTCAGCCACCAGAACAGGAATATCGCGTAGGACGGGTACTGCCACAGCAGCGCGGTGAGCAGAATGAACACAGGCAGGCTTACCAGGGCCCAACTGCTCATCAGCAATGCCCGATGTTCCCGGGCCATCAGTACGCCGAGGTCCATGGCTTCCCAGGAGGTGCGGGGGCGGATTACCACGCTGGAATCACTTAGGCGCATGGCGAGTCCGGCCGGCGAAGGTCAGGTAGGCAGCCACCAGCAGCCACAGTGCGCCGCCCACAAGGTATTTGATCCAGGGTGCAAGTGTCGTGCTGGATGACCAGTAGGCCTCAATGAATGCTGCAATCAGCAGGAATATCATAACCCCGCAGAGCATCTGCACGCTTTTGCGGGCCGCGAGGCGCAGGGATTCACTGCGTGCCAGAGGCCCTGGAGCGATCAGCGACCAGCCCAGTTGCAAGCCTGCTGCACCGGCCAGAGCGATGGCGCTGAGTTCGAAGGCACCATGACCGATCACAAATGACCAGAACGTCTGGCCGTAGCCGATCTCACTGAGGTACCCGCAGACCGCCCCGATCGTCAATCCGTTGAATACCAGGAAGAACACGCTGCCCAGGCCGAACAGCAAGCCGGCGGCAAAGGTCTGGAACGCGATGCCGATGTTGTGCATCACGTAATAGCCAAACATCATCCAGTCTTCGCTGGAGGCACGTTCGGCCGCACGCCCCAGGCGGCTGGCGGCGGGGTCGTACATGCTCTGCATCTCGGCCACCTGTTGCGGGCTGACGATGCTGTAGATCAGGTCGGGGAACAGGTAGACCAGCAAAGCGATACCGAGCAGGCTGCCGAAGAACAGCAGGCTGGCGACCAGTACGAATCGCCACTGTTCGCGCACCAGGCGCGGGAAGCCGGCCAGGATGAAGGCCAGTACGTCCGCCGTCGTTTGACTGCGATGACGATACAGTTGCTGGTGGCCGCGCAGCGCCAGCTGTTGCAGGCGGTCCACCAGGTAACTGCTGTAGCCGCGCTCCTGGGCCAGGGCCAGGTGTTGGCACAGGCGTCGATAGTGATAAGGGAAGTCGGCTACCTCGCAGGCTTTGCCTCGCTCCAACTGTTGCAGTTGTTCGGCAAAGGTGTGCCATTGCTGTTGGTGACGACTTTCAAAAAGGCTCTGCTTCATGTCGGCCCCAACACGCCATGGGCCACACCGTTGAGTTGCTCCACGGCGCGAGCCGGAGACACCTGCAACGGCGCGGCGAGGATTGCCGCCAGTTCATGGACGCGCTCGGCAGACAGTTCAGCCTGGCGTTCGGCGAAACCGAGTATGGCCCGCTGCTCGCCCAGTTCCAGTGTGAAGGGCAGGCGCAGGGCGGCTGCCTGCGGGATGCGCGGGCGTGCCAATGGCTGCTCGCGGTAGACCACCAGCGTACCCGCGGCCAGGTCGCCGAGGCGCTTGAAGTGCGGATGTTGCAGGCAACTGATGGCGCCGAAGAAGTAGCCGAAGGGCAGCATGTCGACAAAGCGCAGCAGGTTGCGGATCAGCGACGCCGACCAACCGATGGGCGTGCCGTCGTCCTGCACCACCCGCAGGCCCATGACCTGCTTGCCGGGGGAACAGCCCTGGTTGAGCACTTCGAACAGCACCATGTACCACCAGCTGACGAGGAACAGCAGCAGCGAGCCCAAGCCAAGCCCGAGGTTGCCCAGCAGCGCCAGGGGCACCAGCAGGATGCCCATGACCACCCCACGCACGAGCAGGTCGAAGGCATAGGCCAACGCCCTTGAGGGCAGGCCGGCTGGGCGCAAGGGCAGGTCGATACCCTCCGGGGTCTCGATCTGGTAGCAGGTATCCAGAGGTGCTGTTGGCATTGCGGTCCTTGGCAGTGCGAAGCGACTGAGAGAGACGGATGCTAGCAGTGTCGAGGCTGGAAGCAACCCTCGAAGATTTTGCTGGATGTTTGTACAGTAAAGGTATCGCTGGCCCCTGACACCCCGCAGCGCCTAGACTTTGCCGGTCTTCAGCACAGGAACAGGCCGTGACCTCCATTTTCTGGTACGACTATGAAACCACCGGGATCAACCCGCGCAGCGATCGCCCGCTGCAGGTAGCCGGCATTCGTACCGACCTCGAACTCAACGAAGTCGGCCCGCCGATCAATCTTTACTGCCAGCCCGGCGACGATATCTTGCCCCATCCGGCGGCGTGTGCGATCACCGGTATCACGCCGAGTGTCCTGGCGCAGAAGGGCCTTGCCGAAGCGGATTTCATGACCCGGGTGCATGCCGAACTGTCTGCCCCCGGTACGTGCGGCGCGGGATACAACACCCTGCGATTCGATGACGAGATGACGCGCTACAGCCTGTACCGCAACTTTTTCGACCCCTATGCGCGTGAGTGGCAGGGCGGTAACAGCCGCTGGGATTTGATCGATGTGATGCGCACCGCATATGCCCTGCGACCGGAAGGCATTGTGTGGCCCGAGCAAGACGGGCGCGTGACGCTCAAGCTTGAGCGCTTGACCGAGGCCAACGGCATCGACCACGGCCAGGCTCATGATGCGTTGTCCGACGTGCGCGCAACCATTGCCCTGGCGCGGCTGGTGCGCGAAAAACAACCCAAACTGTATGAGTGGCTGTTCCAGTTGCGCAGCAAGCAACGGGTGATGGACCAGGTGCGGTTGTTGCAGCCGATGGTGCACATTTCCGGACGCTTCAGCGCCGAGCGTCATTATCTGGGTGTCGTACTGCCTTTGGCCTGGCACCCGCGCAATCGCAATGCATTGATTGTCTGCGACCTGGGGCTCGACCCGCAGGCCTTGCTCGAGTTGGATGCCGACACGTTGCGCGAACGCCTTTATACGCGCCGTGATCAACTGGCGGAGGGTGAGCTGGCGGTGCCTTTGAAGCTGTTGCACATCAACCGCTGCCCGGTGGTGGCGCCGTTGAAGGTGCTGCGGGCGGAAGATCGCGAGCGGCTGCAACTGGATATGAGCGTTTATCAGGCGCGGGCGCTGCGACTAACTGACGCACAGGAAGTTTGGCGTGACAAGTTGGCAAGCATTTACGCCGAGGAGGAGTTTGCGGCGAATGAGGATCCGGAGCAGCAGCTCTACGATGGTTTTATCGGCGACCGTGACCGGCGTTTATGTGAACAAGTTCGCATGGCAGAGCCGATACAACTAGGGCGTCAGCAATGGCCGTTCGATGATCATCGGTTGCCGGAATTATTATTTCGCTACCGCGCGCGTAACTTTCCTGAAACCTTGAACAATGAGGAACAAGAGCGCTGGAGACTTTTCTGTCAGCAACGTTTGTCAGACCCGGTGTGGGGCGCGCCCAATACCTTGATGGCATTTAAGCTGGCACGTAAGGAATTGGAAAACAATGCAACAGCGTTTCAGCACCAGGTACTGGGTGAATGGCAAGACTATGCCGACTCTTTAGCGGCTCGCCTGAATCTGTAGCCGGACAATTGCAAAACATCCAGACAATAAAAAACGCCAGCAAGCTGGCGTTTTTAATGTGTCGCGTATCGGCTGTGAATCCGACCGGGCTTAGCCCAGCAGGGTTGCCCAACCTTCAACCACGTCGCCGCCCCACTTGGCTTTCCACTCTTTCAGAGTCTTGTGGTTGCCACCTTTGGTTTCAATCACTTCACCGTTGTGCGGGTTTTTGTATTGCTTGACCTTGCGAGCACGTTTGGTGCCGGTGGTTTTCACAGCGCCGCGCGGTGCTTTAACTTTCGATTCCGGATCCAGCAGCGCGATGATGTCACGCAGGGATTTGGAGTATTCACCCATCAGGGTGCGCAGTTTGCCTTCGAATTCCAGCTCGGTTTTCAGCTTGTCGTCTTGCGACAGGTTCTTCAAGCGGGCTTGCAGCTCTTTGATAGCTTCTTCGGTGGCGCGGTATTCGTTGATCAGAGACATGTGGACTACCTTATGTAGAACGCTGATTGACAGGGTGCGTAGCCCAATAATAGTCAGGCCAATTCACCAAGTAAACATTTAAGCAGCTATTTGGGTGAATTATATTGAATGTTTGTGGCAGCGCTCTGCAGTCGAATTAATTATTAGGGGGGTCGCTAAAAACAAGCAGCTTAATTCGGTTAAGTGCCGAGCTTACCGTTGTACCGTCATATACCGGTGATAAAACCCTACGCGATTAAGGGTTGTTGCCATCGCACGGCGGGAGAATAAGCCGCAAGGAGTACTGCAGTTTTTCTGCGCAATCGCTAGAATGGCGGCCTTTGTGAAGTTCTGGAGTTTCCCCCTAATGCGCACTTTTCGGCTGGTGATTGCTTGCCCGGACCGGGTTGGCATCGTTGCCAAGGTCAGTAACTTTCTGGCTTCTCATAATGGTTGGATCACCGAGGCGAGCCATCACTCGGATGACCTCAGCGGTTGGTTTTTCATGCGTCACGAAATTCGTGCCGATACATTGCCTTTTGGTCTGGAAGCCTTTCGTGAAGCGTTCGCGCCGATCGCTGAAGAGTTTTCGATGACCTGGCACATCACCGACACCGAGCAGAAAAAACGCGTCGTCCTGATGGCCAGCCGTGAATCCCACTGCCTGGCGGACCTTCTGCACCGCTGGCACAGCGACGAACTCGATTGTGAGATCGCCTGTGTGATCTCCAACCATGATGACTTGCGCAGCATGGTCGAATGGCATGGCATTCCGTATTACCACGTGCCGGTCAACCCGCAGGACAAGGAGCCCGCGTTCGCCGAGGTGTCGCGCCTGGTCAAGCAGCACGACGCCGATGTGGTGGTGCTGGCGCGCTACATGCAAATCCTGCCGCCGGAACTGTGCCGCGAATATGCCGGCAAGGTGATCAATATTCACCATAGCTTCCTGCCTTCGTTCGTAGGTGCCAAGCCCTATCATCAGGCTTCGCTGCGCGGCGTGAAGTTGATCGGCGCGACCTGCCACTACGTCACCGAAGAGCTGGATGCCGGTCCGATCATCGAGCAGGACGTGGTTCGTGTCAGTCACAGCGACAGCATCGAAGACATGGTGCGTTTCGGCCGTGACGTCGAGAAGATGGTGCTGGCCCGCGGCCTGCGTTATCACTTGGAAGACCGCGTGCTGGTGCATGGCAACAAGACCGTGGTGTTCTGACCAACGCGTTGGGATTGAACACGCAGGGGCCCGGGAGTAAAACTCTACGGGCCCTTTTTTATTTCCAGGAGGCGGCCATGACTGACCCACTCGACAAGGCGACATCCAGGCCACCCGCTACAGTGGGCGAGGGGTGTCTGAGTCGCTACGACCCGGACGCGCTGGGCGCCGATGACGGTACTGATTTTCCGGGCGCTGCCCAGCTGTGGGAGCAGTTGCAGGAACTCGAGAAGCCGCCCGCGGCCCCTGGAAAAGACGCTTGAGCAGCGGTGTGCCCACCATCAGCAGAAACACGGGCGCACCGGCCAGCAGATAGAAGTAGTAGGTCACTGCGCGCCAGATCAGAATCGCCGCCGCCGCCGTGGATTTGCCCACCATGGGCGCCAGCAAGGCCGCCGACGTCAACTCCGCTGCCCCGGCCCCGCCTGGCAACAGGCTGAACTGCCCTGCGGTCAAGGACAGCATCTGGATCAGGAAACTCCAGGCCCACTGCACGTCACCCCCAAGCCCTCGCAGTGCCAGGTACAACACGCTGTAGCGTACGAGCCAATGCAGGCTGGTCAGCGTGAACACCCCAAGCAGCGTGGGCCAGGGTAATTTCAGCGTCTGGGTGAATGCCGCGAGGAAGCGCAGCACCCGGCGGGCCCAGCGACGACGGGTGCTGACGCGTACATGCAGGGCCTTGAGTGCCCGCCCGGCCAGGCGAATCAGCCGGCGATGAAAGCGCACCACCACCAGGCAACCCACGACGCCACTGACCATCGACACCGCACTGACCCCCAGCAGCCATTCCAGGCGCGGGCTGAGGCTATGGAACAACGCGTACAGCACGATGCCCAGCAGTGCGCAGAGGAAAAACAGCAAGTCATTCAACTGATCCATGGCAAACACCGCGCTGCCGTGGGCGGGGCGAATGCCATTGCGTGCCAGCAGGCCCATCAGCGTCAGCGGCCCACCGCTGCCGCCCGGCGTCGCGCACATGGCGAACTCGGTCGGTATCACCACGCCCAGGCTTCTGCGCCATCCCAACTTGCCTCGCTGTTCGCCCAGCAACAAGCGGATGCGCAGGCTGTTGATCAACCAGCAGCCGATGATCATGGCAAACATCCCCAGTAACTGAGGCAGCGGAAACTGCCGCAGCCGTGCCACGGTTTCGCCGCCACCCAGCCACACCGGAATCACCAGGGCGACCAACAGCGCCAACAGGAGCCAGATCAGCCGGCGCATGGCAGCGTCGACAGCCAAGCGGCCTTGGTGTGTGGCGTGCGGCCGTCGTCGAGCAGTCGTTGCAGGGTTTGCAGCCAGTAGTCACGCGAGAGCCTGTGGCGCATGTCTACAGGGTGCAACCCCAAGCGGATCACCGGGGCGGTCTGCCAGCGCTGTTCACGTCGATCGCTCAAGACTTTGGACAGGCCCCGGCGCCACGCACTGCGAGCGCTCCACACCAGGCCCGGCGCATGGATGCGCGTGAAGTCAGGCAGGCGATACAGATGCTGGGGATCGCTGGTATAGCTCAGCGGTAACTGGCGCAGCGCCAGCCGGGTGCCGTGGCTCATCAACCAGGCGGGTGCGACAAACCCGTGCAGTGGCCAGTCATTGCGCTGGAACACTTCAATGCCGTCCGTCAGGCGCTGCAACGCCTCGGCCTGGGACAACTGGTAGAACTCGCCCTCGTGTGTATAGATGCGGCGCATGAACCATTCTTTCGGCGTGCGCGGCCGAGGTTGTTCGTCGCAGTGGTAATAGCCGTGCAGGGCGAGTTCATCGCCGCGGGCTACGCGACTATCGAGCAGGCGGCGGAAGTCACCGTGGGCGGCGAGGGCGTCATGATGATGAAAATCCGGGACGACCAGCCAAGTGATAGGGACATCGCCGAGGGCGTCGACGGCCTCGACAAAAGGCCGGTAATCGGCCCAAGTGCTCGGCGCCACGTCATGCAGCACCAGCATTACCGAACGTTCAGCCATGGGCGAGCATCGGTTTGTGAGTACCCAGCACGGCGTGGTAATGCCCCAGCAGGCTGTCCACCACCGCATCCCAGGCGTAATGCTGTTCGACATGGCGCCGAGCCTGTTCCCCAAGGCGGCGACTGTCGGCGCCGAACAATTCGTGTACCGCATCGGCCATGGCTTTTGGGCTGTTAGGCGCGCAGAGCAGGCCGCAGCGCTCGTCGACAATCTCAGTGAAGGCGCCCGCCGCAACGGCGACCACCGGGATGCCACAGGCCATGGCTTCCAGAATGACCAGGCCAAAGGTTTCCTGGTCGCCACCGTGCAGCAACGCATCGGCACTGGCCATCAAGCGGGCAACATGCTGGGCCGGGCGGAAGCCGTCGACCACGGTGACATTGTCCGGCACGCTGGCCGGCATGCCGGAGCCGACCAGTAACAGGTGGTAACCCTCGCCCAGGCGTTTCATGCAATTGAGCAGCACCGGCAGGTTTTTCTCCTTGGAACCACGCCCGGCGAAAATCAGCAGCCGGGTGTCCTCATCGATCCCCAGTTCGGCGCGCAGGCCGGGGTCGCGCAGGGCAGGGGTGAAGGTTTGCAGGTCGACGCCCAGGGGTTGTACGAAAACGTTTTTCACCCCAAGCCCAGTGAGTTTGTCGGCCATCACCTGGCTGGGCGCCAGTACCCGGTCAAAATTTCCATAGAGTTTGCTGACATAGGCTTCGACGTTGGGGGTAAACCAGGCGCCCATGCGGTTACGCACCAGCAGCGGTAGATCGGAGTGATAAAACCCGATGACCGGCACATCCAGTTGGCGCCGGGCGTCCAGGGCCGCCCAGGCGGTCAGGTACGGATCGCCGACTTCGATCAGATCAGGCTGTAAGTCGTGCAGGACATTTCGCCAAGGCGCCAAGCGCAGGGGGAAGCGGTAGCCTTTGCCGAAGGGCAGTGGCGGTGCCGGCACTTCGAAAATACCATCCCGCTCGCTCAAGTGGGCTCCGGGCACCAGCAGACTGTGGCGAATGCCAGGCTTGAGCGCCAGGCGCCGATGCTTGGCGTCCAGATAAGTGCGTACGCCACCGCTGGCCGGGGCGTAGAACATGGTTATGTCAGCGATATGCACGATGAACATCCCTCCGATCCATTGCTCTCCTTAACGTGGACCTGAGGTAAGGATAGATGTTCGATCGGGATTGATGTCGTGTCGCTTGGCTGAGAATGAGGGCGGGGTCCTCTGGGCGCGCGCTTGCCCTGATACCTGCCAGTCAAGAAGAAGCAGGCGCGAGAAATACCTGTGGCGAGGGAGCAAGCTCGCGCTGGACTGCGCAGCAGGCCCATTGTTTGGGGCCGCTTCGCGGCCCAGCGGGAGCAAGCTCCCTCGCCACAGGTAGGGTGTTCGCGTTAACGGACTGGCATCAGGGCAAGCCCGCGGTATCTGTCAGATCCGGAAACTACCCACCATTTGCTTCAAACGTGCGGCCTGGCGCTCCAGGTCCGAGCAGGCGCGCAGCGTCGATTGCAGGTTTTCCACGCCTTCCTGGTTGAGGGTGTTGATTTCGGTGATGTCCATATTGATCGACTCCACCACCGAGGTCTGTTCCTCGGTGGCGGTGGCCACGGACTGGTTCATGCCGTCGATCTCGCCAATGCGCTGAGTCACGCTGTTCAAGCGTTCGCCGGCCAGGTTGGCGATTTCCACGCTGTCCTGGCTGTGGCGCTGGCTTTCGCTCATGGTGCTGACCGAGTCGCGGGCGCCGACTTGCAGTTCCTCGATCATCTTCTGCACCTGTTGCGCCGATTCCTGGGTGCGATGCGCCAGGTTGCGCACTTCATCGGCCACCACCGCGAACCCGCGGCCGGCCTCACCTGCACGTGCGGCTTCAATGGCGGCGTTGAGCGCGAGCAAGTTGGTTTGCTGGGAAATACTGGTGATCACTTCGAGAATCTGGCCAATATTCACCGTCTTGCTGTTCAGTGCCTCGATATTGGTACTGGAGGCGCTGATCATGCTCGACAGCTGAGTCATCGCCTTGATATTGCGCTCCACTACCTGCTGGCCGTCTTCGGCCAGATGCCGCGCATCACTGGCCTGATTGGAGGCTTGCGCTGCGTTACGGGCGATTTCCTGAGCCGCCGCGCCCAGTTGGTTGATGGCTGCCGCGACACTGTTGGTGCGATTGGCCTGTTCGTCCGAATTGACCATCGACGAGTTGGAGGCACTGACCACCCGCAATGCGACTTCATTGACTTGTTCGGTGGCCGACGACACTTCGCGGATCGAGGTATGAATGCGCTCGACGAAACGGTTGAACGCATTGCCCAAGGTGCCGAATTCGTCGTTGTTCTGGATGGTCAGACGTCGGGTCAGGTCGCCTTCGCCGTCGGCGATGTCCTGCATGGCGCGGGTCATCACGTGCAGCGGTTGCAGCAACACGCGGATTAACATGCCCAGCAAGGCGATGATGATGACCACGGCGATAATCGTGGCGATAACCGCCGACGTACGGAACTCACTGAGCATGGCGAACGACTTGGCTTTATCCACCGAAATGCCCAGGTACCAGTTCACCGAGGGCAGGCCCTTGATCGGGGTGAACGTGACGATATTGGTTTTGCCATTGGCCTGCACTTCGCTGAAATCCGCGCTGATCTTCGGTGTGTCTTTGGCGTACACGTCAGCCAGGGTCTTCATCACCAGGGCCTTGTCCGGGTGGACCAGCACTTTGCCGTCGGCGCTGACCAGGAACGCATAGCCCATGCCGCCGAAGTCCAGGGCACCAATGTTGTCCACCAGGGTTTGCAGGCTCAGGTCGCCGCCCACCACGCCGATGCTCTGGCCGGCCTTGGCACTCGGTGTGGCGATGGAAATAATCAGTTGCCCCGTTGCCGCGTCGATATAGGGCTCGGTCAACGTCGAACCGTTGCTGTTCTGGGCACCCTTGTACCAGGGGCGAACACGCGGGTCGAAACCGTCGGGCATCTTGGTGTCGGGGCGGATGGTGAAGGTGCCCTGGCTGTCGCCGACGTAGGTCGCCATGAACGACGATGTCAGCGCTTTCTGTTCCAGCAGGCTGGCAACCACCGAGGGGTCGGGGTTGAGGGCAATATTCTGTGCGGCGTTTTCTACCAGCGCGATGCGCCCGGTGAGCCAGGTCTGGATATTGCTGGCGGTGACATCGCCCATTTCATGCAGGTAGTTATTGAGGTCGTCACGGATCGCATTGCGCTGAAGGTAATCGTTGTAAAGGGTAAATAACGCGAAGGCGGCGATGACGATAAGGGAGGCTGCAAGCAAAATTTTATGGCTGAAGCGCAGGTTTTTATTCATGGCTTGTAGGGTCCGCTAAGGTCTTGATATCCGAGGCGCGTCCTGATGGGATGCGCAAAAATGGCAGCGTCAAAAAAGGTGTGGTACTTCTGGTGCTAGCGCTAGGGGCCTGCGTAGGAAATATCTGTCCTATTTTGGATGTTGTGGGTTTCACATTACTTGTATCGACCTGGCTGCACTAAAGATTAACCAAAGGTGACGAAATGCCTGACTCCACACAACTGCTTATCGGTGCCGGCCCAGACGGCCAGCCCATCGCCCAGCCCATGCGCCTGGCCAACCGTCATGGGTTGATCGCCGGCGCCACCGGCACCGGCAAGACCGTCACCTTGCAGCGCCTGGCGGAAGCCTTCAGTGATGCGGGCGTGGCGGTATTCGCCGCCGACATCAAGGGTGACCTTTGCGGCCTGGGTGCCGCGGCCAACCCCCAGGGCAAGGTTGCCGAACGCATCGCCGGGATGCCCTTCCTTGATTACGCGCCCAAGGCTTATCCCGTTACGTTGTGGGATATCCACGGGCAGTCCGGTCACCCTTTGCGCACCACCATCAGCGAAATGGGGCCGTTGTTGCTCGGCAGTCTGTTGGAACTCACCGACAGCCAGCAGTCGGCGTTGTACGCGACATTCAAGGTAGCCGACCGTGAAGGCCTGTTGCTGCTGGACCTCAAAGACCTCAAGGCCTTGCTCAACCACCTGCGCTATCACCCTGAGCTGTTGGGCGACGATGCCGCGTTGATGACCACCGGTTCCAGTCAGGCGTTATTGCGGCGCCTCGCGGTGCTGGAGCAGCAGGGCGCCGAAGCGCTGTTTGGCGAACCGGCCCTGCAGCTCGAGGATATCTTGCAGCCTGCCAGCGACGGGCGCGGCCGCATCCACCTGCTGGACGCCAGCCGCTTGGTGCATGACGCGCCGAAGGTCTATGCGACCTTCCTGCTGTGGCTGCTGGCGGAACTGTTCGAGCAGTTGCCGGAGCGCGGTGATGCGGAAAAACCGCTGCTGGCGCTGTTTTTCGATGAGGCGCACTTGTTGTTCGCCGATACACCCAAGGCGTTGCAGGACCGTTTGGAACAGGTGGTGCGCTTGATTCGTTCCAAAGGCGTGGGCGTGTACTTCGTCACCCAATCGCCGGGAGATTTGCCCGACACGGTACTGGCGCAACTGGGGCTGCGGATTCAGCATGGCCTGCGCGCGTTCACCACCAAGGAGCAGAAATCCCTGCGGGCGGTGGCGGACGGTTTCCGGCCCAACCCGGCATTCGATGCCCTGGCCGTGCTGACGGAGTTGGGCACCGGTGAGGCGCTGGTGGGCACCTTGCAGGAAAAAGGCACGCCGGAGGTAGTCCAGCGCGTATTGGTCGCCCCGCCACAGTCGCGGATCGGGCCGCTCACCGAGGCCGAACGTGCGGCGCTGGTCGCCAGTTCGCCGCTGCAGGGCCGGTATGACAAGCCGATTGACCGTGAATCAGCCTATGAAGTGCTGATGGCGCGCAAGGAGTTGGGGCCGACCGAGGAGGCCAAACCGGCGACCGAAGAGCCCAGCTTCACCGACAAGGCCGGTGCGTTCCTGGGAACCACGGCGGGCAAGGCGCTCAAATCCGCCATGCAGCAGGCGGCCAATCAGATGGGGCGGCAGTTGGTGCGCGGCTTATTGGGCTCGTTGCTGGGCGGCAGTAAGCGCAAGTAAGGCTCAGGGCTTGGGCCTGGCATGGGCGGCCAGCCGTTCCAGTGCCGCGCGCAAGCCCGGGTCGTTGATTCCTTCAGCCGTGGCCTGGAGGGTTTCGGCCGCCGTTTCCGACAGGTCCATCGTATGCCCCCCCGTGCTGCGCAGCACGGTGGGCGGCTGCACCTTGAACTGGATGCGCGTCAGGCCGGCAAACTCGTCAAACTCCATCAATTGGCGCTGCAAGCGTTTTTGCTGGTAACGCAAGCGGGTGGCCCAATGCCCATCGGTGACAATTAATAGCAGATTGCCTTCGCGCCAGGACGCTACATGACAATGTTCGCGGGCGGCCGGTTGCAGCTGACTTTCTAGCAGGCGTTGCAAGCGACCCAGGCGTTGCGCGTGGCCAAAGATGGCTTTGAGCGGCTTGGCTTCGCGAAGCAACACGCCGGGAGCGCGGGCTGTAAGAGGGCGAAATGCCATGTTTAGACACCTTAAGTAACAGAGCAGCTATCTTAACAGAAAGCGCCTGTGGGCCCCGAGGCCGTGCGGAGGCAGGGCTTTTCTCATGAAATCAATAAGTAACTTCTGCCTTTCATGGGTTGAAGTTCCGCCAAAAGCCCTTATTTTAAACAAGCCCTCTCACAGCGCCGTGCCCGCCTCCGGGAACAACGCCACTTTCCTCACCCACGATTCCGGGTAGAATGCGCGTTCGCATGCGGCCGTGAGGGCTGCTCGGGCCACTCACGGTGCGCCCTCCATCCCTATGTGTGGAAGAACCTGCCGATATGTTTGCGCCTTTGTTAAAGAAACTTTTTGGAAGCAAGAATGAGCGCGAAGTCAAACGCATGCTCAAGACGGTGCAGCTGGTCAATGCCTTCGAAGAGCAGATGGTTGCTCTGTCGGACGAGCAATTGCGCGCCAAGACCGAAGAGTTCAAGGCCCGCATAGCCAAAGGTGAAACCCTCGACAAGCTGCTTCCCGAAGCCTTTGCGGTCGCCCGTGAAGCCGGTAAGCGCGTTATGGGCATGCGCCACTTCGACGTCCAGTTGATTGGCGGCATGACCTTGCATGAAGGCATGATTGCCGAAATGCGTACCGGTGAAGGCAAGACCCTGGTGGCAACCCTGGGTGTTTACCTCAATGCACTGTCCGGCAAGGGCGTGCACGTTGTGACAGTGAACGATTACCTGGCCCGCCGGGACGCCAACTGGATGCGCCCGCTGTATGAATTCCTCGGCCTGACCGTCGGCGTAGTGACGCCGTTCCAGCCGCCGGAAGAAAAGCGCGCCGCCTACGCCGCCGACATCACCTACGGCACCAACAACGAATTCGGTTTCGACTACCTGCGCGACAACATGGCGTTCAGCATGGAAGAAAAATTCCAGCGCGAACTCAACTTTGCCGTGATCGACGAAGTCGACTCCATCCTTATCGACGAAGCGCGTACCCCGCTGATCATCTCCGGCCAAGCCGAGGACAGCTCGCGCCTGTACACCGAGATCAACAAGTTGATCCCGCGCCTGGAGCAGCACATCGAGGAAGTCGAAGGCGTGGTGACCAAAGAAGGTCACTTCACCATCGACGAGAAGACCCGTCAGGTCGAACTCAACGAGGCTGGCCACCAGTTCGTCGAAGACATGCTGACCCAGATCGGCCTGCTGGCTGAAGGCGAAAGCCTGTACTCGGCGCATAACCTGGGCCTGCTGACCCACGTGTATGCCGGCCTGCGTGCCCACAAGCTGTTCCATCGCAACGTCGAATACATCGTCCAGGACGGTCAGGTGGTACTGGTCGACGAACACACCGGCCGTACCATGCCTGGTCGCCGTTTGTCCGAAGGCCTGCACCAGGCCATCGAAGCCAAGGAAATGCTCAACATCCAGGCCGAAAGCCAGACGTTGGCCTCCACGACCTTCCAGAACTACTTCCGTCTGTACAACAAGCTGTCCGGCATGACCGGTACGGCCGACACCGAAGCGTTCGAGTTCCATCAGATCTACGGTCTGTCGGTGGTGGTCATCCCGCCCAACAAGCCACTGGCGCGTAAAGACTTCAACGACCTGGTGTTCCTGACCGCCGAAGAGAAATACGCGGCGATCATCAATGACATCAAGGACGGCATGGCCAAGGGCCGCCCAATCCTGGTGGGTACCGCGACCATCGAGACTTCCGAGCACGTGTCCAACCTGCTCAACAAGGAAGGCATCGAGCACAAGGTCCTCAACGCCAAGTTCCACGAAAAGGAAGCCGAGATCATCGCCCAGGCCGGTCGCCCCGGCGCGCTGACCATCGCCACCAACATGGCCGGTCGTGGTACCGACATCCTGTTGGGCGGTAACTGGGAAGTGGAAGTGGCTTCGCTCGACAACCCGACCCCCGAGCAGATCGCCCAGATCAAGGCTGACTGGCAGAAACGCCACCAGGCCGTGCTGGAATCCGGCGGTTTGCAGGTGATCGCGTCCGAGCGTCACGAATCGCGCCGTATCGACAACCAGTTGCGTGGCCGTGCCGGTCGCCAGGGTGACGCCGGTTCCAGCCGTTTCTACCTGTCGCTGGAAGACAGCCTGATGCGTATCTTCGCCTCGGACCGGGTCAAGAACTTCATGAAGGCCCTGGGCATGCAGTCCGGTGAAGCCATCGAGCACCGCATGGTGACCAACGCCATCGAGAAGGCCCAGCGCAAGGTTGAGGGGCGTAACTTCGACATTCGTAAACAACTGCTCGAGTTCGACGACGTCAACAACGAACAGCGTAAAGTGATCTATCACATGCGTAACACGTTGCTGGCCGCCGACAACATTGGCGAGACCATCGCTGACTTCCGTCAGGACGTGCTCAACGCCACCGTCAGCGCGCATATCCCGCCACAGTCGCTGCCTGAGCAGTGGGATGTTGCCGGTCTGGAAGCCGCGTTGAAGAGCGACTTCGGCGTCGACCTGCCGGTTCAGCAGTGGCTCGACGAAGACGACCACCTGTACGAAGAAACCCTGCGCGAAAAACTGATGGCCCAATTGCTGGCCGCGTACAACGAGAAAGAAGAGCAGGCGAGTGCCGAAGCACTGCGCACCTTCGAGAAACAAATCGTGCTGCGCGTGCTGGACGACCTGTGGAAAGACCACCTGTCGACCATGGACCACCTGCGTCACGGCATCCACCTGCGTGGCTACGCCCAGAAGAACCCGAAGCAGGAGTACAAGCGCGAGTCGTTCACCTTGTTCTCCGAACTGCTGGATTCGATCAAGCGCGATTCGATCCGCGTGCTTTCCCACGTTCAGGTGCGTCGCGAAGACCCGATCGAGGAAGAAGCACGCCTGCGCCAGGAAGCCGAGGCACTGGCTGCGCGCATGCAGTTCCAGCACGACGAAGCGCCGGGCCTGGACGCGCCTGAGGTGCTGGGCGAGGAGGTCGATGTGGCCCTGGCTCAAACGCCGGTGCGCAACGATCAGAAGCTGGGCCGCAACGAACTGTGCTACTGCGGTTCGGGTAAGAAATTCAAACACTGCCACGGCCAGATCGAATAAGATTTTCGCCTGGCGCTGCAACACCCTACGCCGCGACCGGCATCAGCCGTCGCGGCGTTTTGCCATTAATTCCCCGTCGGTAGCGACGGCACAGACATCATCTATTTCGAGGAGCGCATACATGGCTGTTGGTCTTGGTCCTTTGCCCACATTGCACCCGGTCGCCGGTTTTGAACTCGGTATCGCGTCGGCCGGCATCAAGCGTGCGGGCCGCAAGGATGTGGTGGTGATGCGCTGTGCCGAAGGCTCGACCGTCGCTGGCGTGTTCACCCTCAACGCCTTTTGCGCTGCCCCGGTGATCCTGGCCAAGCAACGTGTGGCCGGTTCGATTCGTTACCTGCTGACCAACACCGGCAATGCCAACGCCGGTACCGGCGAGCCCGGCCTCGTGGCGGCGGCACGCACCTGCGCCAAGCTGGCGCAGTTGACCGGCGTCGACGCCAGCCAGGTGCTGCCGTACTCCACCGGGGTGATCGGTGAGCCGCTGCCGGTGGAAAAAATCGAAGGCGCCCTGCAAGCCGCGCTGGATGACCTGTCTGTGGATAACTGGGCGGCTGCGGCCACCGGCATCATGACCACCGACACCCTGCCCAAGGGCGCGAGCCGTCAGTTCGTGCACGAGGGCGTGACCGTCACCGTGACCGGTATCAGCAAGGGCGCGGGCATGATCCGCCCGAACATGGCCACCATGCTCGGCTATATCGCCACCGACGCCAAAGTCTCCCGCGATGTGCTGCAACGCCTGATGCTGGACGGCGCCAACAAGTCGTTCAACCGCATCACCATCGACGGTGATACCTCCACCAACGACTGCTGCATGCTGATCGCCACCGGCCAGGCCAACCTGCCGGAAATTACCTCCACCGAAGGCCCGCTGTTCGCGGCGTTGAAGCAGGCAGTATTCGAGGTGTGCATGGACGTGGCCCAGGCCATCGTGCGGGACGGCGAGGGTGCTACTAAGTTCGTCACCGTTGAAGTCAATGGCGGCGGCAACCACCAGGAGTGCCTGGACGTAGGTTACACCGTGGCGCACTCGCCGCTGATCAAGACCGCCCTGTTTGCTTCCGACCCGAACTGGGGCCGTATTCTCGCGGCGGTGGGCCGTGCCGGTGTGCCTGACCTGGACGTGAGCAAGATCGACGTATTCCTCGGCGATGTATGCATTGCCAGCCGTGGCGCCCGTGCCGACACCTACACCGAAGCCCAGGGCTCGGCGGTGATGCAGCAGGAAGAAATCACCATCCGTATCGAGCTGGGCCGCGGCGAGTGCAGCGAAACCATCTGGACCACGGACCTGTCCCACGAATACGTGAAGATCAACGCGGAATATCGCACCTGAAACCCGGAGGAAGTCGGCGGTGAAACGAGTGCATGTAGCAGCAGCGGTGATCCGCGGTGTCGATGGCAGGATCCTGCTGGCACGCCGCGCCGATACTCAGCATCAAGGTGGCCTCTGGGAATTTCCCGGCGGCAAGGTGGAGGCGGGCGAGTCAGTCGCCACAGCCTTGTCCCGCGAATTGCAGGAAGAGCTGGGCATCCAGGTCACCACGGCGCGGCCGTTGATTCAGGTGCAGCATGATTACCCGGACAAGCAGGTGTTGCTGGATGTCTGGGAAGTCTCGGCGTTTACCGGCGAACCCCACGGGGTTGAAGGCCAGCCCTTGGAATGGGTGACCCCGCGAGACCTGATCAACTATGCGTTTCCAGCGGCTAACGCGCCCATTGTTGCGGCGGCACGTCTGCCTGCCGAGTACCTGATCACCCCCGGTGAGCTGGAAACCGCGCCCTTGTTGCGTAGCCTTCAAGCCGCCATTGCCGGTGGCATCAAGCTGGTCCAGCTGCGCGCGCCCAATGGTTACGACCCCAAATACCGCGACCTCGCCGTGGATGCAGTGGGGTTGTGTGCGGGCAAGGCGCAGTTGATGCTCAAAGGGCCGTTCGAATGGCTGGGAGATTTCCCATCGGCCGGCTGGCACATGACGTCGGCCCAATTGCGTAAGTACGCGAGCAAGGGGCGGCCACTGCCGAAGGACCGTTGGCTGGCGGCTTCGTGTCACAACGCTGAAGAGCTGGCGTTGGCAGAGTTGATGGATGTGGACTTTGTCACGCTGTCGCCGGTTCAGCCGACGCAGACTCATCCTGAGGCTCAGCCGTTGGGCTGGGAACAGGCGGCCGAGCTGATCCGTGGGTTCAGCAAGCCGGTGTTTCTGTTGGGCGGGGTAGGGCCTGAGCACCGCGAGCAGGCTTGGTCGGTGGGGGCTCAGGGTGTGGCAGGGATCAGGGCGTTCTGGCCGCAGGTTTGAGGTTGCTCTGGCGGGCCTCATCGGGGGCAATCCCCCTCCCACACTAGACTGTATTCACAAATCAAAATGTGGGAGGGGGCTTGCCCCCCGATGGGGCCCTGCCAGTCACCCAGTAATCCTCAGTGAGGCTTCGCCGCCGCCTGCCACAAAACCTCGGCAACGCCCTGGCGCCTGGCAATCACCCGGGCCGCGACAAACAGCAAATCCGACAGCCGATTGATATACGCCAAGCCCACTCCTTCCAAAGGCTCCAGCGCATTCAACTGCTGACAGCGGCGTTCGGCGCTGCGTGCCAGGCTGCGGCACACATGCGCCTGGGCGATCAGCGCCGAGCCGCCGGGCAGGATGAAATTCTCCAACGGTCCCACTTCTTCATTCCAGCGATCAATCGCCGCTTCCAGCCGATCCACTTCCGCTGCAGTCAGCGCTTTGTACACCGGCATGGCCAGCTCGCCACCCAGGTCGAACAACCGATGCTGGCAGGGCGTGAGCACCTCGATGACGTCGTTCAATTCGGGATGCTTGCCGCTCTGCTCTTCAAGGTTCGCCAGCAACAATCCAAGCTGACTGTTCAGCGTATCCACCTCGCCGATGGCCTCCACCCGTGGGTGATCCTTGGGCACGCGGCGCCCGTCGCCGAGGCCGGTTTCGCCCTGGTCGCCGGTGCGGGTGTAGATCTTCGACAGGCGAAAGCCCATGGTCATTGCTCCAGTTGGGTGAGTTCTGCGGGGGACAATTGGCTGCCGGCCAGTGGCAGGCGCAAGGTGAAGCAGGTGCCTTGGCCCAGGGTGGAATGCACCTCCATCTGGCCCTTATGGTTATTGGTGATGATGAAATACGACACCGACAGCCCAAGCCCGGTGCCCTGGCCTATTTCCTTGGTGGTGAAGAATGGCTCGAAGGTGCGTTTGCGCACGCTTTCGCTCATGCCGATGCCGTTGTCTTCCACCTGGATCTCGGCCCAGGGCGGGTTGAGGCGGGTGCGCAGGATGATTCGCCCCGGTTCGCTGTCGCCTTCACGCAGGTGAATCGCCTGGGCGGCGTTTTTCAGCAGATTGAGCAGCACTTGCTCCAATTCGTTGGCCGTGCCGGGTACTGGCCCCAGTTGCGGATCGAACTGGCGGATGATCGCCTGGCCCTTGAAATCAAAACCGATGGCCAGGTCGAAATCGTTACCGGCGATCTCCACGGCCTGGTCGATCAGGGCCGGCAAATCGCATGGGGCCATTTGCCGGTTGCTGCGCCGGCTGAAGCTGAGCATGTGCGTGACGATTTTCGCTGCACGCGCACCGGCCTGTTGAATCCCATCCAGCAACTGCGGGACTTCACGGCCTTGCAGGTAACGATTGACCAGATCCAGCTCGATGCCGGCCTGTTCGGCGTGTTCCAGGTTCTTGGGCAGGTCGGGTGACAGGCGGCGTCGAATGTTCTGCACGTTGTGCAGGATCGCGCCCAGCGGGTTGTTGATTTCGTGGGCCATGCCGGCAGCCAGGCCACCAACCGACAGCATCTTTTCCGATTGCACCATCATTTCTTCCAGGGACAGGCGCTGGGTGATGTCATCGATGCGGATCACCACGCCGCGTCCGGCACCGCCCATCAACGGGTAGAACGTCAGGGCGTAATGCTTTGGCTCGTCGTCCTTGACCCAGGTGACCCGCTCGATGCGCTCCACCGTGTGCTGTTCCACCGTGGCCTTGATTTGCGGCAGGTACGGCTTGAGCGGTTGGAACGCGAGGAAGATCGGCTGGTTGAGCGCCTCATCCAGGCGCGTGCCGGAAAGCGCAGTGGCTTCCTGATTCCACTGGGTCACGTAGAGCTGTTCATCCAGGGCGATCAGCGCCGAAGGCATCGAGTCGATAATGCTGTTGAGGTAGTTCTGAAAGCCCGTGAGCTTTTTCTCGATCTTGCTGCGCACCTGGACTTCCAGTTCCAGCTTGCGGTTGGTGTGGCGGGTTTCTTCGGCCAGGCCCTGGGCCTGGTCGTAGGCGGCCTGGGAATCATCCCGTGCGCGTTTGAGCTGCTGCTCGCGGGCCTCGATGCGCGACAGCATGGTGTTGAACGCTTCCGCCAGGCTGCCGATTTCATCGTGGTTGCCGGGGCCGGCGCGCAGGGCGTAGTTCTCTTCGCGGGTGACCTGGCGCGACAGTTCTTCGAGTTCGTGGATTGGCCGCGTGATCAGGCGTTTGATCTGCCGGGCAATCACCAGCCACAGCAATACGCTGAAAATCAGAATGCCCAGGCTTGCGGTCAGGGTGCCGGTATAGAACGCCACCGGTAGCTCACTGCTGGCCACGAGCAGCAGATGCCCCGAAGGCTGGCCGGCGCGCGGCAGGGTGATCACTTGATTGCTGCGAAACTCGGTGAGGCGCCAGGCCTCGATGTGCCGGTAGTTGTCGGGCAGGTGCAGGCGGTCGCCGTGTTGCATTTGCGCCAGGCGATTGCCTTCGCCGTCGTACAGGGCGGCGGCGCGTAACGGTGAATAGCTGGTCAGTTCATTGAGCAGCGCGTTGGCCTGGGCCGGGGATTGCAGGGCGTCGGCGGCGAGTGCCGGGTTGGACACCAGCCGGCCGATGGCCTGCAAGGCCTGGGGCGCCATGCTTTCCTGGGAGATCCAGTAGGCGGCGCTGATAAAAGTGAGGTTGGCCACCAGCAACACAGTGGTCAGCAGTACCAGCAGGGCAGCCAGTAGTTTTTGCCCTACCGGTAGGTTTTCAAGACGCTGGCGCAGTGGCATCAGGTTTTTCGCAGGCAATAGACATACGGCAGGGTAGCGCGTGCCTCAGTCGCTGGGCAATCCGCGTGCAACCAACTGCTCGACCAAACGCGCTCGCACCTGCTGCAGATGCGGCACTACCCGCTGATGGCGGGCGGCCGCCTGGCAGGCGTAGCCCAGCAGGTAGCTGATTTCGGTACGCCGTGCGTTGGCCACGTCCTGGTACATCGAGGAGTAGTTCGCCGCAGTGGCCTGGATCACCCGTTGCACTTCACTGTGCAAATCCTGCGCAGCCGCCGGCTGGCCGCAATATTCCAGCAATTCGGTCAATTCAGCGCACAGGGTGGCGACTTCGCATTGATGGGCCTGCAGCCCTCCGTTGCGGCACTGGTAGAGCACGGTCAGTGGATTGATCGCGCAATTGAGGGCCAGCTTGCGCCACAGGCGCGTGAGGATATCGGTGCTCCATTCATGGGGGATGGCGGCGGCCTGCAGGTCATCCAGCCACAACGGCGCGGTCGGGTGGGCCGCATCGCCTAGCCAGGTGTAGCCATGGCCGGCAAATACCACGCGCCATTCGCCATCGCGAAACGCGCCTTCGGTGCTGGAAGCAAAGATACAGCGCGCCTGTGGCAACTGGGCGGCAACCGCGTCCTGGCTGCCGAGGCCGTTTTGCAGCAGGATCAGTTCCGCGTCCGGCACCAGGCGGTGTTGCAATTGTGCGACAGCGTCCTGGGCATCGTAGGCCTTGCACGCCACCAGCAGGCGATGGATCGGTTCCGGGTTGTCGGGTGTCTCGCCGATGACGGGGTAGGTGTGCGCGATGCCGTGTTCGACCAGGGTCAGGCCCTGGCCCGCCGCATAGCTGGCCAGCCGCGCCTGGTC